>CANFLL010000009.1 GCA_947447825.1 Chitinophagaceae bacterium | reverse complement strand
GAATGGAAGGTTTGTTTATTTGCCAATCATGCTTATTCTTATCCAACAACATTCCTACAAAAGCCCAAGTAGCATGCATGTCATATTTCTCGAATAGTCTCAAGGTTTTGGGAACAATTCTAGCCAAAGTATTTTTCAATACTACTCTCCTTTCCACATCTAGTTCTCGCTTATCAAATGCGCCCCATTGCATTTGAAAGTCAAGAGAAATTATAAAAACACCATTATCAAACATTAGCCAACATTTTCAGCAATTCGGATATACTTTTCATTAACGCAAATAAAGGATTAACAAACTGTGTCAGTAATTACAGTATCTCATCATTAAATTACAATAGGTTAATCAACTTGCAAAGTAATTCCAGCAAACTAATATTTCAAATTAAATAATCGTTATGCTTTTATAATTATTTGTGATTTAGTATTATCGTAACTCTACAAAGGTTATTTACCACTAAGCAAACAAGGAAAAAACAAAGTAAACTAAGGTTTAGAGTCCCCCAATAATAATATTTCACAATCCTTGTGTTCTTGGTGAAAGCCTTAGTGACTTTTGTGGTTAAATACCCCCTAAATAGTTACGTATTATTTAACAATGCCGTTTAATTAAGAGAAAAAATAACCGCAAAGTCCGCAGAGTTATTTACACAGAGAACCGCAGAGTAAGCTCAAGAATAGCCTGTGTAATGTTTGAATTTAAGAACGCAGAGGTGGAGAAGATTATGGAATTAATGTTAACTAAACTGCATTGTACTTTTTGAGTAAGTATATAAAGTATAATAATTGTCTCTTATATACTCCCAACTTTACGCACTTACACCAATGATAAAATGATTTGAATGAAAGAAATAATTGACTTCCTTGATTACAAGAAATTTCTGCCTTTAACTTTTCACAAACCATTTTCTTTCGTGTATAATAGAAAAAATAACCGCAAAGTCCGCAGAGTTATTAATACAGAGAACCGCAGAGTAAGCTCAAGAAAAGTTTGTGCAATGTTTGAATTTAAGAACGCAGAGGTGGAGAAGATTATGGAATTAAGCTTAAATAAACTGCATTGTATTTTTTAAGTAAGTATCTAAAGTGTAATAATTGTCTCTTTTATACTCACATCTTTACGCACTTAAAGAGATGCACTTTGTTTAAAAAACGTCAAGCTTGGTTTATTCCTTTTAAAAAGCATTTTACGGACTTTTAGGTTAAATTACTCTTTGCTGTTATACCGCTTTTATTTAGTTTAACCTTCACTACATTTTAATCCAATTCTGAACAATCCCTTTGGCTTTGTGTGTTAATTCTGGTTTATCGAACGAATAGTTTTGAGGAATAATTACGGTTGTATTATTGGTATTATTCAGCCATGCTGCCCACCACGAAATGGCGGAATCATTAGCTATTAGGTGTTTACATTTGCTCATTAATGCCACATTTTTCCATTGCATCACTCCTTCATGCAATACAAATATGTCCTTATTTAAGGCTTCAAAACTTGAAGCTATTTCTGGTTCACTTAAATTAGTAAAGAAAACAAATTTAGCATCAGGTAATTGTTCAGAAAAATGGGCAATTGCAGCATGGTAATAACTTAAATCAACAGCTTCATTTGCCTCGTTCAATCCATTCTTTGCTTTAGAAACCGTCAATACTATCCCAATAGAATTTTCTAGATTTAAACTCTCAGCAGTATAATCAATTTCGGTTTTAAAAACATCTTTCAATGTAAAATCAGAAATCATTTCACCAATATGTTCTTTAAAATAGAATTCATTATGAAAATTGCCTTTCAGTAAAGTAGGGGGAGAAACAGTGTAAATGAAATTAGTGCTTACTTGTTGCCTGTTTTCGGTTATCACTTTATAGTTTTTCACATCCGGGAATCGCAATAAGCTAGAAACACCTTGGTGTTTTATGAAGTTGTTTACAATTGCAGATCCGGCAATTCGCAGGGATGTATTGAAACCATACAGCGGCAAAAGGTTTGTTTCGGGTCTTGACTTTAATCTTTTCAAGATCAAACTACAATCTAAAAACAATTCACAGTCATAAATCTTCGAGATATTTCTACCGACTGCATATTGAAACATTTGTGTTCCTATATCACCATTAAGTTGTACTAACAACATGTGCGTTTATTAATTTTGAATTATGTTATAAATAGGCTTATTTGCCAGAAGGATTATTAAAATTTAAAAAAAGTGGCTGTTGTATATTGTAGTAACCTCATTTTAGCGGATAATGGTTGTTAATTGCATAGCTGGGTTGGCTAATGGTATAGCTTGAAAAGTGCGGCGCATAGTTTGAAAAGTGCGGCGCATAGCTTGAAAAGTGTTTTGCACAGCATAGCCATGTGGTGCGATTGACTTTAAAAGTGTGGTGAGTGGCATAGGGATGTGTGGATTCAGGGTTTGTAAGCCAATTGCATAGCTGACTTTGCACTCTGGATAAACATCGCAGTTGGTGTGATTGACTTTGCAAGTGTTTATGTTTACTTTGGGAGCTATGTTGCGGACTTTGATAGCCTCATGCAACGCATGTGAAGGTGCGGCAAATAGCTAGCGTAATCATTTGCATAACCTACGGAAGTGTGCCTATTGGGGTTGAAAGTTGTTTGGCACGGCCAGTTTAGCCTTTTGCATAACCAAGGCAGTTTCTATGATTGACTTAGCGAGCTATGCAATTGACTTTTGAAGTTTTACTGTTGGCATAGTAAGTATTGTTCATGCCATTTTGATTATGCAGCTTCAAGGTAAGTAGTAAGTGAAAAGGTGGAATTAATCGGGAGCTTTATGGTAGAACTCCTTAGTGGTAACCGTACTTCAACTAAAAATTGATTGATGATTTATGCAGAAATAATTAATACTGCATACATTAAAGAAGATGGCAAGAAATGGAATTTATTTTCAGAATAAGCAAAATGCAAAGCTTCGCCATGTGGGTCACATTGACACAATTAGTAGTTAGTTGTTGATTTTACAAAGAGACAATACGCACATATCTTTAATGTTATTTTAATGTTGTTTTAATGTTATGTAAACTTTAATCTAATGTTACCAAATCAAGGGCACTAGGTAGTTATAGGTAATAAGTTAAAATGAAACTCTAAAATTTTGTTGTTTAATAGCCTGTTTGCTAACTTTTAAAGAGTAGGCAATTGATTAATAAGGCAAATGACCTGCACCAATCACTATTTGGTTTTCTGAATAATAGTGAGGTATATGCACAAAAAAAAGAGACTAGCAATTAAGCCAGTCTCCTTTTTGTTTTATGTTGAATTAGTTTAAAAAAGGTTTACTTCACAAGTTGAGTGGTTTCTGTTTTACCATTATTTACAAAAGAAACAATATAAGAACCTTTTGCTAATCGGCTAACATCTAAAGTGGTTTGTGTTGCGCCTTTTAAAACAGAGGTTGTGGCAACTACTTGACCAATAGCATTAATCACTTTCACAGTTGCACAGATGGCAGCTTGACCATGCGAAAGAGTAATTGAATTTACTGCAGGATTAGGGAAAACACTAATTGCTTTAGCATAAGCAGTACTTAACACCACGATTGAGCTGTAAGAAACAGTACCGTTTTTGTCAGTAATCTTCAATCTGTAGTAAGTAGTTGCAGATGGAGCATTTGTTTGGAAAGAATAAGCATTCAAACCCACAATATTTTTAGCTGAAACAACTCCTAAAGATGTGAAAGAAATTTTATTAGTACTTGATTCAATACTGAACGATTTGGCATTTACTTCATTCAACGTATTCCAGTTTAAGCTTACTTGATTGTTTACAATTGAACCGGAGAACGATTGTAATGAAAGGGGAAGTGTGGTTGGATCACCATCTAATGATAAATTATCATATCTGTTATTACCAGCAGCGGCAGTATTATAAGTTATTCTAATTTTAAAATTTGGATTATTATTAGCAGCTGGAATATTTGTAAAATCTAGGGTTATCAAATCTAATGGAGAAGCAAGCGCATTTACCGAATAAGAACCTAAACCAGTAGTTGTTGCAATAGCTCCATCGGTAATTTTTAGACCAACTGAATCCCATGTCAAACCATCTGTAGTATAGGTAACAGTATTAAAAGCAGATCCACTTCCACTTCTAAATAAACCATACTTAACAACAATATTTTGGTAACCAGTTGTAGGTAAATTCATGGTTAAGGGACCATAAGGTGACCTGCAACGAAAAGACATTTCAAGTGTAGGATCAGTTTCAGCAATTCTCAAGTTTGTAGTATCACCCGCATCTGTAACTAAATCTGTATATGAACCTTCATATTTTAAAGAAGCACCGTTTACAAGAGATATAGTTGGATTTTTGGCCAAAGCAGTATCACCAGTTGGAGCGGTGGCAGTTATAACCGGATTAAAGTTCCAATAATGAACCAATGTTTTTTGTGCTGAAGCACCTAATGAAATAACAACGAATAACAGTGTAGAAATTTTCTTCATTTTTCTTTTTTTATGATAAATTAATATTAACCCGAATGGAAAGAAGCAACCATATAGCACTTAAAATTGCTATATGGTTGCAGTGTAAATTAGTTGAATAAAAGACTTCCTTTCTTTAGTTTAAGGGTTGCGAACGCAATACCAGAAGCTGCAAAAAGTAAAGTCATGTTTGTATCGAAAGGAACAACTGGGCTTCCATCAGCAGAAGGGCCGTTGTTTGGAGAACCTGGTCCACTAATCCCTGGATCATCAGCCGGACTTTGTGCATTTAATGTAGCCGAGGTGAAACTCAACCCTATAAACAAAGCCAAAACAATTAGCTTGCTATTTAATAATACTTGTTTCATTTAAACTATGATTTATTGATTGAAAGATTTATGAACAGTAGTTAGTGGTTAGTTATTAATAGGATTTACTAACAACTAACCACTTATAACTAATCACTAATTAACTGATAAATTTGATTGATTAACAATTTTACCACTTGCAGACTCTCTGATAGTTACGCAGTAAGTACCAGCAGCCAATGTATTGTTTACAGTTATTGCATGACTAGCATTTCCACCATTGTGGCTGATTGCAGCTTCCTGTACTTTTTGACCTAATACATTAGTTAGGGCTACGGTGTATTTACCAGCACCTACATTGCTCAATGAAACATTCAACACTTTACTTCCCTTTAGAGGATTAGGGTATAAAGAATAAGTCGAAAGTTGAGAGTCGAAAGTCGAAAGTTTAATAACATTACTGTAAGATACCGTACCTACTTCGCTGATGGCTTTAATGCGGTAGTAAGTAGTAGCAGTTACACTGTTATCAGTTGTAGTGTAAGCAGCAGAAGTAGTATTTTTAGCAGTAGCTTGAGCAATCTTAGTAAAGCTTACAGCATCAGTAGATTTCTCAACTTCAAATCTTGAAACATTTTTCTCTCCTACTGTGTTCCAACTGATAGTAGCCACCTTATTGTTTAAAGAAGCACTTGCAACAATGCTGTTAACAGCTAAAGTGGTTGGTTTAAACCCAAGCGTAAACCTGCTAGCATAAGAAGCAGCAACAAGGCTATCCGCAACAAAGTCGATTGTATTTACACCAATAGTTAAGTCGGTAACTGTTCCTTTGAAGTTATCTTTCAATACTGGAGATAAGCCATTGTAGTTAGTTGCATCAACTTCTAGTTGATAAGAAGCATTATTCAATTTAGCCAAAGCAATTGGTAGCACATCAGCTGTAGTTGCAGGCAATCTACCATCAATGCTAAGGTTTGTTCCTTTATCTACAATTGAAAGATTATCGTTTCCGTTACCAAATTTGTACGCATCTTGAGCACCATAAGTAGTGTTACCAAAACTGCTACTGAAAGCTACTGCAGCACCATCTACAATTTTATATGTATTTGCAGATTGTTTCTTTAAGCTTACATATATCTTGCTAATAGGAGTCGTTACACCAAACACTTTAGCTTTAGTAGAAGTAGCAACTTTTGATCCTTCTGTAAATACCACTTCTGGAGAATTAGCTCTTGCTTGAACAAAAACTGTTTGACCAGCTTGTATGATACCCGTTGAAGAAACACCAGTATGAGATGAAGACCCGGTAATAGCATTGAATGCAATGTAAGAACCTGATGCTGCTGAAGTTGGATCAAAGTACCAATAAGTACCATTCAAATTAGTAGAAGCACCATAAACAGTAGAAGAAGAACTGTTTGTTAATGTACCAGTACCCCAAGTTACAGGACAAGCATAAGGGTTAGCAATCATATCGAAAGAACCAATTGAGTTTTTCAATGTAACGCCCGAAGTAATTGCAGATCCATCGGCTGATGTTGCAGTAACACCAGCAGTATTATACTTAACTGTACCAGTAATTAGTTTACCAGTTGCACGAAGTGTTGTAGCATTAACCATTAATATACTTCCATTAACTTGAGTAAGTACTGTAGATTCTAGGTTAAAAGTTCTATCACCTCTAATTGCAACTCTGTAAGCTTGGAAAGGATCAAGGTTAGTTGATTTTGTATTAGTAACAGCAGTCCAAGCATCAGCAGGGTTAGAGAAAGTAAATACAGAAGCATTACCATTAATGCTGTAATCTAAACCAGTAGTACTATTAAATGATGGCGTATTGTAGTAAGTTTTACTAGCATCAGCTGCAGTAGAACCTGTAATAAATATGCCATAACCTTTGTTTGTAAAGCTTCCGCTTTCTTGCCAGTTAGCAAAGATGCTTCCAGCACCATAAACCTGAGGAGCCATATCACGGTAAGATCTGAATCCTTTAGGAATATAACGTTCAACGGTGATGTTACCATTAATCAAACCACTCGCAACAACATCAACAACCGCAGTGCTATCTATTGAAGTTGATTTCAATGTTACATTGTTGTTTGTAGTTAATGTTCCAGAAGAAAGAACTATCTTGTTCAAGATGCTTAAACTGTTTCCTGTAGGTACTGAAATGGTACCAGCAATACCAATTGAACCGATTGTACCATTACCAGTTATTGTTTTTGAAGCACCAGTAAGTGTAAATGTATTTGGCGTTAAGAAAGTACCCAAACTAGATATTACACCATTTAATACCAAACTACCAGGGAATACATAATCATTATCTAATAAGATTGTATCTCCTACAGGTAATGTTAAAGTAGCAGGAAGGTTAGGTGCAACAAACTCATACGCATTATTAAATTGGAACTTAGCCTTAGTAAAACCGTAAGTTAAACCACCAGAAGCACCATAAGCAATGGTACCGCTATTAGCTATATTACCAGCATAAGTTAATGTACCGTTGATAGTTGTTGTGGTATTATTTGCAATGTTTACAGTAGCAGCATTTGAAGTAACGCTTAGGTTGTTTACCGTTTGATTTGTGTTAGAGTTAAAAATACCACCAGTTACGGAAACATTACTTGCAGAAGCAAGAATACCATTATTAGTCAAGGTACCACCCGTTACATTGATCGTATTGTTAGTAACTGATATAGTGCTGCTAGCTGCATTAGTTAATATACCTGTAGCCACCACCAAATTAGCAGCAGTTACGCTCAATGTTCCGTTATTGTTTATCGTAGTACCACCAGTTGTAAATGCAGTTGAACCACTATAGGTAATTGTGCCATTATTGGTAACCGTACCACCAGTGTTTGTGAAAGCACCAGTTATGGTTAGCGTTGCGCCAGCATCTACTAATAAAGTACCTGAAGAAATTGTTAGGTTGGCCAATGTTTGGCTAGTACTAATTTCTAATACGCCACCATTTACAGTTACACTATTTGTTGTTGGGATAGTGTTTCCACCAACGTGTGCAAAAACAAGTGTACCATTAGTAACCGTAGTATTACCGATGTAGGTATTTGTATTAAGCAAGGTTAACTTGTTGGCAGTAGCATTATTAGCAGAAAGTGTTAATGCAACATTACCATTGATGGTTGCACCATAATTAGCATTAGTACGGTCAATAGTATGTCCTACCTGAGGATCGTAAGGACCACCCACGCTACCAACACCTTCAATGGTTAGTGTTTTCTGTGTTGGATTTTCGAAGAAAATATAGAAACCTTGGTTAGCACTTAATACCGAAGTAATTGCTTGGCTCATTCCCAACACATCGCAAGTATAACCTGCAATGGTTTGTTTGGTAATAGATGATATAGTTGTACCATAAGTAATACCAGAACCGAATACTTTAGTACCTACTGCTATAGTACCTGCAGAGATGTAAGAAGAAATTAAACTATCGAACACAGTTACACTTGTAGTTGTAGCGGCATAATTCTGTGTGTAAGTAAGTGAGTTATAAACCCCACCAGGATACAAACCTGTAGTAACATGCGATGCAAGACCATCACTACCAGAAATAGATGAAACCTTTTCGTTACTACCATTTAAGTCTAACAATGGGGCATCTCCAGCAGTCGCACCTGTAAAGAATAATACATCGGTTGTAGAAGGCAAGGTATTGTCGCCTCCACCACATATTAAAGAACCTTGGTTACCTGCCATAAAGGTTGTACCAGAATAAGTATTCTTTGCACCGAAATAAACCATTCCCTTACCACCAGTAGCAAATTGGCTAGAAGTTCCTAAAGAGTTACTCATACATATTGCATTGGCAGCACCACTGATAACACCTGTGTATTTAATGAGGTTACCATACAAGCCTGCACCTGTAGGACAAAGACTTAAAGCACCACCAGTAGAGATTACGATGTTATTAGAAACTGTTAAAGGCATTGGGGTTGTAACCGCAGTAGCACTTGAAGTGGTAATCATGGAAGGTGAAGCAATAGATGAATTCACGTATAACGGTGAGTTTGTGTTACCAAAAGGATAGCTACATAATAGGTTTACTGTATTTAATCCTAAGCCTAAAGTTGCACCATTAGGTAAGTTTGCACTATACTTATTTGCAGCAGCACCATTTGCGCCAATAGTCATGGTAGCAGTACCAGAAGTTGGTGCAAACAATAAATTACTAGCAGCACTTATTGGCAAATTGAAAGTTTCTAAACCGCTTTTAACAATATTGATACTAGGATTAGAGCCTGTAAGAGTTAAAGTTCCTGTTCCAGTTAATGTATAACCAGTAGTATCAAAATTTAAGCTTGTGGCAGTATGACTACTACCTAAAGTAACAGTTGCAGCTTTGTTTACAAAATGAGCATCATCACCTTCGGTCCAGCTCGTAGTTGCTGTGTTTGATGATGATGTTCCCCAAACATTAGCAGCTTCCCAAGTATATGCTGTACCAGCAGCATTACCTGTATACAACGCATTTGCAATAAGTGCATTACTACTAACACTTGTTAAACTACCAGAAGTTGCTGTAATAGAGTAAGTACCTGTAGAAGTAAATTGTAAGGTACTGAATGTTGCCAAGCCATTAGAAGTAGATGCAGACAATGTTCCATTAATACCAGTAGGATTAGAAGCTAAAGTTACTGTACCAGCGTAACTTGTTGCATAGTTACCATTAGCATCTACTGCTTGAACAGTAACAGCAGGTGTTAATACAACATTTGGAGAACCACTTGTAGGCGCTTGCACATAGGCAAGTTTAGTTGCAACTACACTAATTGCGCCATTTGTTGTACCAGAATTAATGCTTTGGCTAGCTGCTAATGTGCTACCTGTAAGTGTGAAACTACTATTTATAAGTGCAAATGCCAACTGAGCACCATTAATTCCTTGCTGTATTGCAGTAGATAAAGAAGATTTTAGATAGATACTTAATGTATAAGTCTTAGTAGTATTTGTTGCTACATATCCTAATGCATCAGTAGTAGTAGTAGGGATTGATGCGAAAGTGATTCCGCTAGTTCCTACAGTTCCAGTTAATGTATTTGCACCGTCAGACAAAGTTGCACCACCAATAATGTTACTCCAGTTTACAAATAGTGCGCTGTTTGCACTTCCTTGCCCAATTACTATTTGAGAGATTAAAGAAGCTGCATTTGTATTTGTATTATCATTATGAAAATCGAAGCTGTAAACGGGAACTGCCGCAGCACTAGTTGTTACTAATGAAGAAATGGTAGCAACTGGTGTACCATTAGTAGCAAGGGTTGATGTACCAGTTGGCGCAACGATAGATAATGAATTTCCACCATTAGAAGCACCTGCTGCAGGATAGTTAGAAACAGTGAAATCTTGGTCATTAATAGCCAATTGAACTGTGTGACCAATGGTTGAAACGAATACATCGCCAATGGTTGCAACAATCAGGTATTGTGTTTTGCTACTAATTGTCTGATTCAATGTAAAAGCTATAGGAGTGGTATTTGATGTACTAAAAGTTGGTGTATTGGTAGAAACCAATACATCGGTACCTGCATCATAAACCCCATTGTTGTTTACATCTTTGTAAATAGCAATTGAAGTAATGTCTGTTGCAGTTGCAGAACCTGTGGCATACACATTTACACCACTAAATAACGATGAAGCATAAGGGTTTAGATAGAAACCAGCCAAGGCAACTTTTGCATTTTGAGCAATGTTTCCAGAAGGTTGATTGGTAATATCATCCATATAAACTGTTTGCCCTTGCGCAATAGTTTGTGTGCCACCTGCACTTACAGATGCGCTAGAAATGGTAGCAGTTGTAAAGCCAAAATCGCTGCTAGTAAGTGCTGTTGCCCTAACTGTAGAGAACGGGCTTGTAATATTTGCACTCGCATCAGGGCTTACAACTACCCAGAAGTAGTTATTACCTTGTACCAATGTTTTATTTACAGTAAAATTAATCGTCTCACTACCAGTTGTAGATTGAGAAGTATTAGTTGAAGCACTTACAGAAGTAGCTACTTGAGTAGCACTTGCCAAACTATTTGAACTATTGTAGTAAACTTTAAACGAGTTAATATCACTTGCAGTGTAAGTACCCGTAAAATGAGCTTTTAAGGTGCTTAGTGTTGCAAGGCTAGATGTTGAGTTATTTATTACAAAGCTTTGTAAATTATTCTTTGTACTTGCCTGTAAAACATTTCCTGCACTTGGCTGAGTGCCATTATCGGCAATGCTTACTGTGGGTGCAGACAATACTGTATAATTTGCAGAAACAGTATTAGAACCATTTGCCACAACAATCGGGTAAGTGCCAGCAGTTTGTAAATCCGTAGCGGTCAATGGAATAGAAATTTGGGTACTACTATTATAAGTAACGGTTTTTGTATTACCATTGAAGGTAACAGTTGTAGGCGTTGTATTATCGAAGTTGGTTCCTACTATAGATAAAGTTTGAGCAGTAGAACCTGCAAAAAGAGTAGAAGTAGCAGGTGAAAAAGAAGAAATCGTTGGCACAGGCGAAACAATATCTCCGTTAGGTGCAGTCAATTGAAATAAGCCCATACGCCAGTTTCCAGAAGCATTGCTACTCCATAATCTTACTTGAATGGTTAAAACGGTAGAACTACTATTACTTGGAGCAGGAATGGTAATGGTGTTGGTATTGGCCACTGAAACTGATGTTGTAGTGGGACTTACCCAAGCAGGAACTTCATCTACTTCGTCATAAGCAGTAGTACTTGCCGATCCAGTTCCGTTTGCAATACCTGAACCAACTGTGGAACCTGTTGATGTGGTTACTGCCGACGTAGGAATGCCAGAGGTACTTGAACTATACTGGTAATAAACTTTATAATACTTTTTGTTGGTAGCACTACTACCGCCAGATAGAATAACAAGACTTAATGGGTTTGACCCAAAAACATAACCTGTAGGTAACGAAACTGAAGTCTGGATATAATCGGTGGTATTATTTGCAAATGCATTGTTGTAAGCTTGCAAAGCAAAATAATTATTTGAAGCCGCCTTGTAAGTAAGGGTTGTATTGTTTGAGTTAGTGATGTCATAAAGAGAATACCCACTACCAATAGAAGCAAGTCCTGTACTTCTAACCCCATTTCTATTTGCAGCACTAGCAGAAAAGTCTGTTGAAGCTGTACCTGCAAAATTCCAGGTTACCAGATTGACTTGCGCAAAACTTGCTCCCGTCCAAAACAGGGCGAGTAACATTAAAACAACAACACTCTTCATTTTCAAGAGACGTTGCTTGACGTGTAAATGTTCTTTTTTCATTTTTTGTTTGTTTAATTAAAAATTAAAACGTTTATACAAATGAGGGCATACTGGTTTAACAGTAAACCATCGTATTGATGAGGTGTATTTGAGAGAGAAAACGAGAATTGCGGGTTGAGGGGGCTGTTAACCATATATTACTTTGAATGACGTTTCATTCGAAGCGCAATATTCAAATCTGTTTGTTACCAAATTGTAACCTTATCGTTAACTTACTATTACTAATTTGTTAACGCAATATGTTCTCGGAGAAACAGTTGTTAATGGTTAATGATTTTTGAACCCTTATAGGGTTAGTACTTGATATCTAGCCGAGATCATTAATGATTAAAATTACATCGGTTGGTATCTGGCGCAGATCATTAATGATTAAATTTACATACCCTTGATATCTAGCCGAGATCATTAATGATTAAAATTACATCGGTTGGTATCTGGCGCAGATCATTAATGATTAAATTTACATACCCTTGATATCTAGCCAAGATCATTAATGATTGAATTTACATCGGTTGGTATCTGGCGCAGATCATTAATGATTGAATTTACATACCCTTGATATCTAGCCGAGATCATTAATGATTAAAATTACATCGGTTGGTATCTGGCGCAGAACATTAATGATTAAATTTACATACCCTTGATATCTAGCCGAGATCATTAATGATTAAAATTACATCGGTTGGTATCTGGCACAGATCATTAATGATTGAATTTACATACCCTTGAAAACTAATTACACGATAATCAATTGCAGGCATACGTTATAAATCAAATTAAAATGGTCTGTAACAACGCTGCTACAGACCATTTATATAAAGTTGAAAAATAAATTTTAGTGTTGGTTACCTGTGCCATCAAGCTGATAAGCACCTAAATCTTTTCCCGGAGGAGTTAATTCGGTAACGCCATATTTTGCATCCACTGCAACATCACCTCTTGCGTTAAAGCCAGTGTATCCTTTACCAGCACAAGGAGAAGTAGATTGCAAACGGAAGTTGTAGTTGCCAACAACAGAAATGTCTTGCAACCTTGCTCCAGCAGGCAACGGAACTGGTCCGTTGATAAATAGTGGATTATTAGCTCCGATAATAGAAGTTGGTGCTGTGTATGTGTCTCCTATTTTCCAACCAGTAGGAAGAAAAGAATAGTCGTTTGGAATATTTGTTGATTGAGGAGTTGTAATAGCTGTACTGATGGAAGTAGATGGTATAAACTGATTTACTACCGAAGCAGAATCACCATAATTAAGATTATAACCATAGTGAGTATTGGCAGTATCTGCAATTGGATTTGCCACAATTCGAATACCAAACTTACAGTTCACCATAATATTGTTGTAAGCCAAGCCCGCAGCATCTTGCTCAAAATTGATAGAACCACCTCTACCAGCAGCAGCTCTTCTGTAACCACAGTTTATGATAGTGTTATTGTAGATATGTAAGTTAGAACCTGGCACACCGATTATTGCGCCAGAATTGGAAAGTTTAGGTCCATTGGTAGCAATACCAATACATACATTATATGCAAAATCACCAATTGTACCAGCTTTTGCATTTAATGCTTCCCCACCAGTAAGTCCACATTTCTCGAAAGTATTTCTAAAAACTGCAATCTTTCCTCCTAACGTACGAATAGGATCATCAACACTACCATACAACCAAGAATCTTCTAAAACAAAAGTGCCGTAAGGATTAGCAAAATAAATAGGATATGGCTTTGAAATAGCTGAAAGCTTTGCACTCGCCTTTCCACCAGCAAACTCAACATGTGTCCATTTAATTACCATTAAATAACAAGAGGTGTCCCCCAAAATGCCCGTCCACAATCCTTTCAAAGCAGGATCTTTTGTAGGGTCGGCACCAATGTTATCAGTACGTACCAGAGTAGCACTATCATAAGTAAACCAGTTTGGCTTTTCTTTAGTACCTAAAGAGATAAGGCTACCTTTTACACCCAAACCAAAGCTTCCTTCAAACAATACTTTAACTCCTTCTTGAATAGTAAGGGTATCACCTTTGTTTATAATGATGTCGCCACAAACATGGTATGTTTTACCTTCAAGCATTGTTCCTTTTATGGCACCAGACAAACATGCAGCATCGCTAATTGGAGCAGCTATTTGAACAACTGCTTTAGATAAATCTTTGCTATCAGCAACTTTCGAACATGAATTGAGTAGCACTAAAAGTGTACCCATAAGTAATAAACAAGAGAATATATTTTTCATTTAATTCAATTTAATAGATAAAAATTAAAGTTTAAAACGAAAACCAAAAAGGTAGGTAGCTTTATACAAATCCTTCTGAACAATTATTTTACTGTTTGGATCTGTTTGCAAATCGAGTTTTTGCGAACCACTTTGAGCAATATAGTTATTGTAAGACTGATGTAATTGTAGAATAAACGGTGTATTAGTAAGATTATTCAGTTTGCCATAAACAGAAATACCTTTCACAATTTTCTTTTCAAAAGAAAGATCTAATTGTGTTGTTGGTGCTTGCCAATAATCAAGGCCGTAATAAGGACTTACCAATGCAACTCTTTCGCCTGTGTAAACAAAAGCTACTTGAACATCTAACCCGTTTTTAGGATTCTTATACATGAAAGATAAGTTTCCTATATGCTTAGACTGCCCTTGTAATGGTCTTGTCTCTGAAAGTATCTTTGAAGTAGAACCTTTTGTTGGGTCATAATATTTAAAAATCTTATCTACAGTAAGGGTAGAGTTAGTGTAGGTGTAATTAGCCATTATTCCAAAAGCTCCAATATATTTTGTGTAAACGGCTTCGAATCCATAATTATTAGATTTACCAAAATTACTCGGTTGTAATTCTTGACTTGTTACCCCAGACTTAACTGCAGAGAACTCAATTGGGTCTTGAATATCTTTATAAAAAGCCCCCAGCAATAACTGATCAGCCTTGTTGCCAAACATTTCATACCTCAACTCAAAATTGTCGGAGGTAGTATGATTTAAAGATGAAGGATTTCCTGTTTCTTTAAATGTTTCAAAAATAGCCGCACCAGCAGGTATCAACTCCGCAAAACCTGGTCGTGATAATGCTTTATTGTAGGCTAAACGAATGGAATTTTTATTATCTATTAAATATTTAAATTGCAAACTAGGCAATACATCCGTGTACCAAATTTTACCTTTCACATAAGGATTATCAGTACTTTCTTGAGTATTGTATTTTTGGTTAGTATTTTCAACCCTTACCCCACCAATGGCTTCTAATTTATCGGATAACTGAATTTTAGCTTGAAAATAACCAGCACCAATAGTTTCATCAAAAGTGTAATTGTTTCCATCCGCTCTGTCCACCATTCCATCTAGAACTGGATTAAATACAAACTTTGCAGCATCCATTGTTGTATAAACTTGCTTAGATGCATTCAAACTATATTTATCGTAAAAGTTATCTCTCCTTTTAACTCTTATCATTCCACCCACTTTGAACTCAGTTCTTCTATTTGCAATCTTTGTTGCTTTGGTAAGATTCAAGTAAGCATCATAATCCTTATCGCTATTATGTGTCCAAATGGTAGATAGATTTTGAACCAAATCTTTTTCTGTGGAATATACCGCAGGATATTCGTGCGTAAACTCTTGCACATCTGGTCTGTGGTTATTGGCAATCGAATAAACTAACGACCAATCAATCTTAAAGGAATTAGCCAATTGATGGATGCCTTGCAATGTAGTGTTGTAAATGGATTGATATTGCCATATACTTCTAAAGCTTTCATCAGCCAAATGATTAAGTAAAACAGAATCGATAGTATAGCGATATTGAAAATCATCCAATCTTACAAAAGTGTTTACCAAAGTAATTTTATTATTCTTATTTATTTGGTAATCTAGTTTGGCATTTAACCCAAAACGCTGGCTTTGGTTTGAATACTTTCTATATAATAAATCAACAAATTGAGGTGTATTATTAACACCAGGTTGCGCGTTTGGCAAGAAAAAGGTAGATTTTGTTCCTTTATAAATATTTTGAAAACTACCAGAAACAATCAAACCAAACTGTTTTGTTTTTCCATATCTGTTACCATAAGATGCATTAAGGGTGGTATTGATTGGCGCTTTAATGTTTGTTGAATGTAGGCTAGTTAATGAAAAATCTGCTGGAGTAGACACATAACTAGCTCCATGAATTTCATTAGGCGATTGTTTGTTAATTACATTATGATCGAAGTGTTGGTATGCTTGATTCATGAATATATCGCTGTATCCAGTAGCAGCACTAATATGAAAAAGTTCTTTTTCTGGAGCATCTTTCATTACCAAATTAATAGTACCTCCAATGGCATCCCCTTCCATCGATGGGGTAAGGTTTTTACTTACCTCTAGTCTTTCTAATAATTCGGAAGGAAAAAGATCTAATGGAATAAAACGATTTTTATTATCAGGACTAGGAATCTTAATGCCGTTTACCAAGGTATTGATATAACGTTTTTCCATACCACGAATAATAGGATAACGGCCTTCTCCATTACTACTTCTTTCAATTGTTACGCCACTAACCCTTTGCAAAGCATTGGCAACCGTGATGTCAGGCAATAACTGTATTGATTTTGATGACAAAACATTAATAATTGGTTCAGATATTTTTTCTAATCTCCTAGCACCCACTTCACCATTCTTTTCAGTAGAAGTTGATACAGTTACTGAGGATAGCTCATTAGCCGTAGGCTTTAAATCGAAACTAATGGTCTTGGTGCTATTGTCGGAAAGAGTGATAGTTTGCAATTCTCCATTTGCAAAACCTTCATAATTTACCTTAATGGTGTAATTACCGAGAGGAAGTTTTGCGAAAGAATAGGTGCCATCCAATTTCACAATGGTTCTAAACTTTGTGTTTTCTAACTTAACCACCGCCCCAACTAGTGGTTCGCCTGTTGTGGCATCAAGAACTTTACCCTTAATGGATTGTGCATTTACGACTGTTAAAAATGAGGAAACAGAGAGGGATACGAAAACTAATAAACGCTTTGAAAATGTAGCCATTTGCATAATATTGTTTTATTAAGAGGCTGCAAATGTGTAGTTATGAATTCTTTAAAAAGACAGTTCACACAACGATAACAATATGGTAATGATTAATTAACATGGAAGATTACCTGTATTGTAATTGATTATTCATTGCTTAATACTTTAGCGAAGAACAACAACTATGAAAAATTACTTTTAAAATATAGTATGCAATTGAAAAGTAATAATTAATAAAAAGGTGTTTTGATAAAAACAGGTTGAATCGAATGCAAATTGTCGATTGACAATTATCCATTATTATTTTACTTACTTTCTTGTTAAAACCTTGTGTAGATGGAAAAATTCATCAAAAAATAATTTACAACTTAGGGCTGTTCCCCCTACCTTTGCAATCCTTTACTTATGCCTATTTGGCTATAATAAGGAATACTGACAGTATAACATGGTATAACTTATTCTTTTTCAATGCTTAGGCAAGCTGTCATCTACTGATGATTAGTTGTTTTTTTAGACAAACCGGTTTATAAAATATTATGTCAACAACAATTATTAACAACAGGGTAAACTTCGGAAGAACCAAAAACTTAGCAGAAGCCCCAGACTTACTAGACATCCAGTTACAATCTTTTAGGGAGTTTTTCCAGTTGGAAACAACGCCAGATAAGCGTAACAATGAAGGATTGTTCCGTGTGTTTAAGGACAACTTCCCTATCACCGATACGAGAAACATCTTTGTATTGGAGTTCTTGGATTACTTTATTGATCCCCCACGCTATTCTATCGATGAGTGCATGGAACGTGGTTTAACGTATGCGGTGCCTTTAAAAGCAAAGCTTCGTTTGAGTTGTAATGATGAAGAGCACGTTGATTTCCAAACTATTGTTCAGGATGTGTTTTTAGGTAACATTCCTTACATGACTCCTCGTGGTACTTTTGTGGTTAATGGAGCTGAACGTGTGGTTGTTTCTCAGTTGCACCGTTCTCCTGGCGTTTTCTTTGGTCAATCAGTTCACCCAAATGGTACGAAAATATATTCTGCAAGGGTTATTCCTTTCAAAGGAGCTTGGATGGAGTTTGCTACAGACATTAACAATGTAATGTATGCTTACATTGATCGTAAAAAGAAATTCCCTGTAACTACTTTATTACGTTCTATCGGTTTTGAAACAGATAAAGACATTTTGGAATTGTTTGGTATGGCCGAAGAAATTAAGGCTACAAAAGCAGAACTAGAAAAACATGTAGGTCGCAAATTAGCCGCTCGTGTGTTGCGTACATGGGTTGAAGATTTCGTTGATGAAGATACCGGTGAAGTAGTTTCTATTGAGCGTAACGAAATTGTAATGGAACGTGATAGTGTTCTAGACCTTGATGGTGTAGACACAGTTATTGAAATGGAAATTAAGAGTCTTTTCTTACAAAGAGAAGACGTAGGTGGCGATTACGCTATCATCTACAACACATTAAATAAAGATACTTCAAACAGTGAATTAGAAGCTGTTCAGCACATCTATCGCCAATTGCGTGGTGCTGATGCTCCAGACAACGAAACTGCACGTGGTATTATCGATAAATTATTCTTCAGTGACAAACGTTACGATTTAGGTGAAGTAGGTCGTTACAAAATCAATGGTAAATTAGGTTTAGATTATCCTTTAACTAAAAAGGTATTAACAAAGCAAGACATTATTGAAATCGTAAAATACCTTGTTCGTCTAACAAATGCTAAGGCCGACATTGATGATATTGATCACTTGAGCAATCGTCGTGTTAGAACAGTTGGTGAACAATTATATGCTCAATTTGGTGTTGGTCTTGCTCGTATGGCTCGTACTATCCGTGAGCGTATGAACGTTCGTGACAATGAAGTATTTACGCCAGTGGACTTGATTAACGCAAGGACATTAAGCTCTGTAATCAACTCATTCTTCGGTACATCCCAATTGTCTCAGTTCTTGGATCAAACCAATCCATTATCAGAAATTACGCACAAACGTCGTATTTCTGCACTAGGGCCAGGCGGTTTAAGTAGAGAAAGAGCAGGTTTCGAGGTTCGTGACGTTCACTACAGCCACTACGGTCGTTTATGTACAATTGAAACACCAGAAGGTCCAAACATTGGGTTGATCTCAACCTTGTGTGTTCATGCAAAGATTAACGATATGGGCTTCATTGAAACACCTTATCGTACAGTTTCTAATGCTAAAGTAAATACTAAAGAGTTAGTTTATTTAAGTGCAGAAGCAGAAGAAAATGTAAAGGTGGCTCAATCTAATTCCCCTATCGATGATGAAGGTAACTTCTTAGAAGACAAAGTTGTTTCAAGGGATACTGGAGATTTCCCTATACTAGATAAAGGTGTTGTTGAATATATGGACGTAGCTCCAAACCAAATTGTTGGATTGAGTGCTTCGTTAATTCCTTTCCTTGAGCATGATGATGCTAACCGAGCCTTGATGGGTTCGAACATGCAACGTCAGGCTGTTCCATTGGTTCGTATGGAAGTGCCAATTGTTGGTACTGGTTTAGAAGGAAAAGCTGCTCGTGATGCTCGTATTCAAATTCATGCAGAAGGAACAGGAGTTGTTGAGTTTGTTGATGCAAACGAAATACATGTTCGTTATGACAGAAATGATTTAGACCGGTTAGTATCTTTTGATGAGGATTTAGTTAATTACAAACTAACTAAGTTTATAAAAACCAACCAAGCAACTTGTATCAACTTGCGTCCTGCTGTAAGAAAAGGACAAAAAGTTGTTAAGGGTGATTTCTTAACAGAAGGTTATGCTACAAAAGGTGGTGAACTTGCTTTAGGAAGAAACTTATTAGTTGCTTTCATGCCTTGGAAAGGATACAATTTTGAGGATGCCATCGTTATTAATGAGCGTGTTGCTAGAGAAGATATGTTTACTTCTGTTCACATAGATGAATATGAATTAGAAGTACGTGACACTAAATTAGGAGAAGAAGAATTAACGCCAGATATTCCAAACGTTAGTGAAGAAGCAACAAAAGATTTGGATGAATTCGGTATTATTAGAATTGGTGCTACTATAAAGGAAGGTGATATATTGATTGGAAAGATTACACCAAAGGGTGAAAGCGATCCTACTCCAGAAGAAAAATTGCTTCGTGCAATCTTCGGTGATAAAGCTGGTGATGCTAAAGATGCTTCATTGAAGGCTCCTAACGGAACTGAAGGGGTAGTTATTGATAAGAAGCTTTTCCAACGTGCTAAGAAAGATAAGAACTCTAAAGTTAAGGAAAAAGCTCAATTGGAGAAAGTTGAAAAAGCTCACCAAATAGCTGTGGAGGAAATTAGAGAAAATTTATTAAGCAAACTTCAAATATTATTGAAGGATAAAACCTCTCAAGGTATTACTAACAATTTTGGAGAATCTTTGATAGGTAAAGGAGCTAAGTTCAATCAAAAGAACATTTCTTCCATTGAATTCTCAAGTGTTAATCCATTGGGATGGACCGGTGAAGCTGAAACAGATCATTATATTAATGTGTTGCTTCACAACTACACAATTAAGTTTAATGAGGAGTTAGGTCGATACAAACGTGAGAAATTCAACATATCTATTGGCGATGAATTACCAGCAGGTGTATTGAAATTAGCTAAAGTTTATCTTGCTGTAAAGCGTAAGTTGAAAGTGGGAGATAAAATGGCTGGTCGTCACGGAAATAAAGGTATCGTTGCCAAGATTGTTCGTGCAGAAGACATGCCTTTCATGGAAGACGGAACGCCTGTTGATATTGTATTAAATCCATTAGGTGTACCGAGTCGTATGAACCTTGGTCAGATTTACGAAACCATTCTTGGTTGGACTGGTTTGAAATTAGGTCTTAAGTTCGCAACACCGATATTTGATGGTGCTACTACCACTCAAATTGAAGAATTGTGTGTTAAGGCTGGTATTCCAAGAAATGGACATACTTATCTATATGATGGTGAAACTGGAAACAGATTCGACCAAAAAGCAACTGTGGGTGTTATCTATATGATTAAACTTCACCACATGGTTGATGATAAGATGCACGCTCGTTCAATAGGACCATACAGTTTGATAACACAACAGCCTCTTGGTGGTAAAGCACAATTTGGTGGTCAGCGTTTTGGTGAAATGGAGGTTTGGGCTTTGGAAGCTTACGGTGCTTCTAGCATCTTACAAGAATTGCTCACACTTAAATCAGATGATATAATTGGTCGTGCTAAGACTTATGAAGCAATCGTTAAGGGTGAGAATATTCCAAAACCTGGTATTCCAGAATCATTCAACGTATTAGTTCATGAATTGAGAGGTTTAGGTTTGGATCTTAAATTCGAGTAATTTTTAAATAAATAAGTGAAAAGGTGCTGTTCAATTTAGTTTGTTCAGCACCTTTTTTTGTACATTATCGTATTTTAAATTGGAATATTATCTAGATGCTGATTTTCGTTAGTTAAACATATAATGTTTAGTATTATCTTCATTTTCAAATTGAAAACTATATGAAGCACTTAAGGGTTTACACTAAACAAGATGTTCTTGCGCACACAACAATTCGTAGGTTTGAAACTAAAATTGGAGAAAGAATTCAGGTTCTAAAAGATGTTAAGGAATTAGAAGATTCACTACAAAGTTCGAATGCTCGCTATGTTATTATTGGTATTTCAGAGTCTATTGGTGCTAAAGCGAACCTTGAAAAAGGTGATTCGGCAAGTATCTGGAATCCATTCTTAAAATCCTTTCTAAACGTTCAAAGTAATGATTTTTTGGAAGGAGGCGAAATGCTTTTACTAGGTCACTTTGATTTTAGCGACTTAGCCCATGTGATAGAACAATCAGCTAGAAGCTTTGATGAAAAAGTAGATGCTTACCGTCATGCAGTTAATATTATTGATGATGAAGTTGAGCAAATAATCCACATCATTACACAGAATAAAAAGTTGCCCATTGTTATTGGAGGAGGTCAAAGTAATGCTTATCCGTGCATTAAAGGTGCTGCAAAAGGATGGTTTAAAAGTGGTGTAATTCCATTTGCTCAAATTAATGCAATAAATGTTGATGCTCGTGCAGATTATGCGCCTTTAGAAGGAAGACATAATGGTAACGCATTTAGATATGCAGAAGAAGACGGATATCTAGAAAAATATTGTGTAATTGGATTACACGAAAACCTCATTCAACAGAATATTTGGATGGATATAGTAAATAATCCATTTATTGATTGCATCACCTTTGAAGACATTTTTCTTCATGAAAAAAGATCTTTCCAAGAAGCAATAGATCATGCCACAGAATTTACCATTGACACCCTTTGTGGTATTGAGCTTGATTTAGGTAGTGTTCAGAACCAATTTTCTCTTGCCGGATTCCCAACTGGAATTACGGCAATGCAAGCAAGGCAATATGTTTTCTTTTCTGCTATTGATAGTCAACCAGCCTACCTCCATATCAGTGAAGGGGACATTAATACGTTTGATCAATGGAATGAAGCAGCAAACGGTAGTTTAATCAGTTATTTAGTCACCGATTTCATTAAGGCCATCTTACAAGGATACTAATTTATCACACCAATTAAATGTAAAGGCACAAGGTGATTGGAGTAATTTCCAGTTTTCTTGTGGCTTATTTTATGCTCACTGTTCAAAGTAGGCAACAGTTCCACCCACCCACTTTTTATCATTATTATACCTAACACCAATCATTTTTCCTTTACTTAATCTAACCAAATTATTGGTGGCTATTGGTCTTTCTGCATCTTTTGGCCAAAAGAAAAAGATACGTACTTCTGCCTTTGCAGCACCTTCAGGCGTAGGAATAACCTCAGCATATTTCACTTTCTTTTGCAATATCCAATTGTGCTTATCTTTAACAGCTTCAATGTCGTACTCAGTAACATCAATAACCACTCCTTGTCCTGCAAAAGAAAAAAGTGGTTTTAAAACATAATTTTCTAAGTCGGCCGGCATTGAAATAAGCTTATCTAAAAAAGTGGTTTCTGGTACATATTGATGTTTTATAAAAGGCAGCGTATATTTACTTATTCTATAAAACCAATTAGGATGTGGTATCCATTCAACGTCTATTTCATCTGTAAATAGTTTTCCTTTTTCTTGTATTTGTAATGATTGCTTCGCTAGCTCATCAAAAATAATTCGGTTATAAATACGCTTAACTTCTATTTTTTTTCCATCTTTAACATAGAGAATCTTTTGCCCTTCCCTAATTAATTGGGTTAAACATACTGTTTCAATACCTATATATTCCTTTGTAAAAAGAAAATCAATTTTTGTTTTTTGACTGTCAGGAAACAATTCCAAAAGAATGCAGTTTTCTAACGGAATACCGTTGGCAATGATACTCTGAAGCAATTTGCAATAGGTATCCTTATTATATCCATTCAGGTAAGTACTGTAATTAGTAGGGATATGAAAACAGTTTCTGATAACTTCATCTTGCCAAACTTGATAAGCAAATAAGGATGCAAAGCCTTGCATTTCGATAAGTTGAGGCTCTAATTCGCCATTATCATTTTCGCAAATACCAAAATCAAGGGCAATAAAGTCAACATAATTCTTTTCGTTTGGCACAAATAATTCTTTCGGTATTGCAGCATTAGTCAGAAAGGTAAAGTCATTTTGAAGAATAACATCAATTATACTTTCACAGGTGGAAATGATTTTCTTCGTAAAATCCTTGGATATAAAAATAGGTGTTTCTGCCACTCTGAATGCAATAGCTTCGGGGTATCTGCTGTTCAATTCTTTGAGGTAGGTTTCATATTTTTTCTCCGAAAATGCATTATTATATTCTTCCCTTATTGAGCCTACCATGTTTATATATTTAATTTGTTTTAGCTTTTGAGAAAAGCTATTAAATATTTTATTTAAATATTAACTAGCTATTTAAGCTTCAATTATTCTTTCGTAAGTGAATCATCAATGTGAAATGTAAAATGTACGGGCATACTCCTTTTTGTTATCGTAAATTTCACAAGCCTACTACTCGTTCAGCGTGTGCAGTGAAGTTTTCTTTAATCAACTGAGCCACCCTTTTATCTATCGGCAGATGCATGTCATCTTCAGAAAAATTGTTCCAATCTATCCATCTAAATACTTCACTTTGTCCTTTTAGATCAGCCACTTGTTCGGGTGCAAAGTCGAATGGCGTTGTTTTAGTTGCTAAATCAATTTTGTCTATTGGCTTCACAAAATAATATATCGCAATTATTTGCTGGCTTGGATTAAAAGCTGAAACCTGATAATAATCTGTGGTATAAATATGCTCTACTATTTCTACTTCCAAGTTAGCTTCTTCTTTAAACTCTCTTTTCAAACATTCACGTGTTCCCTCCCCCAATTCAAGTCCACCTCCTGGAAATTTAGTAAAGTAGTTACCGCGTACAAATTCATCACTCACTAAAACCCTACTTCTATCTAGTAGAATCCCATATACACGGATAGTGAATGCTTTTGGTGTCAGATCCAGAATATCTTCTTTCAACTTACTTTCTGATTCATTTTTCATAATTTATACTTTTTAAATAATTGTTAAAAAATAGGCCGTTATTTTGTCTTGGGAGTTTTTAACTCTTTTAAAAATTGAGGTGTTTCTTGTTTAGCAAATATCAATTGTTGACTCAATCTAGGCATTAACTTAATCATGTCCTCCCTTGTTCTTCCGGTGGCATCCGCATATTTCCAGTTGATGCCATTATCTGGGGAAACAGCCAGTAAGGTAGATTTTGAAATTATGGTACCGAACTGCATTTTAGTCTCAGTTATCTGTTCCATCGTACATTGAAACTCAAAATTTACTTTAACAATAGATAATACTTCACCGAATTTAATTGATTTAATTTGGATTCCTTGTTTCACTCGTTGGCTATCGGCCATCTGAATTGTTTTCAGCACTCGTGCTTCTGTCATCACATTCAGTCTAGCTTTAGGAAGGGCATCGATGATAGTATATTTCAAAATAGTTTTATAATCCTTATTAATTGTAGCATCCGCATAAACTCTTGCTTGAGCCCTTACATTCGAAATTTGTTGTGGATATTGCGCTGAAATGGCAGTAACAAATAAGAAAGCGACAATACAAAGTAATAATAATTTATTCATAATTCATTAGTTATGTGGTAAAAGCTATTTCTGCGAAGTAATGTACATTTTTTTATTAAACGAATATGTTAACACTTTAAAATCTTTAACATTTTACTAGTTTAATATTCTTTGATTAAACTGAAATAAAAGCCCTTTATTCAACAGTTTATCAAGGGGAATTTAAGCGAAAACTTGAGTTAGAGTGAATAATGGTTCTTGTTCTATATCTTATGGAGAAGTAATAAAATAAACAACAGGAAAATAAGCAGAAGACGTAATACTTGCACCAAAGGAATTAAAATACAACCTTAAAAGTAACAAATATCATTCAGTAGGAATCAATGGCAAAAATTGTATTGGCAAAAAAATAGGCAAAAAAAATTCATAGATACAAATAAGGATATTGTCTTTTACGCTCCACATCTTTGAAAAAATTGGAGAACCATAACCGAAGTCCATTTGAGAAATATCTAGGTCAAACGAAAAACCATGCTATATATAAACTTGCTATTGGTTGTTTTATAGGCTTTTTAAAGCCTTTCCAAAACCTAATAAGGCAACTATTGCAACATTCACTATTTAATCTATCTCTGTTTCCTGTGCTATTATTCAAACAAATCAGAAGACAAATATCGATCACCTCTATCGCAGATGATGCAAACAATAATGCCATCTTGTAGTTCTTTACTTAATTGTACGGCTGCATGAACACAACCTCCACTACTCATTCCAGCAAAAATACCTTCTTCCTTTGCAAGTCTTTTGGTCATTATGCGTGCGTCATCTTCACTTAATTCTATGGTTCTATCAATTTCCTTTCTATTGAATATAGTGGGCAAATAAGCTTCCGGCCACTTGCGAATGCCGGGTATTCGTGCACCATCAGATGGCTGACATCCCACAATTTGCACTAAAGGGTTTTGTTCTTTTAAATATCTTGAAACTCCCATTATAGTACCTGTTGTTCCCATTGAAGAAACAAAATGGGTAACTTTTCCATCAGTATCTTTCCATATCTCTGGTCCAGTTGTTCTGTAATGCATCTTAGGATTATCCTCATTACCAAATTGGTTTAGCATAACGTAACCACCCTGAGCGACTTTATTATTGGCATAATCTATAGCTGCTTCCATCGATCCTTCTTTGGGTGTTAAAGTAACTTTTGCACCAAAAGCTTGCATCGTCAATACCCTCTCTCTTGTTGCATCTTCGGGCATCACCAATTCAATGTCGATTCCAAAAAGACTTGCAATCAATGCCAATGCAATACCCGTATTGCCACTAGTAGCTTCAATAAGTTTATCATTTGGCCCAATTTCGCCCCTATCCAATGCTCCCTTGATCATTCCATAAGCAGCACGATCTTTCACACTTCCTCCAGGATTATTGCCTTCAAGCTTTGCAAATATTTTTACGTTTTTATTTACAGTTACATGCTTTAATTCTACAATCGGCGTATTCCCAACCAAGTCTAATATCCCAGCCATAATTTACTTCTTATCAAATTAATAGTTAAAATCTCAAAACGTTGCGAAGATATAGTTTCCAACTTACTACTATGGTAAAACAGTAGGATTGGGTACATAAAAAAAGCCGAAGTGTTTAAATACCTCAGCTTTTCTTATCTTAATCAAGACTAATTAAAGCCCGAACAACCCTTTATTTAGCAATTGAAGTGTCTTTATTTTAAATTCATTAGGCACCAAAATAGTAATGTTATGATGGCTGCCACCATAGCTAACCATTCTTACTGGCACATCGGCGATAGCCGTAAAGAACTGTTGCAAAACATGTTCTGTTTTAGCAATTTCGTTACCCACTACCGATATGATAGTTTGGTTATTGTCCACTTCTACACTTCCAAATAGTTCTAGTTCGGCAACAATCTCATTTAAGAAAGTATCATTATCTATGGTTACAGACACCGCCACTTCGGAAGTAGTTACTACATCGATACTGGTGCGATATTTTTCAAACACTTCAAATATCTTCCTTAAAAAACCATAAGCCAACAACATTCTGCTGCTCTTAATCCTTATAGCAATGATGCCATCCTTTGCCGCAACAGCCTTTACGCCATTACTACCAGCTTCTTCAGTTATAACCGTACCTTCTGCTTCGGGCTGCATGGTGTTCAATAGTTTCACCGGAACATTCGTTTGCTGTGCAGGCCAAATACAGGTAGGATGCAAAATCTTAGCTCCGAAATAAGCTAACTCAGCAGCTTCGTCAAAAGATATTTGTTTTATAGGTAATGTTTTATCAACAACCCTAGGATCATTGTTGTGCATACCGTCAATATCTGTCCAGATTTCACAAACCGATGCCTGAATTGCAGCAGCCACCAGTGAAGCGGTATAATCGCTACCACCACGTTTAAGGTTGTCTACTTCACCTTTTGCATTTCGGCAGATGTAACCTTGGGTGATGAATAGTTTAGTTCCTTCGAAGCCAGCCAATATATCAGTCAGTTTCTCTTTAATGTTTGCCAACTGAGGCTCACCATGTTCATCGATGGTCATAAAATCGAGTGCTGGCAAGAAAACGTGTGCAATGCTTTGTTCTTCCAAGAAAACACAAAACAATTTAGTGCTCAACAATTCGCCTTGGGCAAGAATGTCTTTATTTAATGCTTCGCTGAAAGAAATGCGAAGGATGATATTCAAGAATTCAAAGTGTTCGCTCACAATGGCATTTGCCTTCTTACGCCCGTCTTCAGTGTTTGATAATAGCAACACAAAATCACGATAATGGGCTTCTAGCTTATCAATAGCTTCTTTAGCTCCCTTTTTATTATTTTGTGCTAACAAATCACTGATACCAACCAATGAATTTGTGGTGCCACTCAAAGCACTTAATACTACTATTTTAGGTTCATCTGTTTTAGTAATTAACTGTGCAACCTGATGCATCCTTTCTGGCTTACCAACACTGGTGCCGCCGAATTTCATAATCTTCATAATGCCTGTTTAGTTAAACTTAAATTAATCGTTTTAACCCTTTCGGGGGCGCAAATGTAAATGATATTGGACTATTGTAGAATATGGTAGTACTAAAATGCTAATATATTTATGAGGGAAAGATCACCTTGAATTAGAAAGAAGTATACCAAAAGAGTTAATGAACCACAATTAGCAAATTAAGGATGTTAGATAAGTAGTCACTTTCATATAAACTACCACTTAGAAAGCGTCATTTTTTCAGTTGAGTCAGTCCACGACTCAACTGAATCCTTGGCCCACTCAGTTGAGTCGTGGACTGACTCAACTGAATCCTTGGCTGACTCAAGTGAGTCGTCGACTCACTCTGGTGAAACTTTTTCTGACTCAGGTGAATCTTTGGCCGACTCAGGTGAATATAAGCTTGACTCAAGTGAATATAAGCGTGACTCAGTTGAATAAATGGAAGAAAGAGGACAAAAGAAAGTGCTCACTGTGATATGCTGCGTGTTTCACTACACCGAAAAGCACTTGATAGTTATGAATAGTTACCAACAGCTAAAACCGCAATATTTTGACTTCTGTTCTTCTATTGGCTTGGTGTTCTTCTTCCGAACATGGCACATCATTGCTACAACCATTTAGCAACATCATCTCCCCATAACCTTTGGCCATCATTCTGTGCTTGTCTATTCCATGTTTTACCAAATAAGCCACGGCAGATTTTGCTCTTCTATCTGCCAAATTGAAGTTGTATTCATCAGTACCACGAGAGTCTGTGTGAGAAGAAAGCTCAATCACCATGGAAGGATATTGATGTAGTATGTCTATCAAAGTATCCAATATTTTGGCTGCATCTCTGCGAATATTGTCTTTATCAAAATCGTAATGAATATTATTTATCCTAAATCTATCTCCCTCATGTAGTGTAGTAAGCGCATCTGTAAGCTTATATACCTTAGGCGTTGGCTTTGTACCCGATTGATTATCTAACGGAATAATTACAAGCATTGTATCGCTTGTGGCATTTTTGGTATTGATAGCAATAATGCTGGGGTAATATCCTTTTTTATTTGCAGTAATAGCAAAGGGCGTATTATTATCCACTCCATGCCATGTTTTGCCATCAGTATTAGTTTTTTGCTCCCACTTTCTGTCACTATTGGTGTTCAGAAAAGTAAGAGAAGCATCAGGAATGGGTTCTTGGGTTGCATTATCTATAACTGTAGTCTCAAGCACTAAAGGACCATTTATTGGTGCTACTGCAGGCTGTGCGGCTGTTACAAATTGATAAATATCATCATTACCTAATCCTCCTTTTCTATTACTGGCAAAGAATCCACTAGTATCATCTTTTGCAACATAATAAAAATCATCGCCACTAGAGTTTAAAGGATAACCCATATTGATGGGTGTTGTCCAACTATTTTTTTCTCCAGAAGTAACAAACAAATCATAGCCCCCCATACCCACATGACCTTTACTGGCAAAAAACAAATTGCCATTGGATGCAACCACTGGAAACGCTTCATCATCCTTTGAATTGATGATGCTTCCACAGTTTTTGGGGAATCCCCAATTGCCAGTAATCAACCTTTCGCAAAACCAAATATCTAAACCACCTTTACCTCCTGGCATATCGCTGGTAAAATAAAGTACTCTACCATCTGGACTCAATGCGGCATGACCAACAGAATAGGCAGAAGGATTATTGTAGGTGAAGGGAGTAGGTGCGTTCCACTGTCCAGATTTATTTAGTGTAGCAAGAAACAATTCCAAACGTCTAGTGCCAAAAGACGTGATTTTGGTGTCCTTATCCTCCACTTTGTCCTTCACTTTAATGTCGTTGCCATCATAAGTAACTGTGAAATAGATGCTATCATAATTACCACTAAAAACAACAGGCCCAGTGTGATACGCAAAAGCATTTATAGTAGGATCGAATTCATGAATCTGGTTATTAAAGGCATCATGTTGTGCATTGCTGATGCTGTATATCTTTTGAAAATAGTTGTCTGTTCTGCCATAAATAGCATCACTGAAAGTTTTTTGAAAGAAGTTCTTTTTGGAATTACGCAAACTGTCAGAAACAAAAATCACACTACTCGTGAATGGATTATACACTGCCCCCCAATCAGATTTGGCAGTGTTTAGGTAGGCCATATTCTCTACACTATACCCATCTGGGTGGTTTATCCAATACAATGCACTGTCGCAACCAGCAATTTTGTAACTAATCTCATCTTTACCATTTCGTTGTTGATATTGTTGATAGATTTCTTTTGCTGCGGAATACTTAGCAGTATTCTTCAACATATCGCCTAAATAAAGCCACTCTTGGGTATTTGTACCAGGAAGGGAAATTAGTTTCTTATAATACTTTTCAGAAGTTTCATATTCATTCATTTCCTTGTAGCAAAAGGCCAATCTGGAAAGAATAAAAGTATCGTCACCCTTTTTAGCCAGTGCCTTTTCATAAAGTTTGGCAGCAATAGCATAATCGTATTTAATGAAAGCCTCATTAGCACTAGTGAAGATTCCTTTTGCTTCCTGCGCAAAAGAAGAATTACTATATGATAGCAGGAGAAGAAAAAAAGTTAGGCATCTTGTAAGCACTACTTTTTTTCCCTTTAAAGTATGAAGTTTTGTATTCAATTGTTTATTTATACTAGTTATTAAATGACCTGTTAATTAGTTAAATATTTAACTATGCAACTGCACAAAGTAAAGGCTGAATTTGAAATATTTTACGTTTCAAATAATATTCTGCTACTTTTAGGAAGTTATCAGAGATAACTTAGAAAGTTAAAAGTAGTAAGTTGAAAATAAAAAGTCAAAAAGACACTGCATCGTAGTGAAAGTTGTTCAATTTACTTTTACAACATCCCTTAAAAATATCGTGGACTCTTAATGCGTTCTGCATCTAAGTTTCTATTGAATAAAAGTCCAACAGAAATCTCATGCGACCCAGCCTGATAGTTGGATAATCCACTAGTAATAAAATCGTATGAATAGCCAATTCGTAATCTTTCTGTTGCAAATATTTCAGCCATAATAGCTGCTGCACCGCTCTTGCTTAAACTAGAGGAAACCGCTTTCTTATTCCATAAAGTAACAGCAGAACGATAAGAAGCACCCACCCAAAGTTTTTCGGAAAGCAAGGCTAAAAGATTTAAGTCGAGACTTGATGGCCCATGAAAATCTTCTTTAAGCATAATAGAAGGTTTCAGCTTCACATTTTCCGACATATTTACCAATCCTCCTACTGTCAGGTACAAATGTGAGGTGATGTCTTCGGAAGAAGAAACATTCGTATTATTCAAATAGATAGAGCCGTTATTGTATAATGAAAACAAATTAAGTACTGATAAGCCAGCATAGAAATTGGAGCCATAATAAAAAGCCCCAAGCTGCGCATCTGGTTTGATTACACTTTGTTGGGCAGAATTGATGGAAGGATCATTGGCATCTACATATTGAAGAACCGAACCATCAAGGGAATATTGGTTAATGCCACCAGCAATACCAAAGCATAATCGTTTGGTATCATCCTCGTTTAATCTAATTCTGTACGAATAAGTACCAAAAAGAGAAACAGTTTGTTGCGGCCCAAGGTTATCTACTGTGAGATGTCCGCCAATACCTACCGACTTTTTATCTTTACTCAATAAACCATCCAGAGAAACTGCCGCAGTGGAAGGCGACCCAGGAAAGCTTACATATTGTTTTCGATAAACAGCATTCAAATACAAATCTTCTTTATAGCCAGTATATGCGGGATTTAATGATAGGCTATTAAACACATACTGACTAAACTGAACATTCTGTTGCGCATGAACAACTGAAGCAATGATAAGCATGAAGCCAATAAATACATTTGATATAAATATCTTTAATTTCATTTAGTGTTATTTCCTGTTCATTTATTTAATTACCATCACCCAACCTTTTTTCACTTCAATGTTTCCATTAAGTAACCTCAATTTCAGCACATAATAATACGTGCCAGAACTTAGCCCTTTGCCATTCCAATCATTTTGATAGTCGGGAGTAGTGTACACCATATTATCCCATCTATTAAAAATTGATAAGCCACTGTTAGGGAAACGCTGTAATCCTTGAATAACAAAGTTGTCATTCTTGCCATCGCCATTTGGTGTAATAACGTTTGGAATAAACAATTCAGCCGGATAAATTGGTGTAGAGGTAATGTACGATTTATTGTTGGTAGTGTCAGGATCTGGTTCAGCACCTTTCACAATAGCAGTATTGTTTAGGTATGATCCACTGTCGATAACCGCATTAAAAGTTAGCGTAGCCACCTGACTAGCCGCTAAACCACCAACATTCCAAGTAATTTTTTTAGTGGTACTGTTATAAATTATTGTTCCTAGTCCGCCAGACGTTAGTGCAGTTGGGCTTTCCAAATTATTGGCTAAAACATCTGTTACCACAACATTGGTAGCATCATCAGGCCCGTTATTAGTGACAGTAATGGAGAATTCAACACTTTCTCCAATAGTGATGCTTCCTGTTGTTATTAATTGTTTTACAACAGATAAATCGACTGATCTAGTCACTGGAGGCGTTACTAGAATGGTGGCAGTAATTGGCGCAGAAGTCACACTGTCAGTAGTTATTAAAATATACTTATACGAATCCTTACCTACATAGCCAGAATCGGGTGTGTAGGTAACGGTATTGTTAGAATTTACAACCAATTTGCCATGAACAGGTTGGGCTATAATTTGCACTGAGCAACTTTTGCCACTAGCTCCATCATTAGCTTTTATCCCCATAGTTATAGATTTATTTTCTTCAGTTGTATCAGCATCATTTACGCCAACTGGTTTCACTAATACCGTAACCTTAATGGGCAACGAAACTGTGCCGTCCGTATTGGTGAGGGTGTATGTGTACACATCTTTACCAACATATCCGTTGTTGGGTGTGTAGATAACTGTTCCATCAGTATTTACTGTAACAACACCAGAAGTGGGATTGGTAGCAATTTTAACGGTATCTAACGCATTCTTTGCACTATCATTTGCTTTAACATTAGTGATAACTGGTAGATTAATAAGAGTACTATCTAAATCTGCCACACCATTTACAGGCATTGGCAAAACAGATATTTTCCCTATTGAAGAATGGTTATTTGTGGTGTCTGGATCAATTTCATTAGCAATAACAAAAGCATTGTTCTCAATTGATTTACCACTATCAATGATGGTTGTGAAAGTAATTGACGAAGTCTGGTTAACCGATAAGTTCCCCATTTTCCAAACTAAAACCCTCGCTAATTTATCGTAGCTAGCCACTCCATTTTGTGGTTGAGTTATAGAAACATTACTAATATTCGAGTCCAGTGTGTCCGTCACAATAATACCAGTAGCATCATCTGGACCGTTATTGGTAACATTTAAACTGAAATTGATGCCTTGCCCAACTGTTAAGCTTCCTTTGGTAAGTAAGGTTTTCTTTATGGATATGTCCGCTTTCTTAATTGGAGGAACCACTGTAATGAAAACAGCAATTGGAGATGAAGATAAACTATCTGCTGTTATTAGTGTGTAGTAGCAAGTGTCATTGCCCACAAAATTCTTGTTGGGGGTATAAGTAATTGTACCATCAGTATTTACAACTACACTACCATTATTAGTGTTAGTGATAATGTTTACCGTATTGTTACCCCCTTTAGCACTATCATTATTTTTTACGGCAATAGTGATGGCTGAATTTTCATTAGTCGTCTCTCTATCTAACACACCTATTGGTTTAACCTTAATGGTCACAGTGATAGGTTGCGACACAATACCGCTATCACTTGTTAAGGTGTAAGTGTAAGTGTCTTTACCTGTATATCCGCTATTTGGGGTATAAGTTGCCGTTCCATCTTTATTGATTACAACAGTACCATAAACTGGGGTGGAGGAAACCTTAACGGTATCTTTCATATTGATACTACCATCATTTGTTTTAACAGTTGTAGTTACAGGATTATTAATAAACGTGCTATCCAAATCAGCTACTCCTTGTGGCACTCGCTGAATGGTAATCGGCCCAACAGTAGAGTGATTGTTGGTAGTATCTGGATCGATTTCTTTTGCAGAAACATAAGCTGTATTAATTACTTTATTACCACTATCTATGATAGTTTTAAAAGTTAATGATGTCGATTGACCATTAATTAGCGTACCAATATTCCAAGTCAGTATCTTTTTTGTAGAATTGTAAGAAGCAGTGCCATTCTGAGTAGTAACAATTGTGGCAGTGCCAATATTAGCTGCTAAAGTATCTTTCACAATCACATTGGTAGCCGTGTCGGCTCCATTGTTCGTTGCGGTGATAGTGAAGCTAATTGTTTCCCCTGCAATCAATTTGCCAGGTGTGTTCAATGTTTTTACAATCAATACATCCGTTTTCTTTACTCGTGGAAGTACCGTTATGTATATAGGAATAAGTTTAGATTGAACACTATCTGCAGTTATTAATGTGTAATAGCAGGTATCTTTTCCCACAAAATCAGTGTTTGGGGTATAGGTAACCGTGCTGTCTGCATTAACTACTATTGTACCATTTCGAGGATTCGAAGTAATTACTACAGCGTCATTTAACCCTTTTGCACTATCGTTTGCCTTAACATCAATTGTCAATGGACTATTAAATGCGGTGGTATCTCTGTCTAATACGCCAATAGGCTTCACCAAAATTGTTACGGTAATTGGGTGTGTTATTGCACCTACAGAATCTGTCAGCGTGTAGGTGTAAGTGTCTTTTCCCGTAAATCCATTTGCTGGCGTATATGTAACCGTACCATCTTTATTAAGTTTTATTGTTCCATTGGCAGGGTCTGTAGCAAGCTTTAGTGTATCAGTTAGTGCGCCGATACCATCATTTGCCAACACTTTAGTTGTTACTGGTTTATTAATGAAAGTACTATCCAAATCGTCCACACCCAATGGAACTACTTTTATAATTACTCGAATGGGATCAGATGAAATGCCATCAGGTGTTGTTAGAATGTAAGTAAAAGTATCTAAGCCTACAAAGTCTTTAGAAGGAATATAGTTAAACGTACTATCGCTAGTAGCCGTAGCCGTTCCATTGGAAGGACTCGTAACAATCGATACTGCATTTTTGACCTCAGCAATACCATCATTTGCCCTAACATTTATAATAATAGGGGTATTAATAGGCGTAATCACAGAATCGTTTACACCTTTTGGTTTTACATAAACTACCACATTAATGGGGTCTGAAACTAAACCTGCTGGTGTGGTAAGTGTGTAGGTATAAGTATCTGTTCCTGTAAAAGTGCTATCGGGGGTATAAGTAACAGTTCCATCAGCATTTACTACTACTTTTCCTGAACTTGGAGGATTAGCAATGTCAACAGTTGCATAATAGGAGTTAACGATGTCATTCACTTTTACCGTAGTTGTTACTGGAGTATTCACGGGCGTACTGTCTACATCATTGACCCCTTCTGGCTTAGAAATGTTTCCATAATTAATATCATTTAACTGATAATCTTCCGTTTCTCCATCTAATGCAATACTCGTACTTCTTTCATCAATTACTGACGTGTTTGGGTTATCTAATAGTTTAGTAGTAGTAATTCTAAACCTTGCATAAGTAGCACCTTGTTTTATGGTTTTCCCAAACTTGCCATAATCAAAAGTTAGTTTAACAGGCAATGAAGATGCACCAGAAGGAACTGTTGCAGTTGCCACTTCGCTAGAGGAGAATTGCCCATCGCCATCAAAATCTATCCAGCCATACACTGTTGCACTTGTAGATTGTTTGTTACTAGCTTTAACAGTTATGAATAAATTGTTTGCATTGTTGACATAGATACCAGGTTGTGTTGACAAATCAAAACCATCCTCATCATTATTTTCGGTGTTGTTATCTGTAGTAGCACCACTACTATGGGGAGGGTTACCGTCGGCATCAGTTCCATAACTACCCAAGTATAAATTAGAATATGAACCTACAGTGATTTGGGACATCTTAACTGCCGTGTAAACGCTATCAACCAAACTAGGAAGGGTGTTATAAGTAACATTACCGATGTAGTTACCAGCATTTCCAAATGTAGATGGCGCATCACCAAAATCGAATGGAGCAACCAATCCTAATGCAACGGCAGTATAGCCTCTTCCTTGTGTTTGAATGTTTGAAAGGCTATGAGCGTTCTTTGCAAATAATACTGCTTGAAGATAACCATCTCCCAAATCGGCTGTATTAACTGAATTATCAATATAAAGCTTAACATCCTTTCCACTATTACTAACCTTTATTTTATAATCTTCAGGAAACTTGCTGCTTTGTTCTTTTCTAAAATCCAACAGTTGCCAACTAGTATTGGCATCTGCTGCACTTGCTTTTATATACTCATTTAACCCAGCAGTGTTATTGTCATTAGCCAATGTTTCCGCATCTCCTACAACTAATCCAGGATAAGAAATGCTTTTCCATGTACCATTTACTAGCATCTGCAAATCGACCGTAATATCAAATTTTATGTTAGCTGCAAAAAGAGAATCTCTTAATCCTGCCCCTGAAATACCTGGATATAACACCCCTAATCCATCTGGATTATAAGCACTACTTCCGCTAGTGGTAGGTCTGAGAGCTCCATTTTTTGTAATGGCATTTATGTTGCTAACTGTTGCAATAACTTTAACACCAGGCGTAAACTGCCACACATAAACTCCTGCCGTAACTAGTGAGCTATCAGATCCTGTGGGGCGGCTGTAAAGTCCATTTGTCCAAGTTAACCAAAAAACAGAGCGTTGCAACGAACCCCTTCCTGAACCATCGGCATAGTTCTGAGCTTGCAAAAAATTACTTGCTAAGATGAATATTATAACTAAATATAAATATTTTAAAAATGAAAAACTAGGGCTAAACTTATACTCCATTAATAGATGTTTACTAAACAGGGACACTCCAATTGTAGTGTAAATCAATGTAAAAATAAACATCAAACCATTACGTAGTATTTATTCTGTGAAATAATTGATATTTCACAGAATGAATATTGGCACAAATTGTTCCTAAAGTATTTTCTTTTGACCTTATCAAAACTTTTTGCACTTGACTCTAAACTATAATATTTCAATTATTTTATTAAAAATTAGAGCAGTCATATTATTACCATATTCTTTCTCTTTTAACCTTTTCACCCAACGGATGCCGTAGATACTATTAGTTAAAAATAATTCATCAGCCTCCAACAAATCCTCAACTGTTAAAGTGGTCTCTTGTATTTGAATTGCTATTAAAGGAAGTTTTTCTAATAAATTCCTTCTCATAACGCCATTGATGCCACCTTCTGAAAGGAATGGGGTTTTAACAATACCATCTTTAATGATAAACACATTGGCAATGGTAGCGTCTGCAACCCTATTAAATGGATTCAACAAAATTGCATCATTTATATGTTGCTTTTTAGCCCATAAGGCAGCCATTGCATAACCCAAATAATTATTACTTTTTATGGCTGAATAAGTATCCGCATGTTTTACTGCATCACTAAAAACATCTACAATTAGTCCATTCTCATTAAGTTTATTATTGGCTGGATTAAGATCCCATGTCTGAATTAAAAAATTAGGGAAATGATTCTGAGGATCATATAAGCCACCATCACCTCTATAAATCATTAGCCTTATTCTTGCCAGCTTCTGATGATAATTTTTCTGGGTAATGGCTAACACTTGCTGATGCAAATAGTCTGGTGTAAAATAATTGGGCAATTCGAACTGAAGCAATGCTAAAGAAGCAAATAACCTTTCAAAATGATAATTAGCAAATAGTAGTTTATTATCTATCACTTTCATTGTTTCGAAGCAACCATCACCATATCTAAACGATCGATTGTTCACTGAAATAGAAGCAGTGGTTTCCTTTATTATTTTACCATTCTGATTAACGTATACCATCTTGTTATGAAATATGAAATGTGAAATATGAGATATGAGATATGAAGTATGAAATGTGAGCTATTTATTAATTACGCTATACATCAGTTTAAATTTTCTTTATCAAGTTATTTACTTAGCCTACCATCCCAACTTGCATCCTCCATAAAAATTAATTTTGGGGGCAGGATTATAAAACCTTTTTCCTGCTGCATTAATATCTTTTCCTGCTGCATTGATATCATTACCTAAACTATATTGCTCATTCAATAGATTATCTCCACCCACAAACAACTGAACATGCAGCTTTTTAATTGCCCCCTCCCACCCTATCTTGCTTTGCAATAAATGATAGGCTTTGGCGTAAACATCGTTTGCATCCGTGAGCGGAATTGCTGATGAGTAGTTATAAGAGATATTCATGAAATAACCACCATTTAACTTAATTGATACAGTGCTTACACTACCATTTTCAGGAACACCTGTAAGTTTTTTGCCAGAATAGTTACTACTACCCTGCTCATAGGAAGTAAACCTGTACGGCTGATAGCTATAACTTTCTGAAAGGGTAACTTGTTTTACGGAACTGTTTTTTTGTTGTAAAAGTTGAAATTGAAGCCACATTTCCATCCCATCTTGCTTGGTGCTACCTGCATTTGAAAAATATTGTGTTCCGTCAGTATTATTTTGAAGCACGATTGCATTCTGTAAATGAAACCGATAAGCATTCACATCAAACATTAATCGACCATCAAACGCATTTCCTTTAATTCCCAATGATTCATTCAAGCCATATTCCGCTTGCAATGTGGTGTTAAAAGCCCTGTTTGATGGTCGAATCTCAGCTAGCGTTGGCGGACTGAATCCTTTGGCTACTTCTCCATAAATGGTTATTCCGTTCATTAATGTATATCCAATGGACAACCTAGGCATGACCACAATATCGGTGTGTTTATTTGTTAATGAATGAATCTTGTCTGATAATCTTTCAAACGCAAATGTCTGATTGTTGGCACTAATGCCCATTTGAACCGTAAACTTCCCCACAAACATTTGTACCTGCGAAAAGCCAAACCACTGGCTTGCAAAAATGTTGTCTTTTAACTGAACAGTATCTCTATTGCCATTTCTGTTTCCATCATCTTCCACAGCAGAATGATTGTACAAGTATTCGCCGCCTGTAATCCATTGCACACTTACTTTTTTAAGCTGATGCTGATAAACAATTTTAGCATTAACCCCTGTATTGGTTTCATTTCTAATTTCGTAGTTCGTGATGAAAGGATTGATAAAATCAGTGTGATGAAAAACAATTGAAGCATCTGTTGAAAATGACTTATTGATTGTGAATAGATGATTTAATCCTGCAAAGAAGGTGTTGTTATCAATAGCTGCCTTTTGTTGTAGCGCACTAGGCAAATTTCCCACAGCTTGCCTAGCCAATGTAGGATTCTTTTGCATCTGCGCTAAGGTTATGCCACCTGGCGTTTGGTAATGCAAACGGGTATAAAATCCACTAAAATTAAATTGATTCTTTTTTATTTTATAAGACGCTGTGTAGGTTAAGTTGTTTTTATTTGATGCTGATTGTTGCCTGTAACCATCACTCTGCTGATGACTTTGCATTAACTGATAACTAAAATTCTGCGCTTGATGCTTCCATAAAAAAGACTCTTGTAGCGTGCCAAAGCTGCCCCCACTAAGGCTTGCGGAATAATGATTGATAGATTGTTTAGTGAAATCATTCTTGTTTTCCAACAGCAGCAATCCGCCTTTTCCAGCACCATACATGCTAGCAGTTGCCCCTTTTGTTATTTCAGCCGAGCCTATTTGAGTAAGGTCTATCAGGTTTAAATAAGTGTTACCACTTCCATCGGTTAGCGGCAGGTTGTTCCAATACACCTTCACATCTCTAACGCCAAACGGCGATCGCAAAAGACTTCCACGAACAGATAACCGAAAACTATTCGGACTTCGTTCCTCCATCCGCACGCCAGGAACAGTGTTGAGTGCTGGCAACAAAGAATTAGTACCTATGAGATGTAGTTGTTCCTCGGATAAAACAGCAACAGAGGAAGGAGCATTAGTCCATATTTTATTGAACGCAAAAGAATGAACCGTGACATCGGGAAGCCTGCTTGCGGAAAGGGTATAATTTTTAGTTTTCGCTACTGAATCCTCCAATACTTTCACATAATTCAATCTCCCAATAATAGAATCAATATACTGCCCCCATGATATTATTGGCAAAACAAAAACTAGTAACAACCCCCAAATTCTCTTCATAAGCAGTCAATTCCACAAATTTATAGCGTTAAAAGGAGTTATAAGTAATCAATTAAGAAGGCAAGGTGAAATAAAGCGTTAATTGCTGACTGCTCCAGTGTATTTTAATTACAAAATACACCAAGGATTTCACAAAAAACAAAGATTGTATGGTTATAATTATTACGTAATAAGTTTGGAGATGAATTCATGGGCTTTTAGAAGCAATTTCCAGTTATAAACTTGTTCGTCTTTTAGGAACAAGGACTAGCTTTAGCTAAATATTTACTCCAGTTTGAAGCTATATCAAGCATAATTTGCTAATTGCTTTATTAACTTTTTAGGTGTAATATACTACTTGATAATTATTGCATCTTACATTAAGATTATTGCATCTTACATAAACATTATTGCGTCTTACATCAACATTATTGCATCTTACACTAACATTATTGCATCTTACACAAACATTATCGTATCTGACAATAACTTTATTGCCTCTTGCAATAGGATTATTGAATGTAGTAATGCAATTTGCGCATCTCTCATAAGAAAAACCCTCTCTGACAGTAAAAATTGGCTCTCACACTTAAAAACGGGCGAAAATAGAACTATTTAATTGCCAACTATAATTTATTATACCCCTTTAGACTTTTTTGTATTGAGGGAATGATAAGTAGAATAAGGTTTTTGCAACTCTTCAGGGGTTATTTACCCCGAAGAATACAAGGAAAAAACTAATTACACTAAGGTTTAGCGTTCCTCAATCGAAGTTCTGATGAGATAATAGAACACAATCCTTCTGTTCTTGGTGAAAGCCTTGGTGACCTTTGTGTTTAAATATCCCCTGAATAGTTATATGTTTTTATTTTGCTAAGACGTATTTTCATGCTTAACTACACTTGACACTAAAACTGTGCAGCTAGAAAGTTTAATACTCCCAGAACATTTGTATTTTTTAGGATTATTTTGACTTGAAAAAATCATTAAATAAAACTAAAATGATTGTATTAAGGCTGCTAGTCGAGAATTATAGTAGCAAACAAATAGCCACATTGTTTTATATGTCTAAACACACAGTAGAAAACCATCGAAGTTAAATTGTAAAGAAATTAAAACTACCTACTGGACAAAGCTCACTTTTACATTGGGCAATAAAACACAAAATGATGCTTGGGAAATTGTGAAATTGCCTGAATCAGGATTAAGTTGATTTTAGGATTTTAGGATTGCCTGTATCCCTCCTAAAAATCCTTATTCTGCTTATATGTTTGATTACTACATGAATGAAATTGAAGCCTATTTTTTACTTGAATTCAGTTCCCCAAAAATTTGGTTACGAAAGTTTAATCCTCCTTTTGTGCATCTATCTTTTTAGCCAATTTGTTTATAGACTTTGGCAATTCTTTTTGTAGTTCGTCAAATAGTTTATCGGCTGCTTCGTTGATAAGAGGTATCACCTTTTTAGTGTCGGTCATCATACCCATAACCGTGGTGATGCTACCCTTAGATTTCTCAGAGTCCTTCAATTTAAAAATTCTTTTGCCCTCTCTATTAAATATTTTAATGTTTGCTGCTGCAAAACCCTTTTTAGTAGACACTCCAAATGCCGATGCCCCACCATTTTGTAAATCAAAATCTAGGTATGCAATCATAACCCCATCTACATCGGAAGGAAGGTAATCGAATGACTTTTTAATGGCTTTAGTGTCATCAATTATAAAACCGTTTGCAGCAATAGGTATATATCCTGGCGCAACTTGTACGCTAGGGTGACTTCCTTCATAGCTTTTTCTATTAAAAACTTTAGATTCGTCTATTAAGCTTTTATAGCCAGGATTATTGATAACTGAATCTTTAGGAACGAAAGGAAAAGGAAACTCTTTTAACAAATCTACCGAAATAAGATTGGCGAACTTGTCTACAATGCCCGTAAGATTATAAGCACTGTCACTCAACATTAGGTTATTCAAGTTTCCTAACGAAACACCACCTCCTATGGATGCTGAACCACCTGAATTTCCTAGTGTTTTGTTGCCATATATAGAAATTATGGCTACCCTTTTTAACTGTGCTTGTGCTTTAAAAACTAAAGACGTACAAAAAATTGATGCAAAGACTACTACTGTTTTTTTCATTTATGTTGTTTATTAAAGACTTGATTGATTCACCCAATTCTTTTATTATTCCAATGAAACCATTTTCAACTATCATTTCATCAAACCCTATAAATCTTGATCCCTACTCTAAAAAATGTTGTTTTGCTTTTATAGGATAACCTACCTGCTTTATTATTTGGCTTTATACCCCCAGAATAAATATTTTTATACTAACAATAAATTGCTTTATATGGCTTGAATAGTATTTATACTTTTTTCTATTTAATTCCTCCTCTTTTTGAATGCAAAAACCATTGTTACTTAACCTTGAGTGAATTTAACAATTAGATGCAGCAAAAGTAATAGAGGAACCCTCATTAAAAAATAGTGGAAAAGAACTATAAAATCTCTTTTTATCATAAAATTGATGTCGTTATTGCAAATTCTTTTATCTTTATCAATAATATTAATTAAATAAAATATATTTAGTGATTCAATAGCAGAATTGAATCATTTTAAATTGTTTATTAATTATTAATTGCTTTTCTTGAATACATTTATAAACACAAAAACAACCCTTAAAAATGCGCTTACATGTATCATTCACAGACCATCTCTGCAACATTAACAATGCCAATGAAATCGTGAATGAACAAACGGTTAATACGCTGTTTAATAAGTTTAGTAGACTAGCAGGCGATGTGCACTTTTCTTTCCCCATTTTTTATGTAATTGACTATACCAAACAGTCATATCTGTGTTTGACAGACAGCATTTGCTTGATAACTCAATATGATACACAGGAATTTATTGAAGGAGGAACCGAAAGATTGGTGTCTATCATTCAAAAAGAGGATTTCAAGATTTTTAACCAGAAAATATTTGGCAGTACGGCATCATTTCTAAAAAAAACTGAACAAACGGAGCACGATAAATACATCTTCTCCTTTAACTTCAGGGTTCAAAGAAAAGACAAAGTGCTTTCTTCCGTTTGGCAGCAATGTTCTTACATTACCTCTAATGAAACAGGTTTACCTCTCTATAATATTGGAATTGTTACTGACATTACAGCTATAAAAACAGACAATACCATGGTTCAATATATTGAGAGAGTGGATGAAAAAGGGAAACAAAAGAAACTTATTGAAAGAAATATATATTACCCAAATGAAGAAGACACTATAATCACCAAAAAAGAAAAGACTGTTATTGCATACATTTCTGATGGTTTAAGTAGCAAACAAATAGCAGATAAACTGAAAATAAGCGAAAACACCATTGATAATCATCGGCAAAACATGCTTAAAAAAACAAACACAAAAAATGTAGCAGAACTTGTTGCATTTGTAATTAAAAACAGAATTATATAGTTATTGCTCAATAGGTTTACCAAGAAGAATTTACAAGAAAAAAAACTAGTAGACAATGTGTTGTAGAAGCCCTTTTTGGATTTCATATCAAGAAGTATAACTACTATCGTGTTCTACAAAATAACTTCTTTTTAAAAATGCATTCCAACTACTCCTAAGTGCACAAAAGTTTTCTGCTTTATAGATGCATTTATATGCGTCTATAAAGCCGCTACAGAATTAATAAAGCGAAAAACTTTTATGCACGCCTAATCCATAATTGTTACTAATTAATATCATCAATAAATTCAGTTAACAAAGCAGCAATTGCAGATGGATTATCATACGGAGTAGCATGTCCTGCATTCGGAATAAGAATGGTTTGGGCTTTCCATAAATTAAGAGAAGAATTATTTAAATAGCTAGTATTACAAAACTTTTCTTGTTCTCCAAACAATATAGCAATTGGTTTTCCTGTACTTTTTAATTTAGCTATTTCATCTGTGTATTCGGCTTTCAATACTGATGCAAACCAGTTCTCTCTGAATCGGCTATCAGTTTTCAAATAATCTGCTTTTATCTCTTCCCGTATTTTATAATCATTGGACACCAACAAGTCATCTAACAAATTATTAAGGTCTTCGGGCTTAGGATTAGCTGTGAAAAAAGGAGCGATATTTGGATTAGGTTGAAATAGATCGGAAGTTGTAAACCCACTACCAATTATACAAGGACTAACAAAAAAGAAACCCCTACACTTTGAAAAAGTATCGGCTATTTCCCCAACTAAATTGGTGCCTAAAGACGTTGCTACTACAATAAATTCACTTTCAGTTGGAACAGCATCAATAATGAAATTTTTTAGTTTACTAGACATTCCTTGGATGGAATAATCCTTTTCAGGTTCATCACTTCTAAATGATGCACCATGGCCAGGCAAATCAACTGAAATTAAAGAGTAAGATTCTTTATTGGGGATTTCCAAAATCACCTTATCCCAAATAGAATGTGACTGTGAATTTCCATGTATAAAAACAATCGTTCTATCACCATTTCCAATTGTTTCAGCATACAGAATAGGGCCTTTATTATTCATAATCGGTCATTAAATTAGTCACAATGATAAGGTAAAATAAAGAAATATTAAAAGTTTATTAATAAAAGTTAGACATTTTTGTTAATTAGCTTACTTACCTAGCACATTAATTAATTGACTGAAAAAATCTCCCTTTTAAACTATATATCTATCATAGCAGCCTCTTTATAAAACGATATTCCAAATTCTGCTAAGTAGCATTTCATTATTTCTATACTGCACAATTAGAAACAATGCACCTATTTTCTTAGGCGGTGTTTGCTTCGAGTTAGTAATTTGATAAAGAAATCATCCCTTCATTAACTAGTATATGTAAACCTTTGAGTTCTTTTTGGTTAAATGAATAAACCCACTTTATCTTAAACAGAAACCAATATATCAATTCAATAAACATGGTTGATTGCCATTAATTACACGGTGAGTGCAAAAAACACTTACATTTGATTTTTGCAAAATGATGACCCCCATAACCATTAAAGAGTTTTATCAAGATATACTAAGAAATTGCTGCCCAGACATCGATTTATTTTTAGAAGAGAATATTAATAAGGACATTGGCCACTTCAATGTGTTTGATATTGCAGAGTTGTACAAAAAATGTAAGCTGAAACCAGAGATGCCCTACAATAGAAGAACCTATTATAAAGTAAGTTTGATTTCAGGAAAAAACAAAGTGGAATACGCCGACAAAACCATCGAAATTGAGGATTATGCTATTTTGTTTGCTTCACCAAAAATACCTTACAACTTCACCCCAACCTCTACCAATCAAAGTGGGCATTTTTGTGTGTTTACAAAAGAGTATTTATCAAAGTTTAATATTGGATTAGATATAGATGCATTACCCATTTTTTTGCCTAAAAGCAATTTTGTTTATCAAATAAACCAAGAACAGTTTCAATATATTAATGCGATATTCCTAAAGATGCACTCAGAAATTGCCTCAGACTACGAGTATAAGTATGATTTGCTTCGTAATTATTTGATGGAGCTAATTCATTATGGACAAAAGCTAAATCCTATGGAACCAACAAAAAATAATAAAACCGCTGCAACAAGAACAACTTCTCTTTTTATAGAATTACTTGAAAGACAATTCCCCATTGAAAGCATTAGCCAACACCTACAATTGAAAACTCCGAAAGATTATGCTAATACATTGGGGGTACACGTAAATCATTTGAATAGGGTTTTGAAGGAAACCACTGGAAAAACTACAGGCGAGATAATTGGCAGCAGAATATTTCAGGAAGCCAAAACCTTACTGACCCAAACCCAATGGAACATTTCTGAAATTGCTTTCACATTGGGTTTTGAAGAAGTAGCCCACTTTTCTAACTTCTTTAAGAAGCATAGTAACAAATCTCCACAACTATTTAGGGGCTGATTATTTGTTTTTTGCAAATAACACTTTGATTGTTGCAACTACCATCTCCTGTTTTTAATACACTTTTGCATTGTAAATAAAAAAAGATGTTTATGTCAAATAATGAAAGTAAAATCGCCTTAGTAACAGGCGGAAGTCGTGGGCTTGGCAAAAGTGCGGCCTTACAGTTAGCAAAAAAAGGGTTTGATATTATCATTACCTATCAAACAAAAAAAGAATTTGCAGATGATGTGGTGAAAGAAATTGAAGCAATTGGACAAAAAGCATTTGCGCTTCAATTAGACATTGCCACTACATTAGGATTTGATGCATTTGTAGTAGAGGTTCAAAACATTCTAGACACACAATTAGGTGCTAAAAAATTGGATGCCCTAGTAAACAATGCAGGCGTGGGCATACATGCTTCGTTTGGTGAAACCACTGAAGAACAATTGGATGCAATGACCAACATTCATTTTAAGGGACCTTATTTCATTACTCAAAAGCTATTGTCTTTATTGAATGATGGCAGCAGTATTGTTAACATCTCTTCTGGTTTAGCAAGGTTTTCTTTTCCCGGCTATGCTGCTTATGGGGCAATGAAAGCAGCTGTGGATTCACTTACTAGGTATCAAGCTTTGGAACTGGGAGGCAGAAAAATTAGGGTTAACTCGGTTGCTCCGGGTGCAATTGCAACTGACTTTGGTGGAGGAGTAGTGCGTGACAATCCCGACTTTAATGAGATGCTTTCATCGCAAACGGCTTTAGGAAGAGTAGGCTTACCTGACGACATTGGCAGTGTTGTAGCATTTCTTTGCTCGGAAGAATCTAAATGGGTAAATGCACAAAGGATTGAAGTGGCAGGAGGTTTTAGGATTTAGAGGCTACAGATATTCTATAAGGTTACAAGTGGATAAGATGCTGTTATCCAAATTACATCTAGTGCTTTATTATCCATTAAACAACAAAGGTCAACAACTTTTTGAAGGTTTTTGACCTTTGTTGAATCATTCAAACAAAAAGTGCAGCCACTAATAAATAGTGGCTGCACTTTCTGATTATATACATTTATCACTATGCTGAGTTTCTGCCAGCATTGATGATACCGAAACTACAACGCATTGCCAACTTTTCGTACGTAGTTTTAATAGGCGCAGTACCTATTAAATGTTCTTCTAACAAACGAACTTTAGTAATGGCATACTGCTGAATGGTGACCAATGGAAGAACAATACGTTCCCTCATTTGGATTGATAACTGGTCAACAGGATAATTGTCCATTAATTCTGTATTACCAGAAAGTTTAAGCACATATTTTTTAGTTAGCTCATATTCATCATGAACCATGTTCCAGATTTCCCCATAAATAGGGTGATCTTGAAGAAATGCCGTTAGTGGGAAGAAACACTTTTGCATGGCCATTTGGCAGTTATCCAAGAGTGTTCTAAAGAAAAGTGAATGCTCGTAAAGACTAACTAACTCATCCCATTTTCCTTCATCCTCTATTTCTTTAAAGGCAGTACCCACACCGTAGTAACCAGTAACATTTTGTTTTAACTGACTCCAAGCACCGACAAAAGGAATAGCCCTCAAATCTTTCAAGGAAAGCTTATTGCCAGCACCTCTTTTTGCAGGCCGACTGCCAATGTTTGTTTGTGCATAAAACTTTAGCGCACTTGCATTGCTTAAATAATCAGCAAAGTATGGATGCTCTTTTAACTTTATGTAAGACTTGAAACTTTTATCTGCTAATAAATTAATCAACTCTTCTTCTTTAGGTAGAATTGTTATTTCCTCATTATTAAATAGGTTGTGCGAAAGTCCTGCATGAAGCAACTGCTCCATATTAAACTGCGCTTTATCGATAGTGCCAAAGTTGCTACTAACAGTTTGTCCTTGAATGGTTAACTGAATTTCTTTATTAGCAATTTTGTTGCCCATTGACGCATAGAACTGATGAGTTTTTCCGCCACCTCTTGCTGGCGGGCCACCACGACCATCAAAGAATACTACATCTACTTCATATTGTTTTGAAATGGCTGTAAGTTCTTCCTTAGCCTTATAGATGCTCCAGTTTGCCATCAAATAACCACCATCTTTTGTACCATCAGAGAAGCCAAGCATGATAGTTTGTTTGTTCTTTCTGCGCAACAAATGTTGGCTGTAAACAGGATGTTCATATAACTGCTTCATAATGTCGGAAGCATTGCGAAGATCATCTACAGTTTCGAATAGTGGCACTATATCAACACTTAACTCGTCTGCATTCCATCCGCCCATCAAGAATAAACCATAAACTTCTATAACATTTAAAGCACTGTTGCATTGGCTAATAATGTATCTATTGCAACCAGACTCTCCATTAGTTTGTTGAATTTCCTTGATGGCGGCAGTAACCCTGACGGTATCCTTATGTACTGCATCTGTTAGAATTGATTCATCAACAGTTTTAGTGATGGCGCAAAGTGCTTGCATTTTATCGACGCTAGAAAGGGATTCATAATTTGATGGAAGAACATCTGAATTCTTAGAAATAATATCAATAACTTTCACATGAATGCTACTATCTTGTCGAACATCTAAGGAAGCGAAGTGCATTCCGAATACTTCTACTTTACTGATAAAGTTGTCAACCAATTCTAAAAAAAGACTATTGTGTTGGTAGATAATCTTATGACGAACTTCAAAAAGAACATCCAATATAGATTGTTTGGTGATGATATCCTTACAATCAGGATTATGTTGATGAGTATAAAGTCTTTTCTCCAATTGAGCAATCAATGGCTCAACTCCTTTAAAAGTTAATCGTCTAATTAGTTTTTTAGCTTCTGAATGGTAACATTTAATGATTCCTTTCCGCAATGCACCAGCCACTTTAAGGGTTGTTTCTGCATCAACAAAAGGATTTCCATCTCTATCACCACCTGGCCAGAATCCCATTTTAATAACAGGATTATCTGCACTCATACAATCAGGAAAGGTATTTTTTAAATTGCTGATTATTTTTCCAGTTGCAGAATAAAAAACATTTTCCAAATACCATAATAAGCTCATAGCCTCATCATAAGGTGTAGGCTTTGAATGTTGAAAAAATGGTGTACGACCAAGTTGTTGTAGATAAGTATAGATTTGAGCTTCCTTATTATGGTCCACTGCATTAGAAATGTCATGAATAATCCGCAATACTGAACCTGTATAGAACTGTGTTGGATGTGCAGTTAACACCAACTCAATATTGAAATCTTTTAACTTCTCAGAAAGTTGTTTTTCGGAATCTTGTTGTTCAACAAGCATCTCCAAATGTTTCATCGTTCCCTTGCCATTAATGTCGTTTACGTTTGTAAAAGCGGCATCTTCTAGTGCATCAAACAATACTACTTGCCTTTCAATATATTGCACAAAGCGAAACAATAAATCAGCTTTATCCTCTTCCTTCACAAAACTGGTTTGTTTGGCAAAGAACTCCTCCAAAATTTGTATCGGGCTATTACCTTTCGCATAGCCCTCCTCGCAATCTACCAATAACAAGGAAACCAAAATGCCCGTCTTTTCTATTCGATGAAAAGGCAGAGAGCCAAAAAGGCTGTTGTATAACTGAAATTTGATACCTACATGGTTTTTAAATTTCTGAAGAGCCGCCAAACGATGATTCATAATGTGTATGTGTTAAGCTGTTTACTGTTTATTTTTATAAAGAAAATAAAGGTTGAAGGTTGACGCAACAGTCCTTTATTAATCTTTGTATTTTCCTTTCGGAACAACGTTTTTTTGGGCAAGCAAATATAGAATGGCGAAAATTAGTATAATTTTTCTAACAATAAACAAGAATTATTAAAAATTTACCAAATAAATCTAGTTTACTTTAGTTGAAATAAATCAACACAAACAAATATGAATTATTTATATGCCCCATCCAGCTTCTTAATGAAGTATATCTTTTTATTAGCTAGGTATTGTACGGGTTGGTCTGGACTTATCTTGAAGGGTTCTATTATAAAGTCATTAAAAAGTTTAAACTCTTTATCAGAAAGATGTTGCATAATGTCTGTTGGATGCTGTATTAATAAACTACTGAAATGAAACATACTTTCATATCCTTTAAAAAACATATCACTTGCTCTGCCATAAAACTGGCTTTTATAAGCAGCAGAGATTTTAGCTGCAACAGGAAGTGATCGAATAAAATTGTAGGGAGTGGTGAACACAAGGTTTACGCCTTTGCAATCAGGTCCATCCAAATCTTTTAGTCCATCCCAAGTAGGCATTCCCATCACTGTACATTCATAGCTTTTGTTTGCAGCCAAGGACTTCACTAGTTTAACTCCAAAGGTTTCGTTCAGACTGCCACAAATAATAGTGTTTGCAACAGTACTATCAAGGCATTTTTCAAGCATTTGGGAAGTGAAGTTATCCGCTAATTCAATTGTTTTGTATTTAAGTGGAAGAGAAGGAGTTGCTCTTGCGGCTTCTAAAAAATAATACTGAATTAGATCTTCCAATTGACCTTTACGCTTAATGTAAACAACATTGCCTGTGGAGAGATTCTTTTGTAGATACTTGTAAATCTGTTCGAGATGGGATTTCAGCGGAGTATTAATCAACACGAAATAAGGATTATTGTCAATGCCGCCATCATTTGGATAAGTGGAAGATATGAGTGGAATTTTTCTTGTTTGTGCAATATCTGCCAATGGTTTAACATCCTGCCTGTTATTAAAAACGGCAATAATCATGTTTACACTTTCGAACTCAGGTTTGTGGGCAATGGTATAAACGCTTTCTTTACCCTTGCTATCATAAAACAAAACTTCTAAATCTTTTTCAATTGCTTGAAGGCTATCTATGGCCATCATAACGCCGTTATAAAAATCTTGTCCTGCAAGCATATACTTAGGAAGATTGGCTAATCCTGCCCTAAAGTCATTTCCATTAAAAGCACTATCCAAATAAACAGGTGCAAATACAGCTACTTTAAGTCTATTCTGCGCATTCGAATGCAAACAAAAAGACTGAACCAAAAGAACCAAACAAAGGATTGACAATTTATTCATGAACACTTTTTTAGTTGTTAGTGATTAGTTATTAGTGGTTAGTTATTGTAGGCTAAAACTAACCACTAATAACTAATCACTAACAACTATTTACTCCCATTCTATTGTGGCTGGTGGCTTACTGCTAATATCGTACACCACACGGTTTATTCCACGAACGTTATTAATAATTTCATTAGAAATGTTTGCCAAGAACTCATAAGGTAAATGTGCCCAATCTGCCGTCATGCCGTCGACACTTGTTACTGCCCTAAGTGCCACCGTAAACTCATAAGTACGTTCATCGCCCATTACACCCACACTTTTCACCGGCAATAAGATGGTACCAGCTTGCCATACCTTTTCGTACAAACCTGTTTCTTTCAGCATTTTTGTATAGAGAAGATCCGCGTCTTGCAATAGCGTTACTTTTTCTTCTGTTACTTCTCCCAAAATTCGGATGGCCAATCCTGGACCAGGAAATGGATGACGGAATAACAAATCGTGCGGAATGCCCAATTCTAAACCAACCCTTCTCACTTCATCTTTAAACAGATAACGCAAAGGTTCTACCAATCCAAGCTTCATAGTATCTGGTAGTCCCCCAACATTATGGTGCGATTTTATAGTAGCAGACGGCCCATGAACACTCACACTTTCTATCACATCAGGATAAATAGTTCCTTGTCCCAGAAAGCTGGCATCCTTTATTTTGTTTGCCTCTTGCTGAAATACATCTATAAACAATCCCCCAATAACCTTTCTTTTTTCTTCTGGATCAGATTTTCCTGCCAATCCATCATAGAACAATTTCTTAGCATCAATGCCTGTAACATTAAGGTCGAGTTGTTTATAAATATCCAATACTTGCTGGAACTCATTTTTTCTCAATACCCCATTATCTACAAATATTCCGTACAGGTTTTTACCTACTGCACGGCTTATCAGTGTAGCAGCAACAGTACTATCCACACCGCCACTCAATGCCATAATTACTTTGGCATCACCTATTTGTGCTTTTAATTTTTCTACTGTTTCGTGTATAAAAGAAGTGGGCGTAAACTCTTGTTTACAACCACATACATGCACCAAAAAGTTCTTAATTATCTTTTTTCCTTCTACTGAATGATGTACTTCTGGATGAAATTGGATGCCATAAAGTGGAAAACCATCTCCATTAACTCTCTTAAAAGCGGCAACCGGAATGCTTTCTGTTGTGGCAAGTGCTTCGAAACCTTCTGGCAAGGCAGAGATGCTATCGCTATGGCTCATCCAAACTTGCGAGCTTGGCGTTACATCTTTTAGCAATACATCATCTTTTGCAATTGATAATATTGCACGACCATATTCTCTTTTATTACTCTTATCCACTCGGCCACCCAATAGTTTGGCCGTCATTTGGGCACCATAACAAACGCCCAAAACTGGCAATTGTGCAGCTAGTTTTGCTACATCAACCAGTGGTGGATTTTCGTCATTAACACTAAAAGGAGAGCCACTAAGGATGATACCTTTCAGTGTAGAATCTATTGTGAACGCTTTGTTGTAGGGAATTATTTCGCAATACACATTGGCTTCTCTTACCCCACGCGCAATTAGTTGGGTAAATTGGCTACCAAAATCGAGAATCAAGATTTTTTCAGTCATGCCGCGAAGGTAACAGAAAACACTAAAAGCGTTATAAGCTAATTATGGTTATAGGTAAGGATGGATTAAATTTCAAAATCATCCCTATTTCGGGATTCTAGTAAGAACCTACATAGGTTTAGCTCAGATTTCTAGGATATTGGTCTGAACCTCTAGAGGTTTAACTCAGATTCCAAAGATTTCGGCTTGAACCTATAGTGGTTCACCTTAGATTTCAAAGATTTTAGTCTGAACCTCCAGAGGTTCTTATCAGATTTCAAGAATTACAACAATAACCTTGAAAGTACACTTAATGAGTTGATTATTTTAGTCCAGAAACACTCTTTTATAACCGAATAATTAAAATAAGAAAGGCGACTTCATTGATAGAAGTCGCCTTTCAAAACAAATATTAATGATTCAATTCCGTTAATTTAGCTTGAAGTGATTACACCACTCACTCAACCATTATCTGTGAAAATAACAAAGTAGACTCTGCGGTATTTTCTCTTAACTAAATAATTTTCACTATTAATAATTTCCTGCACCTGCATTTTCGCCTTTCACGATGGCTACTCCGGCACTGCAACCCAAACGAGTTGCCCCTGCTTCAACCAATTCTTTAGCGAAAGCATAATCTCTTATTCCACCCGAAGCTTTAATTTGCACATTGGGAGGAAGATTCTTTCTAAACAATTCTACTGTGTGCACAGAAGCACCTTTTTCAGCATAACCGGTAGAAGTTTTTAGGTAATCGATACCGGCAGCACCATATAGTTGACAACATTTTACTATTTCGTCATCGGTTAATATGCCGCTTTCAATAATAATTTTTACTGTTTTATTATGTTGCTTTATCACGGGCAATAAGTGATTTATTTCATTAGCCAAATATTCCCAATCATTATTTTTAATGGCCGATATATTAATTACAATATCCAATTCATCTACACCATCTACCAATGCCAATACTATTTCGGCAAGCTTGGCTTCTACGGCACTATAGCCAAACGGAAAGCCAATAACTGTTGCCACTTTTACAGAAGAACCTGTTGTTAATTCCTTCGATTTCTTAATGAAGTTTGGCGGCACACACACTGCTGCAAACTGGTATTCTGTTGCCTCGGCACATAGTTTTTCAATATCACTAACAAGCGTGGTAGGCTTCAAAATGGTATGGTCTATAAACTGATTTACTTTCATACTTTTTATTTTTATTGTTTTATAAATGAATATTCTCTACAGCCAAAACTGCTTTCCCTATTTGTCTATCCCCCTCTCTTATCCCAACTTCTTTTGCAACAACTCTGTCACCACTTTCGGATCAGCCTTGCCTTTACTTAATTTTTTCACTTCGCCTACAAACAAGCCTATCAATCCCTTCTTACCTTTTTTGTATTCTGCAACCTTGTCTGGCATCTTACTGATGGCTTCATCCACCCATCCTTCCAGTTCATTGGTGTCACTTACTTGTAATAGGTTCAATTCTTCTGCCACTTGCAGCGGTTGCTTGTCGCTTTGCAATAACACAGGGAATATCCTTGTTGCCGCTACCGAGAAGTTTACCTTTCCTTCATCAATTAATTGTATCAATGCCCCCAATGTTTTGGCAGGTAGTTTCAGTGCCCCAATGCTTAAATTGCTATCATTCAAGTATTGCTTTATCGGACCAGTTATCCAGTTTACGATGGCCTTGTAGTTCTTGCTTTCTTTTGCTACTGCATTAAAGTAATCGGAGGTTTCTTTTTCATCGCACAACTGTGCCGCATCGTAAGCACTCAATCCAAAGTCGTTCTGATAACTAGCAATTAATTGCTTTGGCAACTTCGGCAAGGCTCCCTCTATTCCTTTGATAAATTCATCGGTCAAATGAAAAGGCGATAAATCGGGACAAGCAAAGTATCTATAATCATTTGCTTCCTCCTTATCACGCATCGAGAAGGTAGTATCGTTATCAGCATTAAAGCTGCGTGTCTGTTGCACTATCTTACCACCGTCTTCTACAATGGCAATCATCCGTGCAATTTCATAATCTATTGCCTTCTTCACATTGCGGATGCTGTTCAGGTTCTTCACTTCCACCTTGGTGCCCAAACTCTTTTCGCCCTTCAACCTTATTGACACATTAGCATCGCAACGCAGGCTGCCTTCTTCCATGTTACCATCGCACACGCCAATCCATTGCACTAGCTTACGCACTTCCGTCACGTATTGATACGCTTCTTCGCTGCTGTGAAGGCACGGTTCGGTCACTATTTCTATCAGTGGCACACCAGCACGGTTCAGATCCACACAGGTATAATCATCCTCAATATCGTGTATGCTTTTGCCCGCATCTTCCTCTAGGTGAATCCTATTTAGCTCCACATCCTTAGCGCCTTCGCTAGTGGTGATGGGTACAATGCCGCCTTTGCAGATGGGTGTTGTGTGCTGCGAAGTCTGGTAACCCTTCGGCAAATCGGGGTAGAAATAGTTTTTACGGGCAAAGTAATTGTCCTTCACTATTTCGCAGTTGCAGGCAAGTCCCATCTTGATGGCATACTCCACCGCCTTCTTGTTGGTTTTGGGCAGCGTACCCGGATGCCCCATGGTGATGGCACTGATATGCGTGTTTGGCGCACCACCAAAAGCGGCACTGTCGCCACAAAACAATTTACTTTCCGTTTGCAGTTGCGCGTGAATCTCCAACCCAATCACCGCTTCGTATTTATCACCCCCAACCTTACCCCCAACCCCTGAAGGGGAGTTAACTGTTGCCGTTTCGTTTGTATTTGCCATATATGATTATCGAAATAAGAGCCGCAAAAGTATTGTAAACGGCTTTATGGTGAGGAGAGAGTTTTTGAGGGAGAGAGAAGAATAAGAATCGGTATTATGTTTTTCAATTACTCATACATCGTAGCCGCCATTAAGATGTCTGCAAGTACTTTCCAATTTATATTCTTGGGTATTTCTTGTTTTGTATTTAGATAATAATTTTCAATATCTCCCTCTGTCCAATCTGCTATTGCTTCAAGATAAGTGTCAAGAGTTTTATTTTCCCAATTATTCCCATTAGTTTTAAAAATCTTCAATAAGCAATTTTATAAAAGCTAGAAAATCTTCTTGGTTAGAAATTGATCTAATACTGGTATCTAAATTTTGCATAATTACTTTTTTAATGAAAATACCTTTCACCCACAAATCTACTTTCTTTCGGTATATCCTGTGGTTTAAAGCAGTCAGGTCTTCGAAACCTGACAGGTTTGCCGGTTCTCCATAATTTGACTGCTAGGCCAAGAGGAGTGAACTCTAAAGAATGAAAAATAGTTTTTCTCATTAAAGACGAATGATAATGCGTCTTTAATGCTGACATTTAAACTTCATATCGAAAAAGTTTTATACACACCTACCAAACTAAAAAACTATAAGGTTCGTCTATTGGAAGTATTAATATAAAGGATTGTTACAATTTTTAATTAGCTGCTTTTTCATTCTAAATATTCTGAATGCTATTTTCTGATGTATTCGGATAAGGATTATTTGCCATCCATTCCACCATTTTAGGAAAAGCAATAACAAACCATTCGGTAAATGAATCTACCTGTTCAGTAAGCGTTTCATCTATGCTTTCAATGCTTTTATAGGCATAATTTTCTACTTCCTCAAAGTTCGAAATAATCTTTCCATCATAATAGCCCACATACACATGATCGAATTCGTATTCGGTTAGCCCGTTGCTAAAATTAGCTTTGTACTTAAAATCGAATGCCTTGATGAGAGGAGTATCAAAGCCCATTTCTTCCTTTAATCGTCTGTGTGCAGCATCAATTGTTGCCTCATTTGGTTTAGGATGACTACAACAAGCATTTGTCCATAAGCCCCCACTATGATATTTTTTTAAAGCCCTTTGTTGAAGTAGCATCTCCCCTTTTTGGTTAAAAATAAAAACACTAAAAGCTCTATGTAGTTTCCCTTCAATGTGTGCTTCCATTTTTTCCATATAACCGATTTCTATGTCGTGTTCGTCAACCAGAATTACGTTATCCATGCGATAAAATTAGTAGTATGTGTATCAATATAGGTATTCTTGGTTCAAATATAATTTGAATAACCTTGTGTAATTTATTGAAGTTTAAATGGAGTTATGGTTTTATAATAGGTTTAATTGACTTCTAATGCTAGCTTTTGCAACGATGAGTGCTTTGATGTAATCGGGTATTCTAACACGTTCGGACATGATTTTTTGAGGGTGAAGTTTTTTTATTTTATTGAACAAAGATAAATAGTACTTGTAGGCCACATAAACACCAAATCTTGCTTGTAAAGGCAATTGCAAAATGGCAGCATAGGCACTGTCAAAATCTTTTTGTATATCTAATTCTATTGATGTTTTATCCTTTTTTGTGAAGTTACCAAAGTCGCATTCAGGGAAATAAACCCTTTCCATTCCTTCGTAGTCAGCTTTTAAATCTCGCAAAAAATTAACCTTCTGAAAAGCAGCACCCAAACTTCTGGCACCTGGTTTCAATAGTTCATATTGTTCTTTATTTCCATTGCAAAACACATATAAACACATCAAACCAACAACTTCTGCACTTCCGTAAATGTATTGTTCATAACCATTTCTGTCGTACTTTTTATTTCCCAAATCGAGTTCCATACTATAGATGAACGCTTCTATTAATGATATATCGATATTAAATTGATTAACGGTTTGCTGAAAGCTATTCAAAATAGGATTAAGGCTAATCCGTCTTTCGATAGCTTTATAAGTGTCTGCCTTAAATTCTTGAAGTAGTGTTTGCTTATCAAACTCATGAAATGTATCTACAATTTCATCAGCAAAACGAACAAACCCATAAATATTAAAAATAGGTTGTCGCAACGATTTCCCAAGCATATTGATAGAGGAAGAAAAACTGGTACTGTATTTTTCAGTAACATTTTTACTACACTCCATACTTACATCGTGGAATAATTGCATGTTTGTCATACCGTTTTCTAAAAGTTTATTTATCTATTAAAAGTTGTTCTAGTTATACAATTGTGTGTATGTGTGCATTCTTAAACCTCGAAACGTAATTTTTCGGTGACAATAATATGGCCGTTAAACTAATGTTTAGGAAAGTTTCATTATTTCCTTGGCTACCACTTCTCCACTTATCAAACTTGGTGGCACTCCTGGCCCTGGCACTGTTAGTTGTCCGGTATAAAACAAGTTCTTTACCTTTTTGCTTTTACATGACGGCTTCAAGATGGCGGTCTGCAAAAGTGTGTTTGCCAATCCGTAAGCATTCCCTTTAAAGGCGTTGTAATCACCCACAAAATCACTTAGCGCATAAGAACGTTTGTAGATAACACTTTCTTTAATAGATTGTTTTAAATGTGTTTCCATTCTTTCAATAATCATATCAAAATACGAATCTCTCAGCTTTTCATCATCGCCTTCTAGCCCAGTAGCAACAGGAATTAGCAGAAAAAGGTTTTCACAGTTTTGAGGCGCTACAGTATTGTCAGATACCGATGGCACACACACATAGAACAATGGGTTTGTTGGCCACTTTTTTGAAGTATATATTTCATCACCATGAACAGCAAATGAGGTATCGAAGAAGAGTGAATGGTGCGTAATATTGTTTAATTTTTTATTTAAACCTACATAAAACAATAGGCAGCTAGGTGCCATCACTCTAGATTCCCAATATTTGTCAGTATAGCTTCTGTAAGCTTTTGGCAACAATTTGGTTTCAATAAAATGATAATCTGCACTTCCCACAATAATATCTGCGTCAAAAAAGGTTGAAGTGGTAAGTTTAAAGTCAGAAATTGAGCATTGAGTATTTTGATTTGTAACTAGCAATTCGTAATTACTACTTTTTACCCCAACCGCAACACTATCTTTAACTACAATCTCTTTCACATCTTCGTTAAACTTAAAATGTACACCTTGTTCAACTGCCAGTTTAAACATGGCATCAACAATTTCATACATACCTTTTTCAGGATACCAAGTGCCACCAACAATGTCGGCATAATTCATTAGGCTATACAAAGCAGGTGTATTTTCAGCAAGTGCACCAAGAAACAGTACGGGAAACTCAAGAAGTTGCCGTATTTTTTCGTTTTTAAATAATGATCGAACATGGCTTTGTATTGAATTAAAAACATCCAACCTAAACAGGCCGCTTATTAAATCTAGGTCAATAAATTCTGCTATTGACCGTCCTGGTTTATGAACCAATTTATTTATGCCCACTTTGTATTTGAAGGCAGCTTCTGCAATGAATTGTTCTAACTTTTCTGCGCTGCCTATTTCTAATTCATTAAAAAGTTGTTTAAACGCATTGTAGTCTGCTGGAATATCCATTGGAACATCCTGCCAAAATATTCTGTAAGAAGGGTCTAAGCGTTGAAGTGTGTAATAATCAGCTACCTTTTTGCCGAATTGACTGAAGTATCTTTCAAAAACATCAGGCATCCAGTACCAGCTTGGCCCCATATCAAAAGTGAATCCGTTTGCTTCATACTTTCTAGCTCTCCCTCCTGGCAAAGAATGTTTTTCTAAAACGGTAACATCATACCCTTCTTTGGCCAAGAAACTTGCAACAGATAAGCCAGAGAAGCCGGCGCCAATTACAACCACCTTTTTATTTTTCTTCATAGTCATTCTAGAATCGTTGATTACAAATAAAACAGGTTACTGGTGCAGATTTTTAATAACTGCAACCTGTAACCTGTCAGGAATTACAAATAGATGAACTATTTTGTTTAACAATATTAATGACGTTCAATCTGAGCCTTTAATAATTTACGAGCAAAGTGAATACGGCTTTTTATGGTACCTAGTGGTTCGCCTAGCATATCTGCAATTTCGTGATACTTAAAACCATCAAAATAGAGTAAGAAAGGGTTTTTAAAAATGATAGGAAGATTATGGATAGCAGCTTGCACTTCCTTCATGTTTATACCTGCAATGGCTGCGTTAGAAACAGCACCTTGATTGTAATCTAACAAATAATCATTTGGAGTATTATCAAAAATGGTGTTCTGTTTAGCTTTTCTGCGATAATTGTTTATGAAAATATTGCGCATGATGGTGTAAAGCCATGCTTTAACGTTCGTTCCATCATTATATTTCTCCTTATTTGCCAAAGCCCTCAGCAAAGTTTCTTGAAATAAATCTTTTGCTAGCTCATGATCCCTTGTAAGTGTAATAGCAAATGGCTTTAAAAACTCTGTGTTATTAATAAGCATGTAATCGAAATCTTCTGTTGACATATTATTTTGTTTAACTATTATAAAAACGAAGTTAAACAGAAAATGTTTGTTCTTTCTATTTTTATTTTATTTTTTTTCAATTAGACAACCAAATGATTTTTTGAACTATAGATTTGCCAAGTTTAGTTGTCTTTTACTAAACTGTTTTTAAAATCAATTAAGGGCAAAAAATTTTTGTTTAATAATTATACCAGGGTTAAGATGAATGAATACGAAAAGCTATTAATAGACAATAGAGAATGGGCAAATAGGCAGGTGGCAAAGGATTGTGATTTTTTCACCAGACTAGCAGGCATACAAACTCCTGAGTTTTTATGGATAGGATGTAGCGACAGCCGAGTGCCAGCAGATAGAATAACCGCTACACAGCCTGGGGAAATATTTGTACATAGAAACATTGCAAATATGGTTGTTCATACAGACTTGAATATGTTGAGTGTTTTACAATATGCAGTAGAAGTGCTAAAGGTTAAACATATCATTGTATGCGGACATTACGGATGTGGAGGTGTAAATGCAGCTATGACTCAACACTCTTTTGGCATTATTAATAAATGGTTGCGCAACATTAAAGATGTTTATAGATTACACAAAGATGAAGTAGATTCACTACCTACAGAAGAGGAAAGGTTAGACAAAATGATTGAAATTAATGTGAAGGAACAAGTAATGAACCTAGCTAAAACGTCTATTGTTCAGTCTGCATGGAAACACGACAATCGTCCAGATTTACATGGGTGGGTATATGGATTAAAGAATGGCATTATCAACCCTGTTTTTGAATTGCCAGCGAATAGTCCTATTGATCCATTCTATTTATATGATAATTTGTAAGAGGCTTTCTTGTAAAGATATTATTCCACAAATAAAAAGTCCCAAGCGTAAAAACGCTTGGGACTTTTTATTTGTGGATAAGCTATAAACTACATTTTCTTAGCGTCTTCTATAAATTTAGCTAGACCAATATCTGTTAAAGGATGTTTCAACAATCCTAAGATTGAATCTAAAGGACATGTACAAACATCTGCACCAGCTTCAGCACACTTAACAATGTGTAAAGGTGTACGAATAGAAGCAGCTAGAATCTCTGTTTGAAAACCCTGAATAGTATAAATGTTTGCAATTTGAGCAATTAAATCAACACCATCCCACAAGGTATCATCTAGCCTTCCAATAAAAGGAGAAAGATAAGTAGCACCAGCTTTGGCAGCTAAGATTGCTTGTCCAGCACTGAATACAAGTGTACAGTTAGTTTTTATACCATTATCTGTAAACCATTTAATAGCTTTAATACCATCTTTTGTCATTGGAATTTTTACTACTATATTCGGGTGTATTGCTGCTAGTATTTTACCTTCTGCAACCATTTCTTCATAAGTAACTGACAATACTTCTGCGCTGATGTCACCATCTACAAGCTCACATATTGTTTTATAATGATTCAAAATAGCTTCATTTCCCTTGATGCCTTCTTTGGCCATTAAAGACGGGTTGGTAGTTACACCATCCAAAATGCCTAAATCATTGGCTTCTTTAATCTGAGCCAAGTTTGCTGTGTCAATAAAAAATTTCATGATTAATATTTAGTGAGAATAAAATAGTATTTGGAGCTTCTGGAATCATTCTCTCCGTAGCGAAAAGAAAAAATCGGCAGGCTACTCACATCGCACCGCTACAACCGCCTATCCTTGCTGTATTCCTACCCTGGGGAGGTTTAGCAGGAGCTGGTCGTATGAGACCTGCCGGTTGCAAATGTAGTGGTTGAGATTGAATAATGAAAAAGAAAAGTTAGAAAATGTTGATTTTACATTAAAAAACTGCTTGATTATAAAGTTTATTTTCAACAGTCAGACATTCCTTGGATTAAAATTATTCTACTTTTTAGTTTAGTACTGAAACAGTCAAAAAAAACTACTTATTTATTTGGATGAAGCAGACGTTTTTCCAATTGGTGCAGATAAGTTCTAACTTATGAAAAGCACAAAGTAAATAAGGCTGTTCAAAAGTTACCTTTCGAACAGCCTTATTTAGTTTGCAGTAAAATAAACAAATTATGCAGCAGCTTTTTCAGCATTTGCTTTTTTTGCAAGTTTGCTTTTTAAATTTGCAGCTTTGTTTTTGTGTATAATACCTCTTTTTGCAAGTTTATCTATCATGGAAACTACATTAGGTAGTTTATCTGTAAATTCAGCAGTACCAACTGTAGTCTTCAAGTCACGGATTGCATTACGGGTAGTTTTACCATAATAACGGTTGCTATCTCTGCGTTTGGCTGCCTGCCTTGTATCTTTTTTGGTTGCCTTATGATTTGCCATATACTAAAAATTTTTCGGATTGCAAATGTAGGTGTATGATTTGGAATGAAAAAATATTTTTAAAACTTTTATTTTACAATTAATCAACAGTCGAAAACGTTATTTAAAAAATATTAAAAACTAACATAAATAATGTCCCTGCATTAATTTGTTATACGATATTTGCAAAAATTTTTTTAAATTAAAGAAGAACAACAGGGCAACATGAAGGATTTCTCGTACATCACCAACTCGCACCCAAGTTATATTGAAAGTCTTTATCAGGATTTTTTAAAAGATTCCAACAGCGTAGATGCAGACCTCAAAAAATTTTTTGAAGGTTTTGATTTTGCAGTAGCAAATGGCTCTGCTTCCGTAAATGTTGCGGATAAACCTACATCAGCCTCCATTGATTGGTTGAAAGAAGTAAGCGTTTATCGTTTAATTCTTGGTTATCGAAATAAAGGACATCTTTTAGCAAAGACCAATCCAATACGTACACGTAAAGACAGAGGCGCAAATTTAGAACTTTCTTTTTTTGGCTTAACTGACAATGATTTAGATACCGTTTTTAATGCGGGCAATCTGATTGGACTAGGAGCAACCACTTTAAGGAACATTCTTTCTCATCTTCAAAAAGTATATTCAAACCACGTTGGCGTTGAATTTAAGTATATAAGCGATCAAACTAAAGTTGATTGGATTACTAATGAATTAGAAAAAGAGTTTTTCAAACCAGTATCGCTAGAAAAGAAAAGACGAATTCTTGAAAAATTAAATCAAGGGGTTATATTCGAAAAATTTCTTCACACAAAATATATTGGACAAAAAAGATTTTCCCTCGAAGGTGGAGAAACTACTATTGCCGCTTTAGATGCCATCATTAACACTGCTGCAGATTATGACGTAAAAGAGGTGGTAGTTGGAATGGCACACCGTGGACGTCTGAACGTCTTGGCTAACATATTAGGAAAAACATACGAACAAATATTTAGTGAATTTGAGGGTACTGCTGTAATGGACCAGACAATGGGCAGTGGTGATGTTAAATATCACATGGGCTTTGGTAGTGAATTAACAACACCAAACAATAAAGAGATTCATTTAAAGTTGATGCCGAATCCTTCTCACTTAGAAGCTGTTGACCCTGTAGTAGTTGGCTTTTCAAGGGCAAAAGCTGACGTACTGTACGATAGTGATTTTGATAAAATATTACCAATATTAATACATGGTGATGCTTCTGTAGCTGGTCAGGGCATTGTTTATGAGGTTTTGCAAATGAGTAACCTTAATGGATATTACACTGGTGGAACTATCCATTTTGTGATCAATAACCAAATTGGTTTTACAACAGATTTTGAAGATGCAAGAACTGCTGATTACTGTACTTCAGTTGCGGCGATGGTGCAAGCACCCGTTTTGCACGTAAATGGTGACGATGCTGAAACAGTAGTTCGTTGTGCAGAAATAGCAGCAAGGTATCGTCAAGAATTTAATAAAGACATCTTTATTGACATGGTTTGCTACAGAAAACATGGTCATAATGAAGGTGATGATCCTAAATATACGCAACCACAATTGTATGCACTGATAGATAAACATGCTAATCCTCGTGAGCAGTACATCAAATTCTTGTTAGAGAATGGCGAATCTGATGCTCAAGATTTGGCTAAGGAAATGGAGAAAAAATTCTGGGGAGACTTACAAGAAAGATTGGATGAAGTAAAGCAATCGCCTTTACCATACAAGCAACAAAAGCCAGAAATTGTTTGGGAAAGTATGATTAAAGCAAAAGCTGCCGATTTTGACCATTCTCCCTCTACTGCTATCAATGCTGAAACTGCTTCAATTTTATTTGACGGTTTAATGAGATGGCCTGCAGAATTTAAGCCCCTCAAGAAAGTTGAAAAACTGATTCAAGAGAAGGTGAAATTGCTGGAAAATGAACAAAAAATTGATTGGGCAACTGGTGAATTGATGGCTTATAGCTCCTTACTCTTAGAAGGTAATATTGTAAGAATGAGTGGACAAGATGTGAAAAGAGGCACATTTAGCCACAGACATGCTGTTTTAAGAGATGAGGAAACCAGTAAAGGTTACAACAGGTTAAATCATTTTGTTGAGGATCAAGCAAAGTTTAGAATATACAACTCATTGCTTAGCGAGTATGGTGTTTTAGGTTTTGAATATGGTTATGCTCTTGCAAATCCAAATGCTTTAGTTGTTTGGGAAGCGCAGTTTGGTGATTTCTGTAATGGCGCACAAACAATGATTGACCAATTTATATCTGGTGGAGAACAAAAATGGCAACGTCAAAATGGTTTAGTGATGTTGTTGCCTCATGGTTATGAGGGTCAAGGACCAGAACATAGTAGTGCAAGGCTTGAACGCTTCCTGCAAATGTGTGCCGAACTAAACATGGTTGTTACTAATGTCACTTCTGCGGCCAATCTTTTCCATTTGTTGAGAAGACAATTAACTTGGAATTTCAGAAAGCCACTAATTAACTTCTCTCCAAAAGCCAATCTTCGCAACCCTGTTACTTTCAGTCATATTAGTGAGCTCTCTACTGGTGGATTCAAAGAAGTTATTGATGATGCTACTATCACTGACCCTAACTCAGTTAATAAAGTATTATTATGTAGTGGCAAGATTTCCTTTGAATTAACAGAAAAACAAATAAAAGAGTCGAGAAAAGACATAGCCATTGTTAGACTAGAACAATTGTATCCGCTTCCAACCAAGCAATTGGAAGAATTAAGCAGAAAATACAGTAAAGCAATGTGGTTCTGGGTTCAAGAAGAACCATTAAATATGGGTGCAGCTTCTTTCCTACAAATGAATTTGAAGGGAATAAATTTCGGAATAATAAGTAGAAATCAAAGTGCGTCTACTGCCACTGGATATTCTAAGGTACATGCAAAAGAACAAGCAGAAATTATTGATATGGCTTTTAGTATTTAATTGCTGTTTCACATTTAATAGTTAAACAAGAAATAATTATTTATGATAGATATTAAAGTGCCTACTGTAGGCGAATCGATAACGGAAGTAACCCTCTTAAAATGGACAAAAAAAGAAGGAGCTTATGTAGAACGTGATGAAATTATTGCTGAACTAGAAAGTGAGAAGGCAACCTTTGAAGTTAACGCTGAAAAAGCAGGTATCCTAACAAGATTGGCTAATGAGGGCGACACTATTTTAATTGGTTCTGTTCTTGCTCAAATTGATGAAACAGCTTCTGCACCTGCTGCGACCTCAATAAATGAAGCTCCTAAAGCAGCTTCAGCTCCCGTTGTTGCACCGACTGTTTCTGCTTCTATGGCACCTGCTGTAGAAGTAAAAGCTTCCCCCGTGGCTTCTGCTATAATTGCTGATAAAAAAATTGACACTGCTGGAATCACACCAAGTGGAGCTGGCGGAAAAATCATGAAGGGTGATGTTTTAGAGGCTTTGGCAAATCCTGGAAAAAAAGCTTTTGCAGGTAACCAATTGTTTACTAGAAATGTTCGTGTTGAAAAAATGAGCAATCTCCGTAAAACAATAAGTAGACGTTTGGTTGAAGCAAAAAACACCACTGCAATGCTTACCACTTTTAATGAAGTGGATATGGGCAAGATAATGGAAGTTAGAAAGCAATTTAAAGATAAATTTAAAGAAACACATAATGTTAACCTAGGCTTCATGAGCTTCTTTGCAAAAGCTTGTGCTATTGCCCTTGGCGAATGGCCTGCCGTTAATGCCTACATTGATGGAGAAAGCTTGAGATACCATGATTATGCAGACATCAGTATTGCAGTAAGTACACCAAGAGGTTTAACTGTTCCTGTTATTCGTAATGTTGAGAGTCTTAGCATGGCCGAAATTGAAAAGACTGTAGTAGTTTTAGCAACTAAAGCAAGAGATAGCAAACTAACCGCAGAAGATTTACAAGGGGGTACATTTACCATTACCAATGGTGGTGTTTTTGGCAGCTTAATGAGTACACCAATTATCAACATTCCACAAAGTGCTATTTTGGGTATGCACAAAATACAAGATAGAGCAATGGTTATTGATGGTAAGATTGAAGTTCGTCCTATGATGTACTTGGCTCTTAGCTATGATCACCGTGTGATTGATGGCAGGGAGAGTGTTAGTTTCTTGGTTAGGGTTAAAGAACTATTAGAAAATCCACAGTTATTGTTAATGGGGAAAGACCCAGTTAAAACATTATTAGAACTCTAGTTTCTGAATTTTATATTGTATAAAAGGTCTCCTTCACCGTTTGTGAAGGAGACTTTTTATTTTAATGACATTAATATGCAATGGACCACATCCTTTTTTATAAGAATTAGCATTATGGTTACTACTCAACAAGCTTATTTGGTATGATTGATTGAATATCTCGTATGGATGATACAATATACTTTATGATTCGTTCATTACCTTGTATGAATGATAAAATATCCCGTATCATTCGTTAATTCCGTGTATGATTCGTAAAATATATCGTATCATTTATTAAATACCTTGTATGATTTGTAGAATATACGGTATCATTGATTATTTACATTGTATGATTGATTGAAAATACAATATTAATGAACCAAAATGCATTCTTCACCAAAAAATGCGCTACCGAAAAAATCAATTCGAATAGAGATTAAATACTTTAAAAGTTATTTTGTAATTACTTTAAGATATAATAGATTACTTTATTGTATTGATTTTGATTTATCCATAAACGGACGCTCAATAAATCGGTATCCTAAGTAACTGATTGTAATCAACAGAGGGGTAAGAAAAAAAATTAACAAACAGAAGGAATTGTCAGATAAGGATGTATGAAATGAGGAGAATCCTATTCCATAATAGCAAACAGAAAACAACAAAATACTGTGCAAGAGATAAATACTATAAGACATTTTTCCTATGAAATGAAGTTGTTTTACGTTGAATAAGCCAAATAAAGAGGTACCAGCGGCTACCAATCCAAACATTATTGTTAGTAGGATTATACATTTCATGTTTCGAGCATCATTATATCTCAGGAATAATAAAAGGCAAATAATCCATATCACACTTCCATAGCTATCCTTTAGTTTATCTTTTATTTTGGTATACTCGAACAGTATAGCGACTAAACTGCCACCAATAAACTCAAAAATATAATAGATAACTAAAGTATGAAACCGCAAAAAAAGGAGTAGAAACATAACTCCAAAGAGTTTATAAATAGGTTTGGTATGCTTAAATAAAAAAAGTGCAATCAATGGCATACTGAAATAAAACAACCACTCATAAGCCATTGTCCACAATGCCCCAGTGCAAAGATTAGTGAGGGGATAATTGTTAATTAATGGGTGCTTGAATGCAGCAAATGTGGACCAATAAAAAATGGATTGTAGTTGCTCGAAGATGCTTGTATTTAACTGCCACTTGGATACTGAAAAGATAAGTATGAATATTAATACCAATGAAAACAAATACATGGGCATCAACCGATACGCCCTTGAAATGAGAAAATGCTGAAAGTTAAACCCGCCTTCCTTGTCGTTCAAAAGCTTGGATATAAAGAGGAAACTGGTAATCATAAAGAACATGGCCACCCTTATGCTTCCAAATTGATTATAGATATTAGACTTTGATTTCTCCCATAAACCTTCTGTAAGAAATTGGTTCCATAGGTTAGAGTGATGGATAAATACTCCTAAGGCCAACAATCCCCGTAATCCATCAATGGTGGTATTACGTGAGGTAGTAGTTGGCAATGGCTTTTCTATTTTTTGAATAATATAAGCCGTCAAAGATGCAATCAAGCATATAATGACCACGAAGATTGGACTACCACTTGTCATGCTATCCTCTTTTCTTTTTCTGTTCGGCTACATAAGCTTCAAACTGTGGTAACGAATAACTACTAAGGTTTTGGGTGGCAGTTAGTCCTGCTTTCTGCGCAGCTAGCACACCATACCGGCAATCGTTATAACCTTCAATGCTATGTGCATCAGGATTTATGGAGATTAGTACGTTTTTGTCTAGTGCAGCCTTAATCCATCGCCAATCAATATCCAAACGGCGAGGGTGTGCATTCAATTCTATCACCACATTATTGGCGGCACAGGCATCTATTATCTTCAAATGATCTACGGGATAACCATTTCTGCTCAATAATAATCGTCCAGTCATGTGTCCCAATATAGAAGTATATGAATTCTCAATCGCATTCAGCAAACGAATCATTGCCTTTTCTTCAGCCATTTTTAAGTTAGAATGGACGGAGGCAATAACCACATCAAATTTGCTTAGAATGTCACTATCATAATCAAGACTACCGTCATTCAATATATCACTCTCTATACTCTTAAATATTTTAAAAGGAGCAAGGGTTGCATTCAGTTCATCTATCTGTTCATGCTGTGCCAATACCCTTTCTACAGAAAGACCTTGTGCATAGAAAGCTGTTTTAGAGTGGTCGCTAATTACTAGGTACTCGTATCCTTTATCAATGGCAGCCTTCGCCATTTCTTCCAAGGTATTGTTCCCATCGCTCCATTTACTATGGCTATGTATAATCCCCTTTATATCTTTTACTTGAATAAGTGTAGGTAACTTGTCTGCTTTTGCCTGAGCAATAACAGCCGCATCCTCTCGTAAGCATGGAGGTATATATGTAATATTGTTAGCAGAAAAAATTTCTTCTTCGGAGGAATAATTTTTGTTTTCATCTAATCCAACAGTTGTATTCCATTCATTTAAAAACTCTTCAGAAGAACTAGTAGCAAATAACTTTGAATATATTGCCTCAGGCTTAACAGAATAAAACCCAAGCGTTGCATTCTCCGGTCCAACAACCGATGCGTAGTTACCTTCATTATCTACCAGCTTGTACCCGTTTCCAGTAAAAAAAGAAACAATGGTATCCTTTGGTGTGGTGGTAACCCAATCCAGTTTATCTATAACTTCCATCTGTCTTCTAAACTGACCAGTAATATAAAACTGTGGATTTTTGAAAAAGGCTTTCAGTTTTGCCTCCACATTAATGGCAAAGTTTTCTATCTGTTGGTACAGATAACTTCCTTGCGAACTCATATAAAACAGAATAGATTCCTTTATGCTTTGCTGTGTCTTCTCTCCAAAACCTTTATAGAGTGTCAACCTATTTTCATCACAAGCATATAATAATTCGCCCAATGTTTCCACCCCAAGTTCCTTCCATATCGTCGAAATCTTTTTAGGGCCAATACCTTTTATGCTAAGCATTTCCAAAATACCGGGAGGTGTATTAGAAATATATTCATCTAGTAAGGCAAGCTTTCCAGTTTCTATTTGCTCTACAATCTTCTTCCCTATTGCATCGCCAATGCCTCTTATACCAAATATTTTATCCTGCGGCATTTCAGATAATTCCGCAGGAAGTTTCTCTATGGTAAAAGCTGCAATGCCATAAGATTTCGTTTTAAAACTATTCTCCCCGTGTATATCCATCAACTTCCCCAATAACGAGAAATTGTCTGCAATGGCATCATTAGTCATAATAAACTGATTGAATGGCAAACATAAATAAAAAAGCCCCGATAGTTTCGAGGCGTGAATGATATAAACAAGAATAGCGGCAAACTAATTTGCCGCTATTCAATATTGTAAATCAGGAAGCTTATTCAGCCACTGCAACTTCTGCTGCTACTGGAGCAACAGAAACGATTGTTTTGTCTTCTCTTGTTTTTCTGAACTGAACCAATCCGTCTGTAAGAGCGAATAAAGTAAAGTCTTTACCAACACCAACATTTTTACCAGGATGGTACTGAGTACCTCTCTGACGGATGATGATATTACCATTAATGGCAGGTTGACCGCCAAATATTTTAACGCCTAGACGTTTGCTGTTCGAATCACGACCGTTTTTTACCGAGCCTTCACCTTTCTTGTGTGCCATCTTATAAAGATTTGAATATTTTAATAAACTGTTTTTCTATCGAAGAAATAAAAGTCGCAATTAAGCAATGCTTTCAATCTTAATACGGGTGTAATGAGTACGGTGACCGTGTTTTTTTCGGAAACCTTTTCTGCGCTTCATTTTAAACGCTATTACTTTATCACCTTGCACAAGGTCTTTCACGATTTCAGCTGTAACAACTGCTGTAACATCAGCACCTGTGGTAAGTACACCGTTGTTGTCAACTAATAATACTTCACTAAACTCTACCTTGTCGCCAGTATTTCCTTCAATATGAGGAACAAACAAACTATCGCCTGCTTGTACTTTAAATTGCTGTCCTGCTATTTTTACGATTGCTAACATAATAAACCAAAATTTGGTCGGCAAAAGTAAGGGGAACATTTGAAATAAATACAAAGAAGCAAAAAAAAATATTTGGGTGCGGAATAATATAATTAGACAAGGTTTTAGAGTGAATAGTTAAACAAGTAGATTTGCACTTATGGGCAAAGGAATCGACATATTGGATAAGATAAAAGCTACCGTTCTTGGTGCTGCCCCATCAGCTCAGATTATATTGTATGGGTCTTATGCTAGGGGAAATTACACATCCGACTCTGATATAGACATCCTTATCCTTCTAGATAGTGAGAAACCTAGCAAAGAAGAGGTGAAAAGTATTCATTATCCGTTATACGATTTAGAATTTGAAACAGGCATTGTCATTAGCCCCATCGTATTTTCTAGAAAAGAATGGGAAACAAAACATAGAATTTCACCTTTTTATGAAAACATACTTAAAGAAGGTAAATTGATATGAATGACCAAGAAAGATTGGAACTTGCAGCATATAGATTATCTAAAGCTTTCTCTACCTACGATGAAGTAGCATTGCTTACAGAAAATAAACTATGGAACACAGCAGTGAACAGATTATACCACGCCTGCTATTATGCAGTATCTGCTTTATTGATTTCAAAAAACATCACCTCAAAAACGCATAATGGAACAAGGCAGCTATTCGGATTACACTTTGTAAAAACAGGAATTATATCAATTGAAACTGGTAAATTCTTCTCTTATATTTTTGACAAAAGGCAAACGGGAGACTATGATGATTTCTACGACTTTGACAAAGAAGATGTATTAGAATTGTTTGAACCAGCAAATGAATTGATACTTATTATCAGCAAATTAATTTAGGAGATTCTTGATAAAAAAATTAAGCCCCAAGAATTTGTTTTCATTGGGTTTTTTAATTTGAAAAGATTTGTAAAATGACATAATAAACCAATGTCGTTAAGTTAAGAGATTTCATCACATTATTTTATAGTTCATTGATTTAGGTTTTTTCTGTTTATGTTTTCTGGGAAAGGTTCTGTTAGGTCTGATTGCCTCAGTTGTTTTTTTGAGGATATTATCCACTGTTTGCAAGAACT
>CANFLL010000008.1 GCA_947447825.1 Chitinophagaceae bacterium | reverse complement strand
CTGCACTATTTGAAGTTGGATCAGTTAGGGTAAAAGGTGCTGATTGTGAACTAACAGAAGGCAATGAAAGTGTACCAATGGTTGGTGGTATTAACGTAATAGTCAAATTCAACGTTGTTAAACTGTAGCAACCTGCTTTGTTTAGACTATCGAAGGTGTAAGTACCACTTGAGGTATAGGTTGTTCCATGCCATGTGTAGCTACCCACAGCCGATTGGGTTATGGTAGCTGTTGTAGGTTGGTTGACTGTAACAACTTGTGTTGCACTGTCTTTACAGCCTATGGCATTGCTTACCACTACTTTATAAGTGCCACTTGTGTTGAAGGTGTTTGCAGCAGTTGATGTGCTGTTGCCACCATTCCAAGTGTAGTTTGTGCCTCCATTTGCTGTAAGGCTTACGCTATTACAAGAAGTAGATGTACCTGAAATGGTTGCAGTAACCAATGAGCCAAAAACTAGGCTACCCACACCTCCACTAAAGGTGACATTAGAGGCATTACCAGAAGCATCAAGCCAGCCAGTGGATGGGAAGAAGGTGGATGACCCTGTAAGATTCTTTATAAATATTGCTCCAAACTGAGAAACAATCCACTTAGAGTTGTCCCAATAAACAGAAGCTGAAGCACTACCAGCATTATAAAGCCAAGAAGGTGCACCATTAACAGATGTACTTACATAAAACGGCAAACTACCAGCTCCTGGCCAATTAGAAGCTGTAATATTTGACTGTGTACTCACGCAACTATTTACTGTTAACATTTTAGAAACACTTCCACTTGCATAAATACCATTGGCAGCTTGCGTAGCAGTAATAGTTGCTGAACCTGCACCCACAATTGTAACTGTGTTACCACTAATAGTTGCCACAAATTTATTGCTACTGCTATAAGTAAATGCACCTAGACTATTTGAAGTTGGTGCAGTAAGGGTAAATGGTGCTGATTGTGTACTCACTGAAGGCAATGTAAGTGTGCCAATGGTTGGTGGCGTTGCCGTAATGGTCAAATTCAACGTAGTTAAACTATCGCAACCTGCTTTGTTTAGACTATCGAAGGTGTAAGTACCACTTGTGGTATAGGTTGTTCCATGCCATGTGTAGCTACCCACAGCCGATTGGGTTATGGTTGCTGTGGTAGGTTGGTTGACTGTAACAACTTGGGTTGCACTGTCTTTACAGCCTATGGCGTTGCTTACCACTACTTTGTAAGTACCACTTGTGTTGAAGGTGTTTGCAGCAGTTGATGTGCTGTTGCCTCCGTTCCATGCGTAGTTAGTACCACCACTTGCTGTAAGGCTTACGCTGTTGCAGGCTGTGGAAGTGCCTGAAATGATTGCTGTTGGACCATTGCCTTGTATGCTACCAACACCACCAGTGAATAATGAGACTGTTTGCGCAGAACAGGAAGCAAAAATAGTTGCATTCCATCCCGATGCTGGGAAAAAGGTAGAAGAGCCTGTTGTATTTTGAAAGCGTACAAAACCATATTCACTAAAAACCCATTTTGAACCATCCCAATAAATGGAATCATTAGTGGAAGCCGAAGGATTGTAAGCTGCCCAAGATTGAATTCCGTTTCTAAGACCTGAAGGAGCGTATAACTTTGGATAAGAACTACAAGAAAAATTACTCTCTATAGTCGTTGCAACATAAGTACAACTAACTACGGTTAGTACCGCCGATACACTTCCACTTGCATAACTACCATCAGCAGCTTGTGTAGCAGTAATAGTTGCAGTTCCTGCACCCACAATTGTAACCGTATTACCACTAATAGTCGCTACTGTTGGGTCGCTACTGGTATAAGTAAATGCACCTGCACTATTTGAAGTTGGATCAGTTAGGGTAAAAGGTGCTGATTGTGAACTAACAGAAGGCAATGAAAGTGTACCAATGGTTGGTGGTGTTAATGTAATAGTCAAATTCAACGTTGTTAAACTGTCGCAACCTGCAGCATTTAGACTATCGAAGGTGTAAGTACCACTTGAGGTATAGGTTGTTCCATGCCATGTGTAGCTACCAACAGCCGATTGGGTTATGGTTGCTGTTGTTGGTTGGTTGACTGTAACAACTTGTGTTGCACTGTCTTTACAGCCTATGGCATTGCTTACCACTACTTTATAAGTACCACTTGTGTTGAAGGTGTTTGCAGCAGTTGATGTGCTGTTGCCTCCGTTCCATGCGTAGTTAGTACCACCACTTGCTATGAGGTTTACAGTGTTGCAGGCTGTAGCAGTACCAGAAATAACAGGTGTTGGAGTATTGCCCAACAGACTACCTACTCCTCCAGAAAATGTAGGGGTATTTCCAAAACCTGGCTTACTCCAGCCACTCGTTGGAAAAAAAGATGAACTGCCTTGACTACTTGTTGATATTCTAGAACCAGAATTTAGTGCCCAAACAGAACCAGTCCAATTGATTATATTTCCGCCTTTAGACCAAGATTGTGTACCATTAATAAGTCCACTTGGACTATATGTTCCATTTAAGCCAGCTAATATTGATGTTAAACTAGCTACAATAATGTTACTAGGAATATAAGAAGAACAAGCAGTCACAATTAGTACCGCCGAAACACTTCCACTTGCATAACTACCATTAGCAGCTTGTGTAGCAGTAATAGTTGCAGTACCTGCACCCACAATGGTAACTGTATTACCACTGATAGTTGCCACAGAAGTATTGCTACTGGTATAAGTAAATGCTCCTGCACTATTTGAAGTTGGTGCAGTAAGGGTAAATGGTGCTGATTGAGTACTAACCGCAGGCAATGAAAGCGTACCAATAGTTGGTGGTGTTGTCGTAATAGTCAAATTCAACGTAGTTAAACTGTCGCAACCTGCTTTGTTTAGACTATCGAAGGTGTAAGTACCACTTGTGGTATAGGTTGTTCCATGCCATGTGTAGCTACCCACAGCCGATTGGGTTATGGTAGCTGTTGTAGGTTGGTTGACTGTAACAACTTGAGTTGCACTGTCTTTACAGCCTATGGCGTTGCTTACCACTACTTTGTAAGTACCACTTGTATTGAAGGTATTTGCAGCAGTTGATGTGCTGTTGCCTCCGTTCCATGCGTAGTTAGTACCACCACTTGCAGTAAGGCTTACGCTGTTGCAGGCTGTGGAATTGCCAGAGATGCTTGCAGTAACAAGTGGTGTAGAAAGTAAACTGCCACCAGATATGATGGTACCAAAATTTTGAGTTACATCAGGCCTTATGCTTGTATTAAACCAATTTGAAGTAGGCAGGGTATTAGGATCTGAAACCCCTTGATAATAATACAGTGGATCATAATAGTCAGGATAACTACCCCAATCATAAAAGATTTGCCACTGGGATTTGGTTGAATTATATAGAATGTAATAGGGAAAATTACTTTTTTTCCAAGATTGTGCACCATTAATTAAACCATTTGGATAATAAGTACCATCAGCATAATAAGCAGGATCTGTTCCAGAGACAACCACATTACCAAGTTTATATGTAACACAATTCTGTACTGTCAACAAAGAAGATACACTTCCACTTGCATATATACCATTGGCAGCTTGCGTAGCAGTAATAGTCGAAGTTCCTGCACCCACAATTGTAACCGTATTACCACTAACAGTCGCTACTGTTGGGTCGCTACTGGTATAAGTAAATGCTCCTGCACTATTTGAAGTTGGTGCAGTTAGTGTAAATGGTGCAGATTGTGTACTCACTGAAGGCAATGTAAGTGTACCAATGGTTGGTGGTGTTAGTGTAGTACCAGTAACAGGGCTACCGCCAACTACCCAGTTGCTTGTGCTGCCTGAGAGTGTAAAATTGGTAAGTGTGCCATTCAATCCATTCGTCGATGCATCAGTTAAACTAGTTACACCTATATTACTGCTTCCACCTATTCCTTGATTAAATTTATAATAAGCAACTAAGCCAGTTTGTGGTATCGTTAGTTCAACACTTTTGTTGGATGATAATTGTGCTTGGGTACGCACGGTATTCCAGATACGGACTTCGTCGATTGTTCCAGCAAAAGCTTGTGAGTTGTCTGTAAGACCATTACCTATTAGAAGGCTGTTAGCCTGACTCTTTATTGTCAAAGTAGTTGTGGATCTCAATGTTCCGTCAACGTATATCAATGCATTATTCGTAGAACCAGAAATAAAAGACAAGGCAACATGATGCCAAGCCCCATCTGCCAAATTGATACTTGTACTTCTTTCTGCTCCTGCACTCCAATCGTAGAACATCAATATATTGTCTTTCAAAAACAGCGCATAAGCATTTGGTTTTACTACGATACCTCTGTAGCTAGTGCCTGCATCGCTTGTTTTAATCCATGCTTCAATGGTTCCTGTACTTAACTGTAATGCATTGTTGTTGCCACAGTCAACATAATCGCCTGTGCCCGAAAAATTGAGGGCTGTAGCTGCTTGAGAAGAAGTTACAGGACTACTACCAACTACCCAATTGCTACTGCTACCAGAGAGTGTAAAATTGGTAAGTGAGCCATTCAATCCATTTGTGGTTGCATCAGTTAAAGTGGTTAAGCCAGCGTTGCTGCCGCCGCCAGTACCTTGATTAAATTTATAATAAGCAACTAAGCCCGTTTGTGGTGTCGCTAGTTCCACACCTTTGTTGGATGATAATTGTGCTTGGGTACGCACGATATTCCAAATACGCACTTCGTCAATTGTTCCAGCAAAAGCTTGTGAGTTGTCTGTAAGACCATTACCTATTAAAAGGCTGTTAGCCTGACTCTTTACTGTCATAGTAGTGGTGGATTTCAATGTTCCGTCAACATATATCAATGCATTATTGGCAGAGCCAGAAATAAAAGACAAGGCAACATGATGCCAAGCCCCATCTGCCAAATTGATACTTGTACTTCTTTCTGCTCCAGCACTCCAATCGTAGAACATCAATATATTGTCTTTCAAAAACAGCGCATAAGCATTTGGTTTTACTACGATGCCTCTGTAGCTGCTGCCTGCATTGCTTGTTTTAATCCATGCTTCAATGGTTCCTGTACTTAACTGTAATGCATTGTTGTTGCTACAGTCCACATAATCGCCTGTGCCTGAAAAATTGAGGGCTGTTCCTGTTTGTGCATTAGTCATATTGGGCAACCCAATTGCTTGCAAAGTCAAAAAGGCAATCAATAATACTATTGCCTTACTAAAGTGTCGAATCATTTTCATATCGAGAGTTGTTTATAAAAAGTAAGTGTGTGTAAGATGTACTACTTTATTGTGCCTATTCTATTTATTGGGTTAATTTTCCTCATTTCGCTTATGCCTGTAAAAGCATTTACATGATATACCTGTGAGTTGCAAAAAACGACAAACATTTTAACATTTATTGTCAGGGCTAGCCCTGATATTTGACAGTACTGGAAATAAATCAGGGCTTACCCTGACACCAATCGAGTTTTTATTTATTATTGTCTTCTAATGACACCCTTAATGATGTTCGAATACAATTTTTTGAGACCAAGTATAGTAATATTACTGTTTTTTTTTGCAACGCTTGGATGTAAGCAAGATTCTAAAAAAGCATTATTGACCGAAAAGGATTCAATGGTCATTGCGTCTAATAAGCTGGCATTATATAGAAAGGTTATAAATAACAACAAAAATGACAGCCTTACATTACTGCAATTGGAACAAATTCTTTTAGATGCTAACTCCCCCTGCCCTGCTTTCATAGTGGATTCTATTACCAAGAAAATAAGTTCATTACGATATAATAATGCTAAACTGTCCGAAACAGCAGAGGAAATATTTAGCCGGTCCGGCAACAATACAGCCTTATCAGAAATGTTAAGGGCAAAAGTTTTTCTTGCTTTGAGTAGCATTTATGCCAAACAAAAAAAGTTGAATGAAACAGATAGCACACTGGCTTTGGCACTAAAACATAAGGAAGGGTTTACATCGAATATGTGGATGGGGTATTACAACAGGCTTGGTCTTAACTATTTTTATCAAAACAAAATGATTGAAGCTACAGATCTTTTTACAAAAGGAATTACCCTAGGCGAAAAGGAAAATAGTAAAGACATTGCTCTTTCTAACCTCTACACCAATGTTGGTACACTTTACAATCAAATAGGAGATTATGCAAATGCGATTGCCATTTTTAAAAAGAATATTGAATTTATTGCTTCTACCACCCATGACATTAATTCCATTACAGACAATTTGAGTAATATTGGTGTTGTTTATGGCACACTACTTCAACAGCCAGATTCTGCCATTGCCTATTTTGAAAAAGGACTTGCCGTTCAGCAGCAAAACAAAGGCAATGATAAGAATGAACAGGTTTTTACACTATTTATAAATATTGCCAGCATTTTTAGTGATAAGAAAAAATATGACTCCGCCCGTTATTATCAAAAACTAGCATTCCCTTTATTGGAATCTATTCAGGATCCAGTGGCTAGAATGACATTTATTTTAAATGATGCAGTAGCTTTTGCAAATGTGCGTGATGTAAGTAAAGAAGTAAACACTATTAAAGGCTATTTGCCAGATTTTTATAAAGACAACAATTTGGAATATCTGCAAAATGCTTATCAAAGTTTAGCAGTGGTTTCTACTTTACGAAATCAATTTTCTGATGCGCTGAAATATCATTCAAAGCTAGATTCTATTGCAAATGTAATGACCTCTGACAAGAATAAACAGATTGTAAATGAGATGAACATTAAATATGAAACAGCAAAGAAAGACCTCAAACTAAAAGAACAACAAGAAGACATTGAACAAAAAAGGAATTGGATTATATGGCTTATTGGAGTATTACTATTAGGAACTTTGGTTACATTATTAATTAGCTATAGAAGAAAACTACAAATACGAAAAAAAGAATCTTTACTACAACAACAATTTACTACCCAATTGATAGCCCAAACAGAGGAGGAGCGTACTAGGATAGCCAGAGATTTGCATGATGGGGTAAGCCAAGAATTGATGCTACTAAAAGAAAAAGTTCTACTCGGAGAAGCACCTATACAAAACATTGAAGCTATTATTCAGGAAATAAGGGGTATATCGCGCAACCTTCACCCTGAAATGCTGGATAAAATAGGACTTGAAAAGACATTGGCTTATTTGTGCGAACAGACAATGGAATGCAATGAGCTATTTATATCTTGGGAAATGGAATTTACGCACAAACTTAGTAAGGATACAGAATTACAACTATACCGGATAGTTCAAGAAAGCTTAAATAATGCCATTAAACATGCAAAAGCTGAGGCAGTTAAACTTACCATTAAGCAAACTAGGACTGAGTTACATTTGGAAATTAAGGATAACGGAAAAGGGTTTGATGTAGATGGCGAACTAGCTAGCAGTAAAAGCTTTGGGCTACATTCTATCTTGGCAAGGTGCAAAGCCATTAATGGAAAGGCAAGCATATTATCATCTTCTGCAGGAACAATCATTAAAATAATAATACCAGTATAATGAATACAATATTGATAGCTGACGACCACCCTGTTGTAGCCGAAGGTTTACGATGCCTTCTAGTAAAAAACGGACATAATATAAAAGTTGTGTGTACCAACGGAGTAGAAGCCTATCATAAGATATTAACCACGAAACCGAGTATTGCGGTGCTAGACATGAATATGCCTGGCATGAACGCTATTGAAATAATGGAAAAATTGCAAGGAGAAAAGCTACGAACTAAGTTTGTTATTTATACTATATCTAACGATATTGGTACACTGAACAGGGCAAAAGAGTTAGGTGTAAAAGGCTATTTACTGAAAGAATTTGCTATGAGTGAAGTAGAAACTTGTATTCAAACTATCAGAACAGGGCAAGAGTACTTTAGCCCCCTCCTGATAGAAAAAATGATGATTAACAATAATAATGGCATTGAAGACCTAAATGTTCTACTGACATTTGCGGAGAGAAAAATACTTGGCTTGGTTGCTGAACAAAAAAGTACCAAACAAATAGCGGAACAATTGTTTGTGACAGAGAAAACTGTTGAAACACATAGAAGGAATATCATTCGCAAACTTGGAATACCTGTGGGCAATAATTCCTTGGTGTTGTGGGCAACGAAGAACTTGAACCAATGATTAGTGATTAGTGATTAGTGATTAGTGGTTAGTGGTTAATGGTTAGTGATTAGTGATTAGTGATTAGTGGTTAGTGATTAAATGAATTAAAATGAACCGTAACATCAACAGTCATGGTAGCTACCATCAAAAAAATGATATAGATTAAATGCCCTTTAGTAAAGTGAAATTCTATTGACTATTCCGCTATTTGGTAAAATATTTCACGCACTTGATAAACACTTCGTTGTCATCCCGTAGGGATCTAACCGAGTTATACAAATTCCATAATTTTGTTACCGAGGAGGCAAGGGCATTTCAGCCCAAGACCTTCATAGAACCGTACGTGAAAGTCTCCCTTCATACGGCTCTTCTCATCCAGCATAAAAGGAATTCTACGCAGTATTGAGCCAAACTTGCTCTTCCCAGAATAAATTCAAGTTGGCTTTCTTGGTACAAACGTATGAGCTGAACCCTTCGCTCCATCCTCATTATAAGGACTTCTTCACTACTACGATTCAATCCGCCACTTGCTGACACATCCTAATCCGCCTTTGTACGGATGGTTAAGCTACGGTAATATCCTTAATTAACCCAATAACCTCGGTATTGATTTACTTACTTCTCATTGCAGCTCAATGGCACATTGTCAACGAAGTTTCTCACGTTTCGTATGAACGCCTGTGTAATGGTCTTGCCGCCTATATAACGGAGAGCCTGTAGCCAGTAAACAGCCACCCGCTACAATCTTATCCTGCCAATGAATCTAGTCAACAGTTTTGCTCGCGTCTTACGCATTTCGATACGTCATCAGTGGTTCATTTATATTCAACTCCATTACACTCACCTGATGTCTTGCGACACCTTTTAACCCAAATGTTCAATACCATTCCTTTTCAAAACATCACCTTTGGGCGGTTTGTACACTCCTGCTGTAAAGCGAGTACAATAGACCTACTATCATCATTCATACAATTATAAAACAATCGCTCTCGCTCTTTTTTCTCTTGACACACAGATCCCCTACGGATGATGCGAAGTGTTTATTAGGTTCGGGGAATATTTTGCCAAATAGCGGATAGTCACTAATATTTAATTATACAATGCACACACTACTTGCTTTAAACGATGAATTGTGTAAATTATACTTGTAATTGTGTAGTGCTTAATGGATGCTAACTGATGAGTTTTGCAGTTCATCAAAAATAAACGTTATGTCACCTTTAATTCAGATTACTACACCCCTTACTCCTACAAAAACTGGCTTGATTGAAACCATAATCAATACGGCTCATACGGAGATTGACACGATTAAAATTACACTTACCACCTCGCAAGCAAAAGCTCTTTACAAAGTGGGTACTATCCGATCATCAGAAATTAGCGCTATAGAGACCAAACTGATGGTGGCACATCCAGAAACAATTCCTTCAACTTATTCCCTAGCACAGTTTCATGCCCTTACGCAAGAAGGCACAGACAGCAATACGCTTGAAGCGATGTTTTTGGTTTTGGCGGCCATTGCTGGTGCGCATGGCGACATTATTCAGAATAACCGAATGTATTGGGCATTGCAATGCTTGGATAATGCTAGGCTTTTGGGCAAAACAAGTGTTACAATAGACGAGATTGTTACAGCAATTAACACCGAATTCTTTAACAAAGCTGGTACGAGTAAGAAAACAGCATCTGTATATTCTATAGCATCATCGGCAACCATCACGATTGCGGGAGTAACATCTGGGAAGTACTTTACGAATCATGGCTCAACCATTCTTACATTTTTAAAGGTAGGTGCTGCTGCATCTGCAACAATTACCGTTAACCCTGGCTCAGGTGTTAGCGTGCCACCTACATGGACCAAAATTGTTGTTACCAATGTGAGTGGAATGGCTGATGGAGCATTTAGTTTATTTATAAGCTAATTTATACTGATTAGTTGTTTAGTTTACTAATTAATGGGGGTTGATTCTTTAATGAATTGCCCCCTTTTTTTGTCTATTACTCTCTGGATTTGACCCATAGTGCAATGTTTTACTAATTCTAGTTATTAAATGAAGTAGTAACTACCACTAAAAAAATGAACCGTGCCATCAACAGTCATGGTAGCTACCATCAAAAAAATGAACCATGCCACCAAAAAAGTGAACAGTGCCATCAACAGTCATGGTAGCTACCATCAAAATAATGAACCATGCCACCAAAAAAGTGAACAGTGCCATCAACAGTCATGGTAGCTACCATCAAAATAATGAACCATGCCACCAAAAAAGTGAACAGTGCCATCAACAGTCATGGTAGCTACCAACAAAATAATGAACCATGCCACCAAAAAAGTGAACCGCACAATCAACAGTCATGGTAGCTACCATCAAAAAAATGAACCATACCACCAAAAAAGTGAAGCGTGCCATCAACAGTCATGGTAGCTACCATCAAAAAAATGAACCATACCACCAAAAAAATGAAGCGTGCCATCAACAGTCATGGTAGGCACCATCAAAAAAATGAACTTGCCATCAAAAAAATGAACTTTGCCACCAAAAAAGTGAACAGTGCCATCAAAAAAATGAGGCATGCCATCATTTAGCATACTATTGAATACCCAACTTATAACGTATACTTCAAAAAGCTGGGGAGCGCGGATGAATGAGTTTTATTCCCTTTGAATTTCTACAACTAGCTTATATTCAAAAGTCTTTTCTTTGTAAAAAAAATAATATGTCGGTGAAAAGAATTACTACCAATACACTTCTGAAAATGAAAGCAAATGGAGAAAAAATATCGATGCTTACCGCTTACGATTTCTCTTTTGCTCGCTTATTTGATACCGCAGGAATTGACATTTTATTGGTAGGAGATAGTGCAAGTAATGTAATGGCTGGCCATGAAACCACGCTACCCATTACTTTAGACCAGATGATTTACCATGCACAATGTGTGATAAAAGGTGTGCAAAGAAGTTTTGTGGTGGTTGACTTACCCTTTGGCAGTTACCAATCTAACTCGGAAATAGCATTAGCATCTTCCATAAAAATAATGAAGGAAACAGGCGCACATGCCATCAAACTAGAAGGTGGAGAAGAAGTGGCGGATAGCATTAAACGAATTGTTAGTGCGGGCATTCCAGTGATGGGACACTTAGGATTAACCCCACAAAGCATTAATAAATTTGGTTCTTACAATGTGAGAGCAAAGGAAGAATCAGAAGCACTCAAACTAAAAAATGATTGTAAAATATTAGAAGAAGCTGGATGTTTTGCCATTGTTTTAGAGAAGATTCCTGCTGCATTGGCAAAGGAAGTTTCTTTAAGTTTGCATATCCCAACTATCGGCATTGGTGCTGGGAAAGACTGTGATGGTCAGGTATTGGTAATGCACGATATGCTAGGTATTAATTCTGCGTTCAAGCCAAGATTTATTCGTCAATACCTTAATCTAGAGCCATTAATTGAAAATGCAGTAAAACAATATGTGGCTGATGTGAAAAGTAATGACTTCCCTAATGAGCAGGAGTCGTATTGATTGTTCACCGATAAATGTTCTGTTCTGCCAATATTAGTACCATTTATTTTTTGCTCCATATACATTTGAAATATGACAAAAATTACAGCTACTAATATAAAGAACATCTTAACCATAATTTTACATATAGCTGTATGGGCATGCTTCTTACTGCTGCCATTCATCTTTCAGCCACATTCAAAAGATTCTTCTGCACAACCAGGAATGAGTCCGCATTTTAAAGCGGTACTAATTATTAGTAGCACTTATTTGATTGGCTTTTATTACCTAAATACATTGTATCTTATTCCTAAACTATTTTTCAAAAAAAATTGGGGTTGGTACACAATAATTATTGTTGCTCTGCTGTTGTTATTTTTATATTTACCTGAATGGATGTCATCATTATTTACAGAACCATTTCAAGATCCTGGTATGCCCCAAGGCATGAGCAATAACCCTAACCATGCTTTCGATTCATTAGCTCTACATCATCAGCCACCGCCACCTCGTCCACCTAGAAGAATGTCTAGACATTTTCGTTTTTTTCCTGGTTCTTATTGGATTTTCTTGTTAGTATTTGCCATCAGCACTTGCATTTCAGTTATTCAACAGTGGCTTAAGCTAGAGGCTAACACAAAAGAAATAGAAAAAGAGAAGTTAGGCACAGAGTTACAGTTTTTGAAATCGCAGATTAATCCACATTTTATTTTCAATACTTTAAATAATATTTATTCTTTAGCATTAACAGGCAGCGATAAAACCGCATCATCTATCCTTAAGTTGTCTGCAATAATGAGATACATTATTTCGGATGCAGTAGTAAATTACGTAACACTGGAAAGAGAGGTTGAGTTTACAAAACACATCATCGATTTACAAATGGATAGGGTAACGGACAAAGTATCTGTTGACTTTTCAATTATTGGTTCGATAGAAGATAAAATGATTGCTCCACTAATTTTTATTCCATTTGTTGAAAATGCTTTCAAGTATGGAGTAAGCACAAAAGAAGCTACAAAAATTATATTTAGATTAGAGGTTGATAAAGATAAATTAACATTCTGTTCATCTAATACGAAGGTGAAATCAGAAAATGACAATAGGGAAACAACAGGGATTGGCATTAACAATGTTAGAAGAAGATTGGTTTTGTTATATCCTGAAAAACATGATTTAATAATTGATGAATCGGAAAATTTATTCTCCGTTAAACTACAAATTACACTTTTATGATTACAGCAATTGCATTAGATGACGAGCCATTGGCACTGAAGATTATTATACAATTTTGTGAAAGGATTGAATTTTTGCAATTAAAGAAAGCATTTTCAGACCCTAGTGAGGCTATCACTTATCTGAATGAAAATAAAGTGGATTTAATATTTCTGGATATACAGATGCCCGATATTAATGGAATGCAATTTTATAAAAGATTGACTAACCCGCCACAAGTAATATTTTCAACTGCTTACAGTAATTATGCTGTTGATGGTTTTAATGTTGAAGCTGTTGATTATTTAGTGAAGCCTTTTGACTTTGAAAGATTTCAACGTTCGGTAGAAAAAGCAAAGGAAAAGATAGAATTTATTGCAACACAAGAGGTAAATGCAAATGCACTATTTGTGAAGGTTAATTATGAAATGGTGAAGATAAATTTAAAGGATATTGAATTTATAGAGGCTCTAGACGATTACATTAAGATACATATTAAGCCTATGCCTATATTGACTTTGATGACGCTTAAAAGTGTTTTAGAAAAGCTTCCATCTCAGGAGTTTATAAGGATACATCGATCATATATAATACCTATTTCAAAGATTCAGAAGTTCAATAAAAATAAAATTGTGGTGGGAAGCAAGGAAATCCCTATTGGATCAAGTTATGCTGGAGTATATGATGTTTTGATGAGTAAGAGTAAAATATTGGGATAATTTAGGAACTCGTTGCTATTTTAAAATCTTCCTCAATAAAAAAAAGTAGAATCAGTACATTTATTGAATAATAGTTACTAAGCACCCTCTATTGATCGGCAATGAAATGAAGTACATATACCATTTTTCGTATGCGGGTATTTAAAATCCTCTTTAATATGAATTGAACAAATTTGTGCAAATAGTTTTAGCAACTACTAATACTTCTATTTATATAATTTCACTTAATAGTAATCCTAATCGATAATCCCATTTTTCTAATTATCAGTTTCTATTTCTAATCAAAATATATTTTTATTGGTGCAACTTATAGTACCTTACTTTTGTCGTAATATTATTACACGCTGCTATTGCCCCATACTGAAATTATAATTGGAAAGATGGAAAAATTATACAGGATTTTATTGGCTGAGGATGAGCCCAAGCTTAATCAGGTTATAAAAGAAGAGCTTGAACGAAAAGGCTTTCAAACTGACACTGCACTTAATGGCAAAGAAGCAGAAGAATTGTTCAATAAAAACAGTTATTCCCTTATTATCCTTGATGTAAACTTGCCCTATACCAGCGGGCTTACTCTATGCAAAACGTTTAGAGAGAAAGACAAATCAATTCCAATAATCATTTTAACTGCTCTTGGAGAAATACATGACAAAGTGAAAGCCTTTAGTATTGGTGCAGATGATTACATTGTGAAACCATTTTATTTTGATGAACTATTTGCACGAATTAATGTGTTTATCAAAAGATCCGAATCTCTTACTTCTGGCAATGACATTCTGATAATAGATGATTTAGAAATTAATTTTAGAAATAAAATAGTAAAGCGTGCAGGCACTGAAATAGTTCTTACAGCAAAAGAGTTTTCATTACTCTCTCTTCTGTGTAAAAACAAAGGCAAAGTTGTTTCGAAAAAAGAGATTATGGAAACCGTATGGGGAATGAACTTCGATACCGGCACAAACACCATTGAAGTGTATATTAGTTTTTTAAGAAACAAAATAGACAAACCCTTTTCCAACAAATTAATCCTTACTAAATCTGGCTTTGGTTACTTTATAAAAGAGTAATAAACTACGTTTAATGAATATAAAACTCCGATTCGCCACCTTTATAACTTGTTTTGTTGCTACAATTCTTTTAGCATCCTCCATTTCAATTTTCCTCCTTTACAGAAACAACAAAATAGAAGACCATTACATGCGGCTTAAAGCCCGTTCAAATACGTTATTAGGGGAATACAGAAGTTTAAAGCTTGATAGTGCAGCAATGGGACAAACACGCCCTTACACTGTTAGTTTGAATATGTTGCAGATGTATTTATTGAAATCTCCTAGCGATATTATCTTTAAAGAGAATGATTCAATCAAATTTAAGATTAGCGATTCTTTACTAAATAGCATCAAAAAAACAAAGGAAATTAGATTCAGAGATGGAGAACATGAGTGTTTAGGAATTTATGTGCCAGATATACATGTTTACATCATTAGTGGGGCGGTGGATAAAACAGGGTTACGAAAATTAACTTACTTGCTATATATCCTTTTAGGTGTATTCATTTCTGGCGTAATCATTTCGTCCGTGCTATCTTTTATTATGGTGGGGAAAGCGTTAAAGCCACTAATTAAACTAAGCCAACAAATGCAACTAACCACTACTGCAAATATGTCTGAGAAAGTGGATGAAGGAATGGGGAAGAATGAATTGGAGCAAATTGCCAAGAACTTTAATGCCATGCTTGATAGGCTAAATCAAAGTTTTGAAAGACAAAAAAGCTTTGTACAACACGCCTCTCACGAATTACGAACACCACTTACTAAAATGCTTTCTCAAACTGAAAGTGCATTAAATAGAAACTTATCAAATTCTGAATACAAGGAACTGCTATTGTCTTTGCAAGATGACCAAATTGAATTAATAGAGCTAACAAATTCATTGTTAGTCTTGTCGCAATTTGAGAAAATTAACACTAACGCTGACTTCCCAAATGTTAGAATCGATGAATTGCTATATGAAAGCCTATCAGAAAGCAAACGCTTTTTTAGCGATATTGACATTGAAATTAACTTCCACAATACACCCGAGTGCGAAGAGGAGTTATTAGTAAAGGGCAATGAAGTGCTATTGAAATCTGCGTTCAGAAACTTAATAAAGAATGCCTATCTATATTCCGACAATAAAACGGTTCACATTTCAATAGAAACGCAACCAAAAATTATTGTTATAACATTTGTAAACACAGGAAGTATTCTTAGCGAGGAAGAAAAAGAAAAAATGTATATCCCATTTTTCAGGGGAAATAATGCAATGACAAGTAAAGGTTTTGGACTTGGACTATCTATAGTAAATAAAATTGCTGACATTCACAACGCCAAACTGAACTATACAGCATTTGAAACTAATACAAACAAATTCGCCATCAGTTTCTATTTGTAACTGATGGCGAATGGAACATATAAACCAAAATAACTAGATAATTAGAAGAGCATCTCCATAACTAAAGAAGCGATATTTATCTTTAATTGCTTTTTTGTAAGCTTCCATTGTTAAATCATATCCAGCAAAAGCACAAGCCATAATCAACAAGCTTGTTTTAGGTAAATGAAAATTAGTTACTAAGCTGTCTGCTATGTTAAAACTATATGGCGGATGAATAAAGTGGTTTGTCCAACCTTCGGTAGGTTTCAACAGTTTCTGAGCCGTAAAGCTAGATTCCAACGCCCTCATAGTAGTTGTACCAATAGAACACACCCTATGTCCAGTTTCTTTTGCTTTGTTTACAATTGCACTTGCTTGATCTGTGATGGTAAAATATTCAGCATCCATTTTATGTTTACTCAAGTCTTCTACTTCAATTGGTCTAAATGTAGTTAAACCGGTATGCAAGGTTACTTCTGCAAAACGAATACCTTTTATTTCGCAACGCTTAATTAATTCTTTACTAAAATGAAGCCCAGCAGTGGGGGCCGCAACAGCTCCTTCATGTTTTGCATAAACAGTTTGGTAGCGTTCTCTATCCTCAGTATCTGGAACTCTCTTTATATATTTTGGCAGAGGCGTCTCCCCTAATGCATCTAACATTCTTTTTAGAGAAGCATCATCATCGTCCCACAAAAAACGAATGGTACGTCCTCTACTTGTTGTGTTATCAATTACTTCGGCAACTAATTCTTCATTATCACCAAAGTAAAGCTTATTACCTACCCTTATTTTCCTTGCAGGATCTACAATAACATCCCACAAACGGTTCGGCTTGTTCAGTTCTCTAAGTAGAAAAACTTCAATCTTTGCGCCAGTTTTTTCCTTTCGTCCATACATACGGGCAGGAAAAACTTTTGTGTTGTTAACAACAAAAACATCTCTGTCATCATAATACTCCAAGATGTCTCTAAAATGTTTGTTCTCCATGTTCCCCGTTTTTCGGTTCACAACCAACATTCTGCTATCTTCCCTTCTCTTTGTAGGGTTTTGTGCAATGAGGTTCAGTGGAAGATCATACCTAAAAGCTGATAATTTCATGTGTCTATTTAATTGTTTAATAATAGGCCACATTAAGACGAACCTATAAGGTCAACAGTTCGCTTGATGTTACGGCATCAATTTTAAAAGTCGGCGAAGTTAAGGCAACTTGACTAAAATGTGTATATCAATGTGGGAAAAGGCGTTAATTTGCAAAATAAAACCACAGAGTAGTATAAATTATTGCATAATATTGCTCGTAAATATTAAACATTTTTAGCAAATTCAGTCAGATTGCACTAATTGATAAAAAAATTATATTTAAATAGCAGATACTTATTAACTTAGTTGTATGATAACAGTTGGAATAATAGAAGATGATCGTCCACTAAGACGTAGTTTGGAGATTTATATTAACAATCAAAAAGATTTGTACATCACTTTTTCATGCAACAGCATGGAAGCTTTTTTGGAACAAAGAAGTACACTTGATGAACCTTTTATCATATTTATAGATTTGGGATTGCCTGGAATTTCGGGAATGGAAGGCATTAGTCTTATTCGCCAACAATGGGTTGAAACACACATTGTTGTAACCACTGGAAATGATAATGACAGTGTTATTTTTGATTGCATTCAACGAGGTGCAAATGGTTATTTATTGAAGCCTTTCAACATTGAATCGCTTGTTAAAAACATTGATATTATACGCAAAGGTGGAGCATTAATTACCCCCGATGTAGCAATGAAGCTTTTTAAAAAAATTCACAAACCAAAAGATACTTATCAAGATGTAACGGCTAATCTAACAGCAAGAGAAAACGATGTGGTAAATGAACTTTTAAAAGGACTTACTTACAAAGAAATAGCAGCCGTTCTTGGCATTTCAGCATCAACTGTTAATGACCATTTAAAGAATATTTATGTAAAAATGGATGTTAGAACAAAATCTGAATTAATCTCAAAACTATTGAGGAAGTAATAGATGCTTCATGTAAGGAACAAAAAATCAAATACAACCTTAGCTCACATCAATATAAAGCTTGCAAAGAGTTACTAGTTCAAGCTATAAATAAAAAATATTAAAAAAATTTAAGGTCGTTTGATTGCCGTTTTTGGTTCAAAAAGGGCAATAAAAAGGAGAACTGTTGCCCTTATTGGCCTAAAAACGGCAACGAAAGATTTATTGTTTGCCGTTTTTCTCTTCTGTACATTTCTTTTATAATGCGTTTTAGTTAAGGATGGCTTTGCTTTAAGCAAAACCTTCCTTTGTATTTAGAATTTCAATTAACTAAACGTCATTTAATGATTATCCTTTAAGCCATTAACTATTTTTTGAACATGCAACACTGTTACTATTTTAAAATAAACTAATAAAGTGTAATTTGCCTCTTTTTGAAAAATTAGCGAAATGAACAAGGTATTGGTTTGCTTAAGCATATTCTTCATTGGCACTTCACTTATTGCCCAAACAATTCTTAGCCGAGGCGATTTAGCTATTTTGGGAGTGAACTCCACCATATCGCCATCCACACAAGATGAAATTAGTTTTGTTTGTTTTCAAGACATTACAAAAGGAACAGAAATACAACTTACCGACAATGGCTACGAGGCATGCGCACCAGGCACCTGGAGCAGTGCAGAAGGGGGTGTAACCTTTACTAGAACAGGTTCAACAATCCCGGCAGGAACAGTAATGACACTAAGGGATGCGTACACAAATGGCAGTTCTGTACAGTTTACTTATCCTGATGGAAACTGGAGCACTAAAGATCTTTCGCCTAACAATGCAACGGCTGCCTACTTAAACCTAAACTCTAAGGGCGACCAATTGTACTTTGCACAAAATGGCACATGGACAAATATCCCCAACTCATCTTGCACTGTTTCTAGCACGGCAAGTGGAAACACAACCTCCCCTAATGCTGATTTCCCGGGTGTTAATGGAAGAATTCTGTTTGGCTTTTCCACTAGCGGCGGTTGGAATTCATTACAAAACTCAACAGGTGAATCTGGTTTATATCCTAGTACTGACTGTTTCACAATGGCACTTACTAGTGCGTCAAAATTTAACAAATACACGGGCTTACTAACGGCTGCCACTCAAACTGAATGGCTTGCTAGAATAAGCAATAAAAATAATTGGAGTGGATACACAACATCAACGGGCTACTTCGCCGCTAAACCAGACTTTCATTCCATCAAGCTAGGCATTAACACCTTGGGTTCGGTTTCTAATCCAGCTTGGAATAGTCCAAAAAACCTTATTTGCAGTGCAGATAATATCATCGACTTAAAAACACTCATTACAGGAACACAAGGTGGTAGCTGGAGCGGAGTTGGCACCTCTTCAACAGGCCTTTTTGATCCCTCTGGTTTAAACGGAACTTACAGTTTAAACTATTCCGTTAATTACAGTGCAGGCAGCAAAATTTGTCAACTATCGCAAACCGACACCATCAATGTAGCTACAAATATAACCCCCACATTCAACCCAATATCACTTTTGCAAGGAAGTGCAGCTCCCGAACTCCCTACTAATTCCACTAATATCCCCCCAATCACTGGTACTTGGAACACAGGCATCAACACTGAAACAAAAGGAATAACAAACTACACTTTTACACCTAATAACACTCGCTGCAACAGCATTACAACCTTTGGGGTTAATGTGCTAGATACTGCTTTATCGCCAGTGAGTATATGTATCAATAATTCACTAACCATCACTGGCGCATCTGATGCAGTCAGTATAAGCTGGTTTAAAAAAGGCAATGCAATTCCAGTTAAAACAGCACTTCAAGTGGCACCTACCACTGGGGTAACTGTTGCCGGCAATGGAACAAAAGGAAATGGTAGTGGTCAAATTGGCTATCCACTTGGCGTTGCAGTTGATAGTAAAGGAAATGTTTATGTAAGCGATTCAACCAATAACCAAGTTAGCAAGTGGGCACCAGGGGCAAAGACATGCACGATAGCTGCTGGAGGAAATGGATGGGGAGCAGCCTTGAATCAGCTAAAAAATCCAATAGCAGTATTTATTGATTCTAAGGATAATTTGTACGTTTCAGATTATAATGGCAGTCGGGTGCTAAAGTTCCCATCTGGCTCAACAAGTGCAACAAATGGAGTGGTGGTAGCAGGAGGAAATAATAATGGAACTGCTGCAAATCAACTAAAAGACCCCACAGGAGTTTATGTAGATTCATCAGGTAATGTTTACGTTTCAGATGCAGGAAACTACAGAGTAGTTAAATGGGAGCCAAGTGCAAAAACTGGCACAGTAGTAATTCAAGGGCCAACTTATTCTTGGTTTCCTAGTGGATTGTGCGGAGCTGGCAACGAATCGCTATATGTTACACAGGGTAAAATTGTTTATTTCGGATTACCCTTTGGTTCAGACGGAATCAGCAAATTCCCATTAAATGGCACCGCAACTGCAAATTATAACAATGGTAATTCATTAGGTAGTGGATCAACTCCTGCTTTTCCATTTTTAGATAAAAAAGGAAATTTATATATGACCGAACATGGAAGTAATGATGTGTTAGTCTATAAAAAACCAAGTTTTGTTAGAATAGCTGGTGGAGCTATTGGTGGTAACGCTGTTAATCAATTAAACAATCCAACTGGTCTTTGGGTAATGAATGGGACAATCTATGTTGGAGACTATAACAATTTTCGTGTTCAAAAGTGGGCACCAACCATTGATACTACTTACACTCCAACTTCTGGTGGAAATTATTACGCAGTAATTACCCGATTTTCAGGCGCACTAGATACCACCAACACTATTACTGTAAGCGAACCCACTAGTTCAGTTACCAATAGTAGTATCTGCCAAGGCCAATCTTATACTTTTAATGGCATTACCTATACTTCGGCAGGTACTTACAAAGCAAACCTAAAAAACAGTGGAGGATGTGATAGTATTGCCACCTTGAATTTAACTATCAAAAACCCAACATCATCCAGTACCAAAGCTAATATTTGCAAAACTGGATCATACACTTTTAATGGAACTACAAATACTACCGCAGGTACTTATACTTCTACGCTAACAAATAGTGTGGGGTGCGATAGTGTGGCAACATTGATATTATCAATAAAAGATACTGCAACTTCTACAACTTATGATACTATTTGTGCGGGCAAATCGATAGTGTTTGGTGGTAGCTCCTATTCTGCTTCTGGCAATTATTCTGTAAATTACAATCTTTCGGGCAGTTGCGATAGTGTTGCCAATTTGGTATTAACAGTCCGAAATGCTAGTGCATCTACTACAAAAGCAAGCATCTGCACAGGTGGTTCATACACTTTCAACGGAACAACTTACACAACAGCAGGTACATACAAATCAACGCTAACAAACAGTGTAGGTTGTGATAGTGTGGCTACTCTAGAATTAACTGTAAAACAAACATCAACAAGTACAACTGCTACAAGCATTTGTATAGGTGGTTCATACACTTTCAATGGAACAGTTTACACCACCGCAGGTACTTACACTGCACATCTAACCAACAGTGTAGGTTGTGATAGTGTGGCAACTTTAATATTGAAAGTTAACCCAACTTCAACAAGTAATACAACAATAAACATTTGTGCAGGCGGTTCACACACTTTCAACGGAACAACTTACACCACCGCAGGAACTTACACTATGCATCTAACGAACAGTGTAGGTTGTGATAGTGTGGCAACTTTGATTTTAAGTGTTAAACCTACTTCCTCATCCATCACTTCTGCCAAAATAAAACAAGGAGAGAGTTATTTATTTAATGGAATAAGTTACACTACATCGGGTACTTACACCGCCCATTTAACCAATAGTGTGGGCTGTGATAGTGCAGCAACTTTGGTATTGACAGTTAATAACCCAACAAGTGCCTCAGTTTCTGCCAGCATCTGTTTAGGTAGTGTTTATTTGTTTAATGGAACAAGTTATTCTTCATCTGGCACTTATATCATTCATTTAACCAACACAGCTGGAGGCGATAGTGTTGTTACGTTGAATCTTACAATTAATAAACCTTCTACCTCAATTACCAATGCAAGCATTTGCACGGGAAGCTCTTACACTTTCAATGGTTCAACTTACTCCACTGCAGGAACGTATACCGCAACCCTTTCCAACAGTGTAGGATGTGATAGTACTGCAATCTTAGTTTTAACCATGAAAACTGCTTCTAATAGTACCACTAAAGCAAGTGTTTGTCCAGGAAGTTCTTACACTTTCAATGGATCTACCTTTTCTTCTGCCGGAACCTACACCATTCACCTATCAAACAGTACAGGTTGTGATAGTGCGGCAACCTTAGTTTTAACAATAAAAACAACTTCCACTAGCACCACAAAAGCAAGTATCTGCACAGGAGGCTCTTACACTTTCAATGGCACTACTTACACCAATGCCGGCACTTACACAGCTCATTTAACTAACAGCGTGGGTTGTGATAGCATTGCCACTTTAGTATTATCAATAAACCCAATATTAACAAGCAACTCATTTGCTAGTATCTGTGCTGGAGGTTCTTATACTTTCAACGGATCCACTTATTCCACTGTTGGAATTTATACTGCTCATTTAATGACCAATGCAAGTTGTGATAGTGTTGCAACGTTAGTTTTAACGGTTAAACCAACGCTGACAAGTACAACCACTGCCAGCATTTGCGCAGGTGACTCTTACACTTTCAATGGTTCTTCTTATACCAACACAGGAACATACACCGTTCATCTAACAACCAATGCGAACTGTGACAGCATTGCTACTTTGGTATTAATTGTTAAGCCAACTTCTTCATCTACCACAACGGCTAACATTAAACAAGGAGGTAGTTATTTGTTTAATGGAACAAGTTACTCAATAGCTGGTACTTACACTGCCCATTTAATTAATAGCGTAGGCTGCGATAGTGCGGCAACTTTGGTTTTGACAGTTAATAAACCAACCAATTCAACTGTTATGGCTAATATATGCTTAGGAAATAGTTATTTGTTTAATGGAACAAACTATACATCAACTGGTACATACACAGCTCATCTAACAAACGCAGCAGGAGGTGATAGCATTGCTACATTGGTACTTATAGTTAATAAACCTTCTACCTCAATTACAAAGGCAAGTATATGTGCAGGAGGTTCATATACTTTCAACGGATCCACTTACTCCACTTCTGGAACTTACACAACTCATCTAAAAAACAGTATGGGTTGTGATAGTGCGGCAACGTTGGTTTTAAACGTAAAAGCCACTTCTTCATCCCTCACTGATGCTAGTATCTGTTTGGGCAATTCTTATACTTTCAATGGTTCTAATTATTCTACTGCTGGAAAATACACCGTTCATTTAACCAATAGTGTAGGTTGTGATAGTGCGGCAACATTGGCATTAACTGTGGACGACCCAACAAAGTATCCACCAGAAGGACCAACTGCTGTTTGCAAAGGAGCAACCATCCAATTAACAGACCTTACAAAAGGTGGCGTATGGAGTAGCCTCTCCCCTACTATTGCCACAATAGATAGCCTATCGGGCGTAGTTACTGGTATAAGTACGGGTATTGCTAAAATTAATTATACAGTGAATGCAAGTTGCGGACAAATAATTGACACAGGTAGTGTGACAGTTCTTGGTGTGAAACCGACTAATGAAATCGTGGCCATAAAACCTGCTACATGCCTTAATCCTCAATCGGGGGCATTTACTATTACCATTTCTGGTAAAGAAAACCCATACGTTTTTGAATATAATGGCAAAAAATTTAATTCAAATTCTTATGTAACAAATCTTGGTGTAGGCGCTTATGATGTGGCTATTTATAATAATGATGACTGCCTTGTAGATTCTATGACAAACATAAATGTTAGCAGAACATCAGATGCAAGCTGCGACACTGTTTATGTACCCACAGGATTTGTTCCAACAGGAAGCTATGCTAATGGCCATAATCCGTTATTGAAACCTTATGGTGGGCTGAATAGTGTTAAATCCGTTTTATTCAGGGTTTTCAACAGAGGCGGTTATTTAATCTTCGAATCTCACGATTTAATAAGCGGATGGGATGGCACAATAAATGGTCAACTACAAAATGGGGGCACCTACATTTGGTCATTAGAGTTCACCTCCAAAGATGGAAAAAGACATTATGCAAACGGAACAAGTGTTTTGTTGAGATAATTGTTAGTGATGAGTGTGATTGGTATCTTGATGTGCAATTAATGGCAGAAATTAAACCCAATTCTACTGTTTAATCAAGATAAATCGCTGCTAAAGTAGCAAGATTTATCGTTAAATTAATTTACTTAAGCCGCAAAAATGTTGCTATTAAATCTGTTTGGCAAAAAACATTTATACACCTAAACCTTTTATGTGTAAACATAAATCCTAAACAAATACTATCATTGCACCTAACTTTTAACAAGAATAAATAACGAATGCTAGGACAAACTAGATACAAGAAAGAGAGGGAAATAAGGGATAAAAAAGATATAAAGAAATTGGTTTTATATACTGTTCTGTTTTCTTTGTTGGTAATTGCGCTGACGCTTAAACGATGCCTTGGTCCTGCATATAAAAATTCAGTTTACTATCCTACTGAAAAACAAACAGGTGATAGCAGTTTTAAATGGGCTACTATGGTGCGTGATTACTCGGCACACGCCAAATGCAGAATGTCTTGTAGGCACATTACCGACGATGAAGTGCAGGATATTCTAAAGAGGGGCAACATTAATATCAACAAAAGCGAACTAAATGAAGTTGATTGCCAACGCAAGTTTGCAATTGATGGTTACAGCAAAGACAACCAACACATACGGGTAGTGGCATCTCCATGTGGCAATAAGTTAACCATTGTTACTTGTATAGACCTAGACAAAAAGTGGCCTTGCGAATGTGGCGAACTAAACAAAAAAACACAAGATGAATATTAGCTAATATTTAGCTGACGTTTATACATCTGCACTGCATTCTCAAAACCAAGATATAACGCATCACAAACAAGTGCATGACCAATGCTTACTTCATCAACCCACGGAATGTTTTGAGCGAAAAATTTAAGATTTGTTAAGTCTAAATCATGCCCTGCATTTATGCCCAATCCTAATTCTTTTGCCTTTGTAGCAGCCAATATATATGGGGCAATTGCCACTTCGCCCTTTCCTTCCGAGTAAGTTTTAGCATAACCCTCTGTGTAAAGTTCAATGCGATCGGTTCCTGTTGCAGCTGCACCTTCTACCATTTCAACTACAGGATCTACAAAAATGGAAACTCGAATACCAGAAGCTTTAAACACAGCAATAATATTAGTTAAATAATCTTTGTGCAGCAGTGTATCCCAACCATGATTACTAGTAATTTGTCCTAATGCATCGGGAACTAATGTAACTTGATGCGGCTTTGAAGCAAGAACTAAGTCCACAAATTTTTGCTCAGTAGGATTGCCTTCAATATTAAATTCGGTGGTGATTAAGGGCTTAATATCAAAAACATCTTTGTAAGTAATATGTCTTTCATCTGGTCGTGGATGAACCGTAATCCCATCTGCACCAAAGCGTTGTGCATCTATGGCTGCTTTAGCAACATTTGGATTATCGCCCCCTCGGCTATTGCGAATGGTTGCGAACTTATTTATATTAACACTCAACTTAGTCATGCTGCGAAGATAGGAAAGCCAGTAAAACATACTATTACGATAATGGCCAAGCTTTCAAAAAACTATTTATCCATAACAATCATGTGAAAATACTGTTAAAAATTTAATTAATTTCACTATACAAAAAGACTACCCAAAAACTAAGTTAACGTTTTAGTAAGGAAATAATTACCATTATAGTTAATTTAAATTAGTAGATTTTTAATCATTTTATTTCGATAAAAAAGCTATGACAATTGTCATATTATGCCCTTTTTGGGTAATCTAGCTTCGTTTTCAGATTAGAAGTTTCTCTGATTAACAAAAATTGTTTAGTATGAAAAAGCGTATTGTATTGTTCAGTTTACTATCGGCATTTGCTTTGCCAATAGCCGTTTCTGCCAGTGAGGCAGATTTACAAATCCCAAAAGCCATCAAAGATCAAAGCGTTCTTTATTATGGTTTTATCGTAACTATCCTTGGGCTTTTATTTGGACTTTATCAGTTTTCTAGAGTTAAAAAATTACCAGCACACAAATCAATGCTTGAAATTGGGAACGTTATCTACAAAACATGTGGTGCTTACCTGCAACAACAAGGAAAATTTCTTGCAATTCTTTTCTTATTTATCGGTGCGGCAGTGGCTGGCTATTTTGGCTTCTTGGCTAAAGACCACGAAGGACATCCCCTGTTTGGCATTGGAGGCGTTTTACTCATTTTGTTGTGGACAGTGATTGGCATATTAGGTTCGTATAGTGTGGCCGCATTTGGCATAAGGATGAACACCTTAGCAAATGCTAGGATGGCATTTGCATCACTGCAAAAAAAGCCTCTAAACCTATTGACCATACCTTTAAATGCAGGCATGAGCATCGGCGTAGTGTTGATTTGTGTGGAATTAACGATGATGCTGATTATTCTGTTGCTGATGCCGAGCAATTTAGCAGGAGCTTGTTTTATTGGTTTTGCTATTGGAGAATCATTAGGTGCTTCGGCGCTCAGAATTGCGGGTGGCATCTTTACCAAAATTGCAGACATTGGCTCAGATTTGATGAAAGTGGTTTTTAAAATTGAAGAAGATGACCCTCGCAACCCTGGTGTAATTGCTGATTGTGCGGGCGATAATGCAGGTGATTCTGTAGGGCCAACAGCTGATGGATTTGAAACATATGGAGTAACGGGTGTTGCATTAATTTCATTTATTCTACTTGCCGTTACTGGTGGCGAACACATGCAAACACAATTACTGGTATGGATTTTTGTGATGCGGATATTGATGGTAATCACCTCTATTCTATCTTTTTGGATTAATGGTGTTATAAGTAAAATATTATACAGCGATAAAGAAGACTTAGATTTTGAAGTGCCACTAACTCGCCTAATCTGGATTACGTCGCTGCTATCCATTATTGCCACGTTTGTGGCGAGCTATATTATGCTCCCCGATATAAATGGCAACCCTAAAATGTGGTGGATACTTTCATGCATAATAAGTTGTGGTACTTTAGGAGCTGCTTTGATTCCTGAATTTACAAAATACTTCACTTCTCCAAAATCTGATCATGTACAAGAAATTGTGAGTGCAGGCAAAGAAGGAGGAGCATCTCTGGTGATATTATCTGGTTTTGTGGCAGGCAACTTTAGTGCCTTCTGGAATGGGATGGTATTTTTTGTATTGATGTTTATGGCTTATTTCGTAAGCACATTCGGACTCAACGAATTTATGGTATATCCTTCTGTTTTTGCTTTTGGCCTAGTTGCATTTGGCATGTTGGGGATGGGGCCTGTTACAATTGCAGTAGACAGTTATGGTCCCGTAACAGACAATGCACAATCTGTATATGAACTTTCATTAATTGAAAGCATTGAAAACATAGATGCTGAAATAGAAAAGGACTTTGGTTTTAAACCCGATTGGAACAAATCAAAATATTATCTTGAAGCAAATGACGAAGCTGGTAATACGTTTAAAGCAACGGCAAAACCAGTATTGATAGGTACAGCAGTTGTAGGGGCAACTACAATGATATTTTCATTGATATTAATGATAAAAAACACGCTACACGTTGAACCAGAAACTATACTTAATTTGTTAAATCCATACACTCTTTTAGGTTTCATATTAGGAGGTGCAGTAATCTATTGGTTCACAGGAGCCTCAATGCAAGCAGTTACCACTGGTGCTTACAGGGCAGTTGAGTATATTAAAAAACATATTAATCTCGACCCGAATGGGCCTAAAAAAGCTTCGGTTGAGTTCTCTACTGCCGTAGTAAAAATCTGTACACAATATGCTCAAAAGGGAATGTTTAACATATTTATTGCGATCTTCTTTTTTGCACTAGCCTTTGCTTGCATATCCTCTCCATCAGGCATTGGGGGCAACAATGCCGTAGCTCTATTTGTAAGCTATTTAATTTCTATTGCCATCTTTGGATTGTTTCAGGCCATCTTTATGGCAAATGCAGGTGGCGCATGGGACAATGCAAAAAAAGTAGTTGAAGTTGAACTGAAAGCAAAAGGAACACCTTTGCACGATGCCACAGTTGTGGGTGACACTGTTGGTGATCCATTCAAAGACACATCCTCTGTTGCACTAAATCCAATTATCAAATTCACCACACTTTTTGGTTTATTAGCCATGGAAATTGCTATATCCGAATCCTTTAGAGATATAGCCCCATTTGTTGGAATGGGCTTTTTAGCAATCGCCTTAGTTTTTGTTTGGAGATCATTTTATAAGATGAGAATAGAAAAGGAAGAATAGAATTCGAGATTGATAAAAGTTAAGTAAACAATATTCCTAAACATTAAAAAAGACTATTACATAAAGTGGTAGTCTTTTTTGTATTTGAAATAAAAATGACAAAGAAATATTGACTTCTCTATTCATTTTCATAACAGAAATATTAAGTGTCTAACTTCATGTATCTGCCTCAATAACTAATAAAAGAAAACCTAACCATTACATTTGCGCAAAATTTGAAGAATTAGAAATGGTTTATTTAACTCGATTGGAACACTTTAATGCAGCACACAAACTATATAACCCAAAATGGTCTAAAGAAAAAAATGAAGAAGTATTTGGAGTTTGCGCTAACGAAAATTGGCATGGACACAACTTCGAGTTATTTGTAACGGTGAAAGGCACACCAGACATTGACACAGGCTTTTTAATGGATGTAAAAAAACTTAGCAAGATTATTCAAACGCAAGTTATCAAAAAATTAGACCATAAAAACTTGAATCTGGATGTAGATTTTCTGCAAGGTAAAATGTGTAGTACAGAAAACTTGGCAATCGGGATATGGAATGAACTTGTGGCTCACATCCCTCCTATTGTTAAATTGCATTGTATTAAACTCTATGAAACTTCCAGAATTTATGTTGAATATTTTGGAGAATAATCATTTATATGAAACACGTATTGATTTTTGAAATAGGAAAATGTTTAATTTTTATTTCACTCAATTAAACAAAAAAAAGGCATTGCTCGTTTATATGTACATGATGGTCTGAATTGATTAAAGTTTTTAATACTAGTTCTGAAACAGTTATTTAATTTCGTCGCATCGCCTGAAGCGTTGTTGCTAACTTTTTTGCTCTTAATAATATGAATAGCCACTTGGTAAACACACTTTTTACGCAGTGCTTGACAGTTAGCAATCGTTGGTTTCTTGATTATTTACATTATTGTTTTAACATTCTTTTGTTTTATAAACAATTGAAAAAAAATGGTTAGTCAACAATGGTTTAGCCTTAAAACAGGTTGAATAGTAGTTAATCCCGTTTTACTTATTATGAACAAAGTAGCCGTTTTTAGAAGAGAACATTTTAATGCAGCCCATCGTTTGCACAATCCTACATTGAGTGATAAGGAAAATGCGATCCTGTTTGGTAAATGCAACAATAAAAACTATCATGGTCATAATTATGATTTGATAGTGAAAGTTACAGGTATTCCAGACCCAAAAACAGGCTATGTTATAGACATGAAAATACTTAGTGACCTTATTAGTAAGGAAGTATTGGAACGTTTTGACCACAAAAATCTCAATCTTGATACAACCGATTTTGAAACTTTAAACCCAACAGCAGAAAATATTGTAATTGTAATTTACAATCTGCTGAGAGATAAAATTGACAACAAATTAGATTTACAAATTAGACTTTATGAAACAGAACGAAATTTTGTCGAATATCCATCTTAACGAAGACAATAAGTTGGTTTTAACAGAAACAGATATTATGACAGACGAAATAGGTGATAACCATATTCTCACTTCGGTTAACACACCTTTGAGAAATGATGCTTTTGAGCTAAGTGAAGATGAAAAGATAGCAGTCATTGAAAAACATTTCAAAGCAATAATGGACACTTTGGGCTTAGACTTGACAGACGATAGCTTGAAAGGTACGCCACGCAGAGTTGCTAAAATGTATGTGAAAGAAATATTTAGTGGATTGAATCCTGCAAATATGCCTCAGGTTGCTTTGTTTGAAAACAAGTATAAGTACAACCAAATGCTTGTTGAAAAGAACATTTCTTTCTACAGCAATTGCGAGCATCATTTTGTACCCATTATGGGTAAAGCCCACATTGCCTACATCAGTAATGGCCAAGTGATCGGGCTAAGTAAGTTGAACCGTATTGTGGAATATTATGCAAAACGACCACAAGTACAAGAAAGGCTTACAATGCAAATAGGAAAAAAGCTTCAGGAAATATTGGGCACTGATGATGTAGCAGTGGTTATTGATGCTAAACACTTGTGCGTTTCTAGCAGAGGTGTAAAGGATGATACGAGTAGCACTGTTACCGCTTTTTATGAAGGAGCTTTCAAGGAAGAAAGAAACAGAAATGAATTCTTAAAATACTTAGAACTTAAAACTGCCTTTTAAAGGCATTCTCTGTAATTTTTTATATTTGATATAAATTTATATTAAACTTGACTGGATTTCACTTTATGTGTTCACGTTTTATCTAATGTGGTCATTTTCAGATGCTTGATTTTATTCTTGCGGATACTTCTGTAATTAGTTGCCCTTTTAAGTTTATCTAGGCTTCCTTTTTTGTCTCTTTTTCCTTTGCCTCCTCCATCATGTTGGTAATTGTGTAGGCATAACACAATAAGATGCCAAAGAATACCGAGCATTTTTCTGTTATGGCATTCCTTACTTTGCCCCTTTGTAATAGTAATAGTTCTTTTCATTGCCAAAACTCCCTTCCAATCTTGTTACTCTTTTCTTGCCCAACAAGACCATCATCGTCTTGCATTTTTCTATGTGAGTTTCCATTTACAGGATAGGAAGGGAGATATTTACGACCAAATAGAAAACTTTACCACAAGCTTAAATGAAATCTATATCATTGTACCGTTAGGACAGGCAAACTGAAGGGGATAAAAAGCTTTGGAATGCCATTTCTGAATCGGAAGTGACAGATTCTTACGGTCTATTTTTTAGGCAGTAGTAACAGCAAAGGGAAGACAATGACGATTAAGAGAAGATATGGGGAGGAAAAGTGAGAGGATAAGAAACTGACAGTGTAAACCAACTAAACAATAAATGCAGTTTAGCTAAGGATTTTTGCTATATTCACTTACTTTCATCACTCGAAAAAAAGTCATATAAATGTAGGAATCCAAATATTAAATTAAGCAGCAATTCCATAATTTATCTGAGGATTTTTTCGTTAAAAAAAATGCGAGAATAATCTACTATTTTATTTTGTTCCTTAGGTTTAAGTTGACAAAATAAATAAAGGTCTAAAATCAATCTAGAGCTTCAAAAGAAAATTGGCAATATTAAAAGGAGGATCACTATAAACATTTACCGAGGTAACTATTTTATTCAACAATTCTTTTAGCTTCCCAAAATCATTTGGTTTTTTCATATATACGTTTGCCCCACAAAAAAATGTTTGCTCTATATCCTTTTCTGAAGACGAAGTTGAATAAATGGCAATCACTATGTTTTTTAGCTTTGCAACACTCTTTATTTCCTTAAGACAATCCATCCCACTTTTGAGTGGCATGTTTAAATCAAGAAACAAAAGAGTCGGTAATTGAGTATCATCTTTTAGCAAATATTCCATTAAAGCAGCTCCGTCATTTACCGACACTACTAAAGTGTTCATCTTAGATTCTTCCAATGCTTCCCGAAAAATCATACGATCATTTTCATCATCGTCTGCAAGCAAAATGTTAAGTGTTTTGTAGTAACTATTCATTTTTTTATTTTGTAGGTAAATAAATATCAAACGTAACTCCTTCGTTTGGTTTCCCAAAAGCTTTAATCATTCCTTTGTGATTATCGACAATCTTTTTTACAATGGCAAGCCCAATGCCTGTCCCCTTGTATTCTCCACTGCCATGAAGACGCTGAAAAATTTCAAATACTTTCTCATTATAAATTTCTTCAAAGCCAATTCCATTATCAGAGTAGGTGATGTGACAATATTTTCTCTTTGCTAAAAGTCTTTTGTTAACATTATTGTTTCCATTTTCAACACAACTACATATTGTTATTTGACATGGCAATACCTGTTTTGCAAACTTTAAGGAATTTGATATGAGGTTAGTTATTAACTGATGAAATTGAAAAGGTATAATATATGCGTTACAGAGGTTGCCCAATTTGACGGTAGCACCTTTTTCAGAAATAGCATCGGATAACTCTTCAATAACTTCCTTTAAAATTACATTCAAGTCTGTTTCTTCAAATGCCCGTTCTTCATCATTTGTTTGTGCATACGCAATCAGGTCTTGAATTAAAACCTGCATTCTTTCTGCTGCATCTTCAATTATTTCAAAATATTTTTGTCCATAATCGGACAAATTAGTGTAATCTTTATCCCTAATTCTAGAAGTAAACATTTGAATTTTTCTCAATGGTTCTTGTAAATCATGACTAGCTATCTGTGCAAATGATTGTAGTTCTTTATTACTATTAATAAGTTCTAATTCCCTTTTTTCCTTTTCTCCTATCTGAAAAGCAAGTTCTGCATTCGCAGTAACCAATTCTGCTGCACGATTTTCTTTTTCTCGAACCTGAAATGCCAATTCTTTATTTGCATCAATCAACTCTGCTGCTCGATCTTCTTTTTCACTACTTTCATAATGCAATGTTTTATTAGCAATAACTAACTCTGCTGCACGGCATTCTTTTTCCTCTACTTGAAATGCCAATTCTTTATTTGCTATTACCAATTCTGCAGCACGATACTCCTTCGCATTACTTTCGTAGTGCAAAGTTTTGTTGGCAATAATTAATTCTGCTGCACGATTCCCTTTTTCTTCAACCTGAAATGCTAATTCTATATTGGCAATAACCAATTCGGCAGCAAGGTTTTCTTTTCCTTCATTTTCAATTTTAAGTTTATCCTGCAAAACTTCAGATACAGAAAGAGCATTTATTAATTTCAGATAGGAAGCCCACAATATTATTATTGCTCCAAGAAAGAAAACAATCATAAAAAGTGGGGTAATAAAAGACAGTTGATTATAATTTCCTTGTATGTGTAATAAAAAAGTAGCCTCAAAAGCAATCATTAACTCAATCTGGGCAATAACCTTATCCATTTTATTTACCCCAAAAAGTGTATTTTGCTTTGTATCGGCAGATAAGAATGACTTTTTTAATTGTAGAGGCATATTGAATACACTAGCTAGTTTCTCGTTTATAAGAATAGTAAGTACGTTCAGATTATCTTGCTGTTTGGGATTATCTATTATTAAGTGACCTAGAGCATGATATTCCTTAGAAAGATTATTTAAAGCCAAATTCCGTTTCCTTAACTCTAAAGAATCACCTGACAAAAGAAAACCTCTCTTACAATCTTCTGACTGAAGTATGTCTGTTAAAACATTTTGAAGTAACTGCGTTGTTTGATGTGTATGATTTATTTGAATGTATGCTTCTGTTAAGTTTTTTAACTGGATAAAAGTAAATACAGAGAGTGCAACTAAAAAAAGAATAGTAGCTGCATAAATAATTCGAATCTGAATAAATGAACTTATCTGAGTATACATAAATCATCATATTAAATTTACCATCAATAGTAAATTAATTGACTAAAAATAAAACAAAATGAGAAAAATATGACTTACTAAATAATCTTGCATGAATATTGTTTTCTTCTCATACAAAATATTAAAAATTAGATATTTTTTATGTCAGCAATCTATCTGTAAGCAGCAATTATTTTTTGCAACACTGCAATCTAACATCATTTTATTAAACATTCCTTTTTTATTTTTTACAAATCAATAGGGCATTAATTTACACTACTTATTAAATTTAGAAAATCTACCGTTTAGAATCATTAAGATAGACTTCACCAAACATTGCGATCAACATTAACATAGCAATCATAAACCATTTGATACATTTGTGAGAAGTTGAACCAAAATCATGTTTTATCTTGAAAGAAAGAAGGATGAATCTCACTGGATTAGACGGAGTTAAAATAATCAAAAAAAAAGGGGTATCAACTCTCTTATGTCGCTTGCCTAACATTTGAATACAATTAAAAACTTTGTTATGTCACATTTATTTTTCAGAATAACTATTGCCTCAATTTTCTCTCTTTTCGTATTTAATGGAAAAAGAAATATTGAATACCAACCTATAATGAACTCAGTTCAGCAAACAGAAACTCAAAACCTATATGCACAATTACATCTTGCAGACATTGGCTTAAAGAAAATAGTTTATGACAAAGCCATTTCTGGCTGGAACATTCTTAAAAAAAGAAATATTTTACCCAAATCAGGATTGCTAACCATTGTTGATTTCTCACAATCTTCTAACTCAAAAAGGCTTTACATTATTGATTTAGAAAAAGCAGTTGTAGTTTTTAATACCTACGTTGCACATGGAAGAAACTCTGGAAATGAGTTTGCGGTTTCATTTGCAAATACACAAAACTCGTTTAAATCTAGCTTAGGATTCTATGTGTCTTCTCAGACTTATATAGGAAATCATGGACTATCGATGTGTTTGAAGGGTTTAGAAAAAGGCATTAATGATGATGCCGAAACCAGAGGAATTGTAATGCATGGTGCGGTGTATGTAAGTGAAAAATTTATTAAAAACAGTGGTCGATTAGGCCGTAGTCAAGGATGTCCAGCAGTTTCACAAGAACTATCGAAACCTATTATAAATTTCATTAAAAATGGGTCTTGTGTTTACATGTATTATCCAGATGTAAGCTATCGAAAACATTCCTTGTTTGGATAATGCCCATAAACAATACGTTCAAGTCTGTCTGAATAACTTTAATATAAACAATCAAAAGCAAGTTTAGCTTTCTGCTTTTACCAAAAGGAACGATTAATTCCCTTGACTTTAGATGAATGAAGGTTCTCTCATTTTGCAAACCAAATTCTGTTGGGTATAATCTATAAATCCCTTAAAACCCTTTACTGTCAATGAATGCATCATTTAATTTAGCAATTTTAGCATCAAAAAACGTCATTTACACACCTGAGTCAGTCCACGACTCAAGTGAGTCCTTGGCTGACTCAGGTGAGTCGTCGACTCGCTCAACTGAATCTTTGGCTGACTCAAGTGAGTCGTCGACTTGTTCAAGTGAATCTTTGTCTGACTCAGGTGAGTCGTGGACTGACTCAAGTGAATCATTGACTGACTCAAGTGAACTTAAGCGTGATTCAGTTGAATAAATGGAAGAAAGAGGCCAAAAGAAAGAGCTCATTTTGATAAGCTGCGTGTTTGGGATAAGCTTCGAGTAAGTTTAGAATTTTCTGAGAGTTGGAACGAGTGCATAAAAGTTTGTCGCTTTTCCTTATGAAATTAGCAGTAGACCTCATGAGGGATAATAATCGTTTTAATTTATCAAAGTGTAATAAAAATGGCTATAAATAAACTTAGTAACTGCAATATCAAGTGATTGAAAAAAACAACCACTTTTAACTTATTGATACAACATTTATCCACGCTATAAAATCAATGGAAAATAATAAACAGTTTTCTGTTACTTTTGCCGCCGAAATTATAGGCTTAAAGAACAACTATCTAACTGAATAGTCTACATAAAACAAGAAAAAGTATACAATGGGAGCTCAATTAAAAGAAGTACGTAACAGGATTAAGAGTGTTCAGAGTACGCAACAAATTACAAAAGCCATGAAGATGGTGAGTGCGGCAAAACTACGTAAGGCACAGGATTCAATTATCCAAATGAGACCTTACGCCCAAAAGTTGCAAGAAATGTTGAGTAACATCGTAAGTAACTCTGATGGCAATGCTGAAATGAAACTAGCTGAGACAAGAGAAGTAGAAAAAGTATTGTTGATAGTAATTACCAGTGATAGAGGGTTGTGTGGTGCCTATAATGCGAATGTTGTTAAGATGGCAAAAGCTACCATACAAGAAAAATATAGCACCCAATTTGCAAAAGGAAATGTCAGTGTTTGGAATATTGGCAAAAAAGGATGGGAGAGTTTAACCAAATCTGGTTTTAAAACAGATGCAACATTTAAAGATATTTATCTTAAACTAAGCTTCGAGAACGTACAGGCTGCTGCAGTAGCTGCAATGAAAGCTTTTGAAAACAAGGAATTTGATGCGATTGAGTTGATTTATAGTGAATTTAAAAATGCTGCTACACAACAGTTTAAGGCCGAACAATTTTTGCCAATTCCTAAGGTTACAAATAAAACTGGGGTTAAGAAAGCTGACTTCATTTTTGAACCCGCACAAGACATTTTGGTTGCTGAATTAATGCCGAAGATTTTAAATACACAATTATATAAGGCGGTTCTAGATGGTAATGCTAGCGAACACGGTGCTAGAATGACGGCAATGGATAAGGCAAGCGAAAACGCTAACGAATTATTAAAGAGCCTGAAACTTAGCTACAACAGAGCAAGACAAGCAGCTATCACTACCGAGCTTACTGAAATTGTAAGTGGTGCAGCAGCATTAGAAGGATAATTTTTTTTCAAATAACCACAAAGAACACAAAGGCAGAAAGGAGCACCAAGCGTTTCATTCTGCCTTTTTTCAGTTTTTAACTTTATGTTTCTTTGAGACTTAGTGTCTTTGTGGCGAAACTTAATACTGATGGAACTAAGCGAAATAATACCACATATAGAAGTACTCATTTTTGCAAGCGACAAGCCTTTAACTGCTTTAGAAATTGTGGAATTGATTAATAATGCTTTTGGTTTTATGGAACAAAGGGTTTCATTGGATCAAGTAACAACTTGCATTGATGGAATAAAAGAAAAATATAGTGCAGAGTTTTATCCATTTGAAGTGAAAGAAAGTGGTGGCGGACTACAGTTTTTAACTAAACCATCTTACTATAAAACAGTTGCTCAACTGAATGGAGATAAGTTTTTGAAAAGATTATCGAATGCAGCACTTGAAACCCTTGCCATTATTGCCTATAAACAACCTATTACTAAAGGAGAAGTGGAAAGCATTCGCGGGGTGAATAGCGATTATAGTATTCAGAAATTGTTAGAAAAGGAACTAATACTAATTGCAGGGCGTAATGAAAAGATGCCAGGACATCCGCTTTTATATACTACTTCCAAGAACTTTATGGATTATTTTGGCATTAACTCGGCAGATGATTTGCCTAAAATAAGAGAAGTATTAGCGGAACAATTCACACAAGGCACAATAGTGATGCCCGAAGACTTTGCCTCTGGCACAGAAACCTTTGATGAAGATGGAAAGCCATCAAACATTGTAGTAAATAAGGATGGAGAACTTGATGTAACAGAATAGAACAGTCAGGTTTTAATAGACTATCCATTAAATTTTTAAAGAATAATGACGTTATCGAATCAACAGCTAACCAACATAGCACAACAATTTGACACACCAGTTTATGTTTATCATGCCGAAAAAATGGCACAGCAGTATAATAACCTTACTAATGCCTTTGCTGGTCAGGATGTGAAGGTATTTTATGCTTGTAAGGCACTAACAAATATCAACATCCTTAAACATTTTTTACAGTTAGGTTCTAATATAGACTGTAGTTCTATCAATGAAGTTAAATTGGCATTGCACGCTGGGTTTCCGCCCGAAAGAGTATTATATACCAGCAATGGCATCGGTTTCGACGAAATTGAAGAAGCACAAAGCTTGGGAGTGCATATCAATATAGATAGCCTTTCTAATCTTACTAAGTTTGGTGAAAAGTATGGTCATACCTATCCTGTTGGGGTTCGTTTGCGCCCTAACATAATGGCAGGAGGCAACTTAAAAATATCTACTGGTCACGATAAAAGTAAATTTGGGATTCCTATTGACCAGATAGATGACTTACTATCCATTATTAAAGAAAAAAATCTTTTCATTCAAGGGCTTCACATTCATACAGGTAGCGAGATTAAGGATGTAGAAATATTTATAAAAGGAATAGAGGTATTATTCGATATAATTCCTTTGTTCAACGAATTAGAGTTTATAGATCTTGGTGGAGGCTTTAAGGTTCCTTATAAAAAAGGGGATCACGAAACTGACATTACCCTTCTTGCACAAAAGGTTGGAAAAGCGTTTGCCAATCATCCAAACCCTAATGGCAAACCATTACAGGTTTGGTTCGAACCTGGAAAATATTTAGTGAGTGGTGCTGGCTATTTAATTACACAGGTAAACGTGCTGAAAGAAACAAAGGCTATACATTTTGCAAGTGTAAACAGTGGTTTCAATCACTTAATACGCCCCATGTTTTACGATGCTCACCATAACATCACCAATATATCTAACCCAAATGGAGAAGAAAAACACTACGCTATAGTTGGGAATATTTGCGAAACGGATACGTTTGCCTGGGACAGGAAACTGCATGAAGTAAGAGAGGGTGATTATTTAGTATTTGCCAATGCTGGAGCCTATGGTTTTGAAATGAGTAGCAACTTCAATAGTAGATATAAACCTGCAGAAGTCTTGGTGAAAGATGGCGCATTTCATTTGATAAGAAGAAGAGACGTTTTCGAGGATTTATTGAAGAATCAAGTTGAAGTATTGTTTTAAGTTTTGAATGGTAAATTTTAAATTAAGGACTCAAAATAATAATTACTTTTCTTTGTTGCAACATCATGATAGAAATACGTAAAATACATAAATCGTTTGATGGTCGGGTAGTACTAGAAGACATTTCAGCAGTAATGGAAACGGGCATGTGCAACCTTATCATAGGCACAAGCGGTAGTGGAAAAACGGTATTGACAAAGTGTATGGTAGGCTTATTTGAACCAGATAGTGGCGAGATAATATTTGATGGAAAGAATATTATTGATATGTCTGAGGAAGAAAGAAAAGCTTTACGGAGACAAATTGGTATGCTTTTTCAGGGGTCAGCTTTATTTGATAGTATGACTGTGGAGCAAAACATATTGTTCCCACTAGATATGTTTACTAAACAATCATTAGCCGAGAAAAAGAAACGAGTTAATGAGGTTTTGGAGAAAGTAAACCTAGTTGGTTCTAATAATAAATTCCCTGCCGAACTTAGTGGGGGTATGAAAAAGAGGGTTGGTATTGCTAGAGCGATTGTACTAAATCCAAAATACCTTTTTTGCGATGAACCCAATTCGGGGCTTGATCCACAAACATCTTTATTAATTGATAAATTAATCCACGAAATCACTAAGGAGTATAACATGACTACTATTGTAGTTACGCACGACATGAATAGCGTGATGGAAATTGGTGACAACATTGTTTATGTTCATAAAGGGAAAAAACAATGGGAAGGGAGCAATAAAGAAATTATTTTTAGTGATGATGAGCTGCTCAATAAATTTATATTCGCTTCCGATTTCTTGCAAGATGCCAAGCAAATGCGAATGATGGAGGCAAATAAAAAATGATTAACAAATGATTTAAAAATTCACCAAAACTGAATGAAGATGTTAAGAATGTATATTGCGGCCTCATATTTTCAAATACTAACATAATAATCTTTAAATTCTTGCAGATGAAAGAAAAGTGGTTAAACCTAAGTCCTGCCAAGCAATTCATAGCTAAATCTGTGTTGTGCGTTTTAGTTTGGAGATTACTTTACGTTTACATCCTAAGACCTATTCGTATTCCAGATAGGATGTTAACGAATTTGATTGGAAATGGAACCATTGTATTTGTGAATTTAATCAGCAAATCAGGCGTTAAAGCTGCTTACAGTATGGAAAGCAAGTTTGAACCTGAAGCAATGTTAGTGAGAAACAATCATGTAATTTTAAGGATAGGTGATGCGTGCAATGGGTTAGAACTAATGCTTATTTATGCTGGTGTAATAGCACTTTTACCTGGCGATAATAAATTAAAAACAAAACACATCATTCTTGGTATTATTGCCCTGATTATTACTAATATGCTACGCTGTGCAGGTTTAGAGTGGGTTTACGAATTTTATCGCCCTATGTTCGAAACCACTCACCATTATTTATTTACATTGGTCATGTACATAATTATTTTCTACGGATGGGTAAAGTACATTAATAAACTTAAGGCTAATGAAAAAGGATAGTATTTTTTGGGTGTGCATGGTACTTAACATGGTGGCTTTACTTTTGTTGGTAGTTTTAAAACCAGAAATTCATTTACTTCCAAGAATAATGATGCATATCATTATCAAACTAAATTTGGCTTTGCAAATTGGAGTAGGTATTTATGGATTATGGGTTAGTACTGATAGCAAGTTATTTAATTTATTCATAAAGATTTATGCTGCACTTCTTATATTTTATGTTCTGCTTAAAATTCCAGCACTTCGTTCCCTAAATGAATATCTTAGTATAATTGATGAAATATTTACCCCTTTCCCATTTGTATTTGGTTGGGTCATTAACAAAGCCTTCTTTCAAACCAAAACAGAGAAAGTTTAATTTCTTATTTTTCAGATATTTGCTAACCATATAAAAAAGAGTTTATGAAAAAGATTATAGATGTTCTTAGAAAAGGACTTTTGCAAAATGTCATCATTGGTATCTATTTTATTACACTTTTAACAGAGTGTTATTTTTTATATTACAGATATTATACCCAAAGAATTTATACCAGACCAACATTGATACCAATTCTTTTTTTAATATTCTTCCAACAATTCATTTCAAGAAATCACCTTTTTATCATTGGAGGAATGATTGCCTCCTGCTTAGGCGACTATTTAACCATAAGCTATTCACCTCTATACCAATGGGCTGGTTTAGGCTGCTATGGCCTCTCGTTTATTTTATATGCGATTCAGTTTCACAAATTGGAATATGTTACATTTAGTGATAGCAAATTAGCTATTTTCATCTCTCTTGTAGGCTTAATTCTTTACATAGCAGTACTAGAATATTTTTCATCTAGCCACAACGTTACCCTTACCAAAAAGCCACTTACTTATTTGTATGCTACAGCTCTGGCAGTTTTGGCAACTACGATTATCAATATCTTTATCAACAACAAAAACTTCAATTTTACCTTTGCTATTACGGCTTTAATACTATTAATAACAGCCAACTTATTGTTCGACTGTAGTCTTTATTTCTTTCACAGAAGGCAAACTTGGGTTGACTGTATTAGTGCTTTCTGTTATGGAACCTACCAATTTCTTATTGTGAGAGGGCAACTAAGAGCAAAAGATAAGATTATGGGAACTGAATATTTCAATAGGATATAATCAACATTCTTGAAGTAGAAAAAGAGTTATTGAAAATTATTATTTTTTATGATACTAGATAACTCTTTTCCTATTCCAATAAACGTAAAATGATTCAATGGGAACTCCAGAAATACGTGCATCATACTCAATAAGAATAAAGCATAAAACCATGAGTCCGATGTTCAGATAGTTTATTCCTTCTTGGGTTTGTAGTAATGTTTTATATATTCTGCTTGCAACCATAAACCAAAAATTTTAATATTAATTGCAAGTTTATATTATCTTATTGGACAATCCTAATTCATTTTCATTACAAATTTATTAAGTCATAGCACTCCTTGGCAATTTGCAGCTCTTCATTTGTTGGTACAACTAAAACTTTTACTCTAGCTCCAGCATTTTGATATTCCGTTATTCCATCAACTGAAATAACCGCAGTATTCTCATTATATGTGATACCAAAAAATTCTAAATTTTTTACTGACAAGGCACGCATTGCACCATCATTTTCTCCAATGCCACCTGTAAATACAATAGCATCTAAGCCATTTAAGATAGCCGCATACGATCCAATATATTTTTTAATTCTATAAGCATACATCTCATAGGCTAGTTTGGCAGCTTCATCTCCATCCTTGATGGCAGCTTTCACATCTCGCATATCACTAAAGCCACATAAGCCCAACATTCCACTTTTCTTATTCAGAAGAGTCTGCATTTCTGGAATTGAAAACCCATAAGTTTCCATCAAATGAAAAACAACTGACGCATCAATATCTCCACATCTTGTGCCCATAATCAATCCACTCAAAGGCCCTAACCCCATGGAAGTATCTAGGCAATTTCCAGCATTAACAGCCGCCATACTACATCCATTTCCTAAATGTATTGTAATAATTTTTGCTTCAGGATTGCGCAAATAATCCGCCGCCCTTGCCGAAACATATTTATGACTGGTTCCATGAAATCCATATACTCTAACATCATTCTTTTCATAATAATCATTACTAATTGCATAACGATAAGCAACCGGTGGCATGGTTTGGTGAAAAGCAGTATCAAAGACGGCTACTTGCGCAGAAGAAGGAAACAATTTTTCTGCTACTTGAATCCCCGTAAGATTTGCAGGAAGGTGCAATGGTCCTAGTGGATACAATGTTTCTATCTGAGCTTTCACAGCTTCACTAACCTGTATTGTTTTAAAAAAAGCCTTTCCTCCATGTAGTACCCGATGCCCAACAGCATGAATTTCATCAGCCGACGTAATAACGCCATTTACTTTATCCATCATTATCTCAACCACTGCTGCCAATGCACCACCATGATCTACATTTCCAGTTTGTTTAACCTGAACAAATTCATCATTATCTTTAAATACTTTGTGCTTCAATACGCTTTCATCAGTACCTATTCTTTCCACAAGTCCACTACAAACAAGTTTGGCTTCTGGCATTGCTATTAACTGATATTTAATGGAACTACTACCACAGTTTATTACAAAAATTTGCATCTTTTATTTAGTTATTAGTGATTTGTGATTAGCTGTTAGTGGTGAGTCGTAAGTTGTAAGTTGTGAGAGGAATTAGCATAAATACTATCCACTAAATACTAATTCCTAACCACTAATTTATTGTGCTTGAATAGCAGTAATGACTACCGTGTTAAATATATCATCAATGGTGCAACCTCTACTAAGATCATTCACTGGTTTATTTAAACCTTGCAACATTGGCCCAATTGCCAAAGCTCCTGTTTCTCGTTGCACTGCCTTGTAGGTATTATTACCTGTATTTAAATCAGGAAAAATCAACACACTTGCCTGACCAGCCACTGGCGAATTAGGCATCTTTTGTTTACCTACCACAGGGTCCACAGCCGCATCATACTGAATAGGTCCTTCTACTTTTAATTCAGGTTTCAACTTTCTTACCAATGCTGTTGCTTCCCTAACCTTATCAACATCTTCCCCTACCCCACTTGTTCCAGAAGAATAGGAAAGCATGGCAACCAATGGCTCAATTCCAAAAGCAACACTACTTTCTGCCGCAGAAATGGCTATCTCGGCTAACTGTTCTGCCGTTGGATTAGGGTTCACCGCACAATCGCCAAACACACAAACCCTATCTTCTAAACACATGAAAAACACAGAGGAAACAGTATTAATGCCAGCTTTAGTTTTAACAAATTGCAATGCCGGACGAATGGTGTGTTGAGTGGTGTGTACTGCACCAGAAACCATTCCATCTGCATCACCTTTATATACCATCATTGTTCCAAAATAAGAAACATCCGCCATCATATCCCTGGCCATTTCTGGAGTAACATTCTTTGTCTTACGAAGTTCATAAAGCGTATCTGCATAATCATTAAATATGTCAGACTTTAAAGGATTTATTATTTGTACATTTTCTTTTGGAAAACTAAGATTCAGCCTCCGCAATGCAATTTCTATCTCTTCTTTGTCTCCTAATATTGTTAATGTAACAATATCCTGTTGCAATAGTCTGGCAGCAGCAGTTAATACCCTATCATCATTACCTTCTGCCAAAACAATGTGTTTCTTATGGCTCTTGGCTCTTTTAACCATCTGGTATTGAAACATGTGCGGTGTTATACCGACTGTATGGAAGGTTTTTATTTTTTCTTCGAGACCTGCCGCATTCACATATTTATCGAAAGTATTAATAGCTAGTTGTATTTTACTACCATTATCCATACTTATTCTAGACGGTGTTTTGCTTATGTTGGTAACCGTTTCAAAAGTGCCTGTTTGCACCTGAACTACAGGAACAACAGTTTCCAAACCTTCCACCAACCTAAGTATGGGTTCTTCAGGTTCTAGCCCTCCAGTAAGTATTAATCCAGCAACTTTTGGATAGTTGGTAGAAATGTTAGCTTGCATGGCAGCCATAATAATATCACCTCTATCGCCAGGAGTTACAATTAATGTATTTGGTTTTAGCCGAAGCAACAAATTTCTTAATTGCATAGCACCTACAATTGAATGATCGACTTGATTACCTAGATTTTCATGCCCTAATAGCACCGTTCCTCCAATAGATTCTACAATTTCTTTCATGCTTGGGCTATCAAGATTTTTATTACTAGGAATAATACTTAGCAATAAATTTTCTGGGAGTTGACTTTCCAATATACCTCTCAACGAATCAATAGCGTCTGGTGCAGTCTTGTTAACGATGGCGGCAAGAACTTGAATATCTTTATCACTAAAACTTTTGCAGACTGCTAAAAGATTATTTACAACTGAATCATTTTCTGACTTATCAGCACTTACCAATATTATAACTGGAATCCCTAAGTTTTTGGCAATAGCAATGTTTGCATCAAAGTCATACGATACGCCATCTTTCAAAAAGTCTGTACCTTCTACCACCACAAAATCATTGTTTTCTTCAAGGCGTTTAAACTTTTCAATGATAGTATCTATTACGAAAGCATCATTGCCAGCCGCTCGATGTTGCAAAACTTCTTCTCGAGTAAAAGCATACATGTCCTCGTAAGGGATATTTAGTTTGAAAAAAGAAGAAATCATTTGGATATGAAAATCCTTTTCTTTTTCATTGGGGCGGTAGATTATTGGCTTAAAATAAGCTACTTTCTTTGTTTTGCCATAAAGCATGTTAAGCAGACCGAGTGCTACAACCGATTTACCGCTATAAGGCTGGTTGGTAGCTATATAAATTGCATTGCTCATATATAAAAGTAATTAAATTAATGCTAAAGATTCTTTTTTTATTACAACTGCAAAAATGCTGATTAGCTGCAAATCTAAAACTGACAATAATCATAGGCAATCCTTCTACTTATCAACATCTACTATTCACACAATAATCTAATAAAAAATGAAAAAAGAAGTAGTTTGTGTTTCTTATTATATAGCTTTTAAAAAAGAAAAAAAGCTAAACACATGGGAACATAGCCTTACAGTCTTTTTAGTTTTTAAGAACGTAAGCATTTGAAAGCAACTTCATAGTTTATGGAACGCTTTTCTGAAGAGAAGTTATGTTGAAGAAATGCCAGTGATACAGAAAAAGTAAACTAGGTGAAGAAAGATTACACAAAATGAGCACATTGATATTTGTATAAGCCCTTGAAACGAATGCCTACACTTATCTTATCCTCACAAATACTAAATGCTAACGACCAATTTGTGTAATGTTTTCAATCAAGTATAAGTTATGCAAGAAGCAGCATGAATCTATTCAATGCAGCGTATTGAGTAAATTTAATTATTAGGAATAATGCTTTGCGATTTCAGTCTATCACTCATATTGTCTTAAAGCGGATTATTCCATATTGCGAGTATTGTTTTTTTGTATTTACTGCGTGATACAAATCACCCGAATATGGCAAACATACCCCAAACAAATAGGCGCTCAATTATGCCTAATGCTGTGCTGTATAGTTAGTAAAAAAGTGTTTTAGCTGCCTTCTCTGCTCCGAAATTACCTCGTTGGCGTGCATGAGCTTCCTTCTCAGCAGAGAAGGCAATAAAATGGAGCAACTAAGCTTCCTGCTTTGCAGCGTAGGAAGCTCACGCATCTGAATGAGCAAGCTGATTAGCAAGAAAGGAAGCATAATTACATGAATAAGCTTCCTTCCTTGCAGCGAAGGAAACCAAAGCAAGTGAATGAGCTTCCTAATTAGCAGGAAAGGATTGTAAAGCACTTATTTTAGCAAAACGCACTGCTAAGAAGGCACTAAATGCACTTTATATGGCTCCCTAGTTTGCAGCATAGGTAGCAATAGGCAATCGATGAATAAGAAAATATGGGGATAATAAAGCAAGATATTTCAGATAACTAACTATCCTTACAAGTATAATTTATAAATTAGTTGCACCAACACAAAGCACTGAAAGACGCACGCCTTTAACTTTAAGTAGCTCTCTTCCACAAGATTCAATGGATGCACCAGTGGTTATTATATCATCTACCAAGGCAATATGTTTACCTTCTATTTTTGTTGCATCGGCAATGGCAAATGCCCCCTCAATGTTCTCCCACCTATCCGTTAATGATTTATTTGTTTGTGTGGCTGTATCAATCACCCTGCAAACAGCATCTGTTATTAATGCTTTTGGCCATACTGAAATAATGCCCTCGCAAATTATCTCCGACTGATTGTAGCCTCGTACTCGTAGTTTTCTTTCATTTAAGGGCAATGGTATTAAAGCTTCCAAACCATCAAATCGATGAGTAGCTTTTAATTGATTACCCACCAGTCGCCCCAAATAAAGTCCCATTTCTCTATTGTTCTTATATTTAAGTTGCCCTATCAAGTGTTGCAATAATCCATCCTTAGTAAAATAAAAAGCTGCACCTGCTTCTTCAACTTTTACTCTTCCATATAATCTTTTCTCGATGGGATTATTTGCATTTGATATGAATCCTGTTTGTGGCAATTGAAATAAGCATTTGGTACACAAAAAACTTTTCTCATTCAGTATGTCTGTACCGCAGCCTTCACAATTGTGAGGATAGATTAAGTGAATGAACGCAGATAACCAAGACTTGAGCATAAATTACAATTGATAGTTGATAATTGTGAATTGTTACTGCCAACTCTCCTAAGCAGTACACTCCTTAATCTTTTCTTTGTAATTTTCATCAACGCTTTATGCAAATTGTGGTAAAAATTCAACTCTAAATTCTAAAACAACAACTTATATACTTCATGAACTTGTCCTGCCGCAACAACCTGAATCTTAAATGCCTTGGGATCAAAGCTTTTCTTGTTGTATTTACTGACTATTATCTTTTCAAACCCTAGCTTTTCTGCCTCTGCAATCCGTTGCTCAATTCTGTTTACCGCCCTAATCTCACCATTCAAACCTACTTCTCCGGCAAAACAGACGTGGGCAGGCAATGGCACATCTTCATAACTACTCAACAATGCACAAATCACTGCCAAATCTATGGAGGGATCTTCCACCTTCAACCCTCCAGCAATATTCACGAACACGTCTTTTGTACCAAACAAGAAACCTCCTCTTTTTTCAAGAACAGCCAATAGTAGTTGCAATCTCCTCAAATCGAACCCACTCACCGTTCTTTGGGGCGTTCCATAAACGCTTTGGGTTACTAAAGCCTGCACTTCAATCAATAGTGGTCGCATTCCTTCAAGCGATGCTGCAATGGCGCTACCACTCAATTGTTCTTCTCGTTGAGTAATTAGTATTTCTGATGGATTAGATACCACCCGCATTCCATCGCCCGTCATTTCATAGATGCCTAATTCGGAGGTACTACCAAACCTATTCTTCAACGTTCGCAAAATTCTGTACGCATAATGACGGTCACCTTCAAACTGCAAAACGGTATCTACCATGTGTTCCAGTATCTTAGGACCGGCAATATTTCCGTCTTTAGTTATATGTCCAATTAAGAACACAGGCGTATTTGTTTCTTTAGCAAACCGTTGAAATTCAGCCGCACATTCCCTTATCTGACTAATGCTTCCTGCCGAAGAATCTATTAAATTAGATTGTATTGTTTGAATAGAATCTACAATAACCAGTTGTGGTTGCAGCTTTTTTATCTCTTCAAAGATGGCCTGAACAGATGTTTCGGTCAATAAATAAAAGTTTTTATTAGCAGCTTTAAGCCTGTCTGCACGCATTTTTATCTGTTGTTCGCTTTCCTCACCACTAATGTAAAGCACTTTTGTTTCCGTCATCATTAGTCCGTGCTGCAAAAACAGGGTACTCTTTCCAATGCCCGGCTCCCCACCTACTAATACAATGCTTCCAGGCACAATTCCACCACCCAAAACCCTATTAAGTTCAGCATCTTTGGTAATCATTCGCACTTCTTCTAGTGCGGTCACGTCTTCTAGTGCGATGGCTTTGTTCGCTTTTCTTCCACCTTTTGTTCCTGTAGTTCCTGTCCATGCTTGTTCTTTTGTGCCTTTATCTAACACTTCTTCAATTAGGGTGTTCCACTCATTACAAGCAGGACATTTACCTACCCATTTAACACTTTCATAGCCACAATTACTACAGAAGAAAGCCGTTTTTACCTTACTCATTCGGTAAAGATAAATGGAGTAGATTGAAAAGTAGAAAGTAGAGAGTTGAAAGTCAAAAGTTAAGAGATAAGAGTTAAGAGTGTCAAATCAAATGTAGAACGTGAAAAGTAGAAAATCATATAGTCGAAGTTAATTATGAGCGTTTATTTTCAGACTCTCCGCTTTCAACATTCGACTTTTCACCAATCAAAGAAAACATTCACCACCCTTGTAGTAGTACAGTTATCGATTACTAATCAGTTCTAATACGATTTATTTAGGGGGTATGCCCCCTTATTTTAATGGCTCATATTTGTTCTATCAATAAAAAAAACAGGAAGATATGAACACATTTTTGAAATCGAAGATTAGGTTTTACCAAATTATCTGTATGATTGGATTATTATTTATTCATAACTATAACTATAGTCCATACACCATTACGCCCTCAACACTCATTGAAGGAAAGGCTTCATTAGAAGTGTTCATTGAGCTTTTTGTTTCTAATTCGCTTCTTCGTTTCAGAATGCCGTTACTAATGGCAATATCAGGTTATCTAATGGCTAATTCAAAAGAATTGCCTTATGCTCAATTACTTATTAAAAAGTTCAAGACCTTAATAATACCTTACTTTTTCATCAGCATCACAGGTTTGGTGTTGACATGTATTTTCGAAATACTTGTGTATGGTTTTCACAGTAATGATGGTTTATTAGGCAAAAGCTTATGGCATTATGGAGTGAAAGATATTTTAAACTTTCTATTCATTAATCCAGTTTCATTTCAATTATGGTATTTAAAAATCATATTCTTATTAGCTGCCTTTTCCCCAATTATTCGTTCAGTTTTAAAAAGGGTTCCAATTCAAGCATTAAGTGTAATGTTTTTAGTATGGATGTTTACGAATCACCTTGATGGTGAAATAAGAGACAGAGGGTTCATCTTTTACATCTTTGGTTTTTATTTAAAAATGTATAATATCGACCTTTCAAAACCAATTTCAAGCTTCAAACCAATTTATGCTTTACACCTATTCATTGCGTTGTGTTTTATACGTACCGGCTTATCGTTTTATCATGGCGGCAACATTGGTTACATCAAATATTTGTTGACTATGCTATTTAAAGTAAATGAAATTCTTGGGTTATATGCTTGTTGGTTTTGCTTCGATGGTTTTGTAGCAATGATGATTAACAAAAAATGGTACACACAAATAAGCACTTGTTCTTTTTTTGTATATGCTTTCCATGCGCCACTAATCAATTACATAGGCGATTTCTTAATGGCAAAGCATTTTTACACATTCACTGCTTCTCACCTTGTTTCTTACGTATTTGTTCCATCGCTTCTTCTTCCTTCATTGGTTTTATTAGACAAAATTGTTCACCAACACTTTCCTAAGTTCTATTTACTATTCTCTGGCGGAAGAGGTGAAATAGACAAACGCTCATTGGTTACCATCAGAAAAGAAGGAATATACTACTATGCTGTTGATTACGTTTACGATACATTGGTTTCCACTTTGGAATTCATCATTCGCAAACCAGTATCATTGTTTAGCGGATGCTACTTATATTTTGTGAGATTAGAAGAGATAAACATCAAATACTGGGTTGGTATTAGAAAAGAGGCACATCAATTATCCATTGCTTAGTTGTTAGATTTTATACAGTTCCACTAGAACGCTATACGGTTTAAATACTGTGTAGCGTTTTTTGTTTTTTAAGTTAATACAACCATCATCTAAAAGTCAGTTAAGCATTCAATGTTAAAAAAAGGGTTGGTTGATAAAAACACTTTAAATGTGATACTAAGAAGAATTAGTAGAAAGTAGAATTACCGGTTTAGACTATAAACCTTAGTGTCCTTTGTTTTGTCTTTGTGTACTTTGCAAGATGCAACACAAACTGCAACCCAGAAATCAATTGCTTAGTATTTCACAGGAACAACCTCAAACCCTTTCTTTCTTAATAGACTAATCACCCCTTTGTCTCCACCTAAATGCGCTGCACCTACTGCAAAAAAGGTAGGCTTATCTTTAGCAGCAGCAGACATCACGGTTATCCAGTTATTATTCCTGTTGTTTAGCATCAGGGCTTCATAATTGCCAAAGTCGGGGTCTTTTACGGTCATTTCATACAAGGCATTAATATTCTTTTCGAGATAAATAGTTAGCATTTCATCAAAGCTTTTTTTTGTACTATCAAGGTTATACAAAAAGTCTTTTAGCATCGCAGCTTGTGTTTTGTAAGGAATTGAATCAAAAACACTCAACTGATACTCTATAGTCTCTAATCCTTTTATTGGCAATTTACTCTCCTTTGCCATTACCTGAAACTTCGTTTCCCAACCTTCTGGCGCACATCCTAATAATGAAGGATAAACTGCACTCATTAACAATATTGGCTTTGCTTTGGCCATCAGCATCATTGGCATTCCTGATTTGCCCTGAAATATTTGGCTCATACTGTCATATTCTGCCTTGCTTACTAACTTCTCTAGGCTTTCTCCTTCGGGCATCATCATACCATTAATAGCCTTCGACATCATTGCTGGGTCACTCGTATTTATCTCTAGATAAAGCTGTTTGGTAGAGGCAAAGCTTTGTTTTAATGCAGAATCTACCTTTATTTGGTCTGGACACATTATGTGTATAGTGCCATATAAATAGGATGCTTGTTTAAGTCCGTTGCCGCTAATCTTCCATAGCAAAGCCTTTTCTTTGGGTGGCTGAGCAAAAGAACCAATGGTAATCAATAAGAATAAAAGCGTGTTGATTGACTTCTTCATATAATTTTTTTTCAGTTTTCTCAGTACATCCGAGGCTATATCCATTTTTATTTAGCCACTAAGGCACTGGGTGATAGACATAAAAAAGGCCTCCATTAATAGGAAGCCTTTATTTATTTAACCTTACTGATTATAAATGTGCTTGAATTTTTTTATCCAAAACACTTTTAGGCACAGCACCAATTTGTTTGTCAACCACCACTCCATCTTTAATAAACAAGATGGCAGGTATAGAAGTGATGCCATAGTTTACGCTGGTATTAGGATTTACATCCACATTTATTTTACCAATTTTCACTTTTCCTGCGTATTCTTTACTCAACTCTTCGATAACTGGTCCTATTGCACGGCAAGGTCCGCACCATTCTGCCCAAAAGTCAATTACGTTTAATGTGGTGCTTTCCAATACTTCAGATTGAAAGTTTGCGTCTGTGAATTCTAAAGCCATTTTCTTTAATTTTAAATTTATTATTGAGGTGATTCTCCAATTTCCCGTACAGTTGTCAAATATACACCCAAAGCATACAGGGTGCATAAATGACTTTTCAACATTGTATGTATATGACGAGAATGCAGTAAAAACCTGACAGAAAGACTTTCTTTTAGTTGTTAGTGGTTAGTAATTAGTGATTAGTAAGGTGTTTCGCAAATCGCTGACGTCTAATTACTAACCACTAACAACTATATTCGCTGCTATGACAAAAGTGTTTTTAAAGCGTAAGATTGCACCACGTATTGCCAATGGACATCCTTGGATATATGGAAATGAAATAGAAAAGATAGTGGGCGAGCCCGCCGCAGGAGATATTGTAGAAGTATTTTACTATGATAAAAAGTATGTGGGGCGTGGTTATATTAATCAACAATCGCAAATAGCCATTCGGTTATTAACACGCAAACATGAAAACATTAATGATGATTTCTTTCTGAACAGAATAAAACAAGCATGGAAGTATCGTCAGAAGTTGGGCTATACTGAAAACTGCCGACTAGTATTTGGCGAAGCCGATTATCTGCCAGCATTAATCATAGATAAATTCAATGACTATTTTGTTATCCAGACACTTTCTTTCGGTATTGAGCGATGGAAACCTGCCATTGTGAATGCCTTGCAAGAAATATTTAGCCCTAAAGGTATTTATGAAAGAAATGATGTGCCAGTAAGAGAGCTAGAAGGATTGACGCAGCAAAAAGGTTTCCTAACTGAACCATTCGATACTAATATCGTCATCAATGAAAACGGCTTTAAGTTTAATGTTGATATAGAAAATGGACAGAAGACAGGCTACTTTCTTGATCAACAAGATAACCGAAGAGCAATCAAACAAATTGCTCAAGGAGCTGATGTGCTAGGCGCATTTACCTACACAGGAACCTTCGAAATTCATGCTGCAGGTTATGGTGCCAAGTCTGTTTATGGTATTGATATTAGCGAACAAGCGGTAGATCAAGCCAATAAGAATGCAGCTTTGAATGGACTAGATGGCATCTGTAATTTTGAAGCCATGAATGCTTTTGATGCCCTGAAAAGATGGGATAAGGAAGAAAAGAAATATGATGTGGTGATGCTAGATCCTCCAGCATTTACTAAAAGTAGGGAAAGTATTGGTAAGGCAGTTACTGGCTACAAGGAAATAAACCTTCGGGGAATGAAACTAGTGAAAAATGGCGGCTTCTTAGTAACAAGTAGTTGCACGAATCTAGTATCGCCTGAATTGTTTTTGGATACCATTGCTGCGGCTGCCAGGGATGCCAAGAAACGGATAAGACAAGTTACCTTCAAGGCACAAGCAAGCGATCATCCCATTATTTGGGGATTGGAGAACACTAATTATCTTAAGTTCTTGATAGTAGAAGTAACTGCGATGTAGGAAGACAATTTTGTTCCTGAAATAGTTTATCTAATGTTTAGCATGAACTACTATAACTTTACAATATGTCTACACTAGCTACACAACCTTTTGTAAAAGATGAAATCCATCGTTTAGAAATACAGATGTACAAAGCATTGTTTTGGACGAGTCTTGTACAAATCCTTGCCATATTAGGTGGCATACTCGCCTTGGAATATTCCTTTTGTTAATGGAAGAAACACATTAATGGCAAGAGGTGTAAATGAACATTCAACTTGCGAAGATGCTATGCAAATAGATTTTGAAATTGTTCCTGCCATACTAAATCAAATGCATAACAAAGCTTTTCAGCTAGCGGTTAATGTGGGCAGCAATTGTTTTTTCTACGACCCTATTAACAATACTACTTGGTTGCCAGACCAAGCTTATAAAAGTGGGAGTTTTGGTTATGTGGGCGGAGAATTATTTAGGTCTTCTGAAACCAGAATTGGCCATCAATCGGAGGTAAACCTTACACGTAATGTGCCGTTGTACCAAACATTCCGATATGGACTATCTGCTTATAAATTTGATGTAACTGATGGAGAATATGAAGTAGAACTACATTTTGCCGACTTAGGAAATAAGCAAATTAAGGAAGTGTATGATGTAAACGATTCGCAAGAAAGAAGCAAGGACATCAGTCAGTTCAATGTATTAATAAATGGAAAGAAAGTAATAGAAGATTTTTGTCCTGCAGTTCAATATGGGGCATTGAATGCCATCACTAAAACTTTTGTTGTTCAGGCAAAAGAACAAAATGGGCTTACTGTTTCATTTGAACAAGAAAAAGGAGCTACATTCTTAAATGCAATAAAAGTGAGAAGATTGAATTAGTAATAAATGAAATAGGAGATATGAATTAGGTTGTAAGTAATAGGGATTAAGCTATGTAAATTATTTAAAAAGTTAATTTCAACCTACTTCTTATCTCCTACTTCATATTTTATACTTCCTATCCCCTATTTCATATCTCCTATTTCCAATATCCTATTTTATACTTCATATTCCACATTTCCTATATCATATTTCCCACATTCCTATTACTTATTTCAGTTAATTTGCCAGAATAATTATACCCTACCGATGGATAAATCTTCTTCTTCAAAAGCAATCTTTAAATTCCTGAAAATAAGTGGCATCGCCTTACTATCTATACTTGTATTGATGTTTTTATTGCCTTTCTTGTTCCCTGGAACAGTTTCTAAAAAAATAAAACAGTGGACGAACAGTACCATCAATGGGGAATTGAACTTCTCTAAAGCTCGTTTATCTTTCTTCAATCACTTTCCTTCATTAACGCTAACTCTGTATGATTTTACGCTAAAAGGAGCGGCTCCCTTCGAAAAAGACACCCTTGTGTCTGCTAATGAGGTTGCACTGGGCATTAACCTAAAATCTGTATTCTCCAAAAAAATTGGTATCGACGAAATCTATGTTACCAAAGGAGATATTGATGTAAAGGTGGATTCATCCGGTAAAGCAAATTATAATGTGTACAAGGGAGACACTGCCAAAAATAGCAAAGCTGATACTTCACAGGGTAGTGCTTCGCTTAAGATAGATAAGATAGAACTAGACAATACAGACATTCACTATAATGACCAATCGACTAAAATGGTGGTGGTGGCTAAGAATCTTAACTATTTGGGGAGGGGGGATTTAACGAAAGCGATATTCGATTTGAGTTCTAAAATGTCGGTAGAATCTTTTGATTTCACGTTTAATAATGCCCATTACATCAGTTCTAAAAAGCTGAAGGCCGATCTGGTTACCAAGGTTAATACTACTTCTCTGGCGTTTGTTTTTGAGAAAAATGATATTGCGCTTAATAATCTTCCTATTGACTTTAAAGGACGTTTTGAATTTGTGAAGGATGGGTATGACATGGATTTTAATATCAATTCGGTAAACGCAGATTTATATGATGTGTTAGCTGCCATTCCGCCGGCTTATGCACCGTGGTTTGCCAAAATGGATGCTAAGGGAAAGACTGATGTAAACTTTAGTTTGAAAGGTAAATATGTAGCTGCGCAGAATTTAAAGCCAACCGTATTATTTGGCATCAAGATTCGTGATGGTTACTTAGATCATGAAAAAGCCGCAACCGCTCTCACAAACTTGTACTTGAATTTCAATACTCGATTGCCACAACTAAATATGGATAGCCTTTATATGGATATGGATTCTCTTTCTTTTATGGTTGATAAAAGCTACCTAAAAAGCGACATGCATATTGTTGGTGTAGATACTCCGTTCATTAAAGCACACCTTAAAGCCGAGATGGATTTGGGCAAACTGCAATCTGCCATAGGCATCAAAGGATTGGAAATGAAGGGAAAATATACCATGGAAGGGGATGCTGCTGGCAAGTATTTTAAAAAAGTAATTACTTATACCACAGGCAATGTTCGTAAGGAAAAACACCAGGATACAGTTATTGCTAGCATCCCATCGTTTAAGTTTACTTCTTCTTTTGCTGATGGATTTATCAAATATCCTTTGTTGCCAAAGGCTTTGGAACACATTGCTTTTAACCTGAATGCTGTTTGTGCGGATAATGATTATAAGCACACAGAAATAGATATGCAGAACATAAATGCCAATGTTTTAGATAACTATTTAAAGGGTTATATCAAGCTAAAGGGGGCAGAGATATTTAATGTGGATGCAGATTTAAAGGGTATGTTGCGCCTACAGGATATTCCACAGTTTTATCCATTGGATAGTATTTCATTAAAAGGCGATGTATTGGCAGATGTGCAGGCGAAGGGAATACTGGATATGAAAAAGAAAGTTTATCCTGTTGTGAATGCCAGCTTCAACCTGAAAGATGGTTCTATCCAGACCAAATACTATCCTCATCCAATAGAAAAGATACAGGTATCTGCAAAGGTGGTTAGCAAATCATCGTCACCCAAAGATGTTAGCATCTCTGTTTTGCCAATCTCATTGGTGTTTGAAGGGCAACCCTTTTCTGTGAAAGCAGACGTGAAGAATTTAAACAATGTTCGCTACAATATCAGTTCTAACGGAACGATAGATATTGGTAAGATATATCAGGTATTTGCACTGAAAAGCTATGGTGTAAAGGGTTTGATAAAAGCCGACCTAGCATTGAGGGGCTTGCAAAGCGATGCAACGGCAGGACTATATAACAAGTTATTTAATAAGGGTACATTGACTATTAAAGATGTTACGCTTACCTCCGAGTTGTTCCCTAAGCCGTTTAATATACAGGATGGGGCTTTTCATTTTGACCAAGACAGGATGGTGTTCGATAAGTTTAAGGCTACTTATGGCAAATCGGATTTTGTGCTGAATGGTTACCTGAACAATGTGGTTAACTATGCCCTAAAAGACACTGCGGTACTTAAAGGCAACTTCGACCTGAAGAGTAAATACCTCTTTGTGAATGAGTTTATGGCTTTTTCTAGCCCAACATCTACAGCTGCGCCTGCTTCCTCTGCCAAGGGTGTGGTGATGGTTCCTAAGAATCTCTCTGTTTCTTTCAATGCCAGTATTGCCAAAACAAACTATTCGGGCATCATCATAGATAGTATTGTTGGGAATATTTTAGTGGATAGTGGCAGCCTGAAGATGGTGCAAAGTGGCTTTATGATAGTAGGTGCGCGTGCAGTAATGGATGCTACTTATCATACTGTTACACCCTTGAAGGCATTGTTCGATTTTAAGGTAAACGCTAAAGACTTCGACATTAAAAAGGCTTATGATGGCATCCCGTTATTCAGGCAGATGGCTACCTCGGCCAAAGGGGTGCAAGGCATTGTGTCGCTCAATTATCAATTGGCTGGCAAGCTCGATGCTAATATGCACCCCATTATGCCATCTATTAAAGGCAGTGGGGTATTGAGTTTGCAGCAAGTGAAGCTGAAAGGAATGAAGCTGATGGACGCTGTTAGTACGGCTACCGAAAAGGATGGTTTGAAAAACCCCGACTTATCGAAGGTGGACATAAAATCTAATATCAATAACAATATAATGACCATCGAAAGAACCAAGATGAAGATTGCAGGCTTCCGACCAAGGTTTGAAGGACAGGTGAGCCTCGATGGAAAGTATAACCTAAAGGGAAGAGTAGGGCTACCTCCTTTGGGTATTTTTGGTATTCCTTTCAGCGTTACAGGAAGTCAGGCCAACCCAATCATCAAACTAAAAAGGGGCAGCGATGCCGACTCGTTGCATGAAGTAGAGGATAAATGATAGTTTTAAATTTTAAGGTTTAAATTAAATAGTTATTTAATTGAAAATTCTAGTTTCCTATTAAACCCTTGTTCTATTATTCTGTATAGTGTGGAAAGCTGAATATCTGCACGCCCATTTCAATTCTAGATATATAACTCTTCTTGATTCCAGTTTTCTCAGCAAGTTGGGCTTGTGTCATCTTGGCTTTCGCCCTTTCTTCCTTTAATATTTCCCCACAATAAATGCATAGGCTTTTGTTTCAAATGCTTCTCTTGAATCTGTTCCGCTTTTGCCATATTTCTTATCCAGATGACTATCCCAAGAGGTTATCTCATTTTTTGCTACTGCTGTGTTTTCAATAATTATTAAATGTTTTTCTTATCAATAAAATATTGCTTCTTTAATTTCAAAGCCAATTCCAGTTCTTGCTTTGGCGTCTTTTGCGTTTTCTTTTGAAAAGAATTGATAACAATCACCAATCGTCCTTCATCAAAAAAAAAATACCCTAAAGGCATTGCCAGCAAATTCAACCCTTATTTCATATAATCCGTCAGTACCTTCTAAATGTTTAAAAAGCGTTGGGGAATTTGGTCAACACTCTTTACCATTTCAAAAACATAGTCTATTTTCTACTGTTCACGTTTTCCTAAAGAGACCTAAAAGTTAATGAAGGAATCACCGTACGTAACAATTTGCCTTTTCAAGAAGCAAAGGTGACTAATTAGTTAACATTGTAAGAATTGAGATGGTTGAATTGCGTGATGGAGCATAATTAGTTGCAAATAAAAAGCCCTTGAAACATTCGATTCAAGGGCTTTCCAATAATTCAAAATTTATAATTCCTATCTAACTAAAGAACTTTTACCGTAATATCAGCCTTTATCTTATCATCAGTATTGTATGCTTTCAGGAATGTTTCTGTGGTAGGGTCTCCGAATGCGGTTAATAAATGAGTAGAGGTACTGAGAGGTAAAATCGTTACAAACACAGTTCCCATAATCCCCAATTTATTAGCACATAAAAACAGGTACAACGTGGTATTGCGGTTGTTTATAATCTGCAATTTTTGTGTGAGTGGATTGGCAAATGTGCGTTTCAATATTTTTTTAGTGGAGAGCATTTTTACAATCAAGTTAAAAATCATCTGCAACTTGTTACCCATATAAGCTTCATCAAAATACTTCTCGCCCAGTGTCAGGTCATCCTGAAACTCATCCGTTATCAATCCAAGATTACCCTGCATCACATTGCACATGGCCTTCCGTGCTTTTTCGGTTGCTATACTATCTGTTTTAGTAGATTCAACAGACACGTCCTTTGTGCCAAAAGCCGCAAGCATAGTATCATAGAAAGCCTGCACAAGCACCTTTACCGCCGCCAGGCTGGCATCCGAGCCGATGGTTTCTAGCAATGCGGCCACTGCATCCACCCTTTTTTGTTGTCCTCCGGTGTTGAACTGAGCTTTACCTTTAGGAAACAGTGCCTTAAATTCTGATGAACCTGCCTTATATACACTTTTTATTTTTGCTTCCCAATCATCCACATGTGCCGGCATACCAAATAGAATGGTCTTCATGCTCAATACCTTACCACTCTGTTTGCCTGTTTGGCTGGTGTGGGTGATGGTGCAGGCATTGTAAATTAAATACTTAGGATTTGCCCGGTTATAACAGATCAATGCAATGGGTACTGTTGCGCTATCGGCAAACAAACTGTCCACGTGTTGTTTAAATAGGTAAGCTGCTACTGTAGAGCTGCCCCTTGTTGCCAATTCGAAATGGTTAACGAATAATCCCGCCATGATTCATGCTTTAAAAAGTGATTAAATGCTTTTTGAATAGACTTATGAAACTAGGGAAATGAGGGGCGGTTAATTAGGTCGTCCTTTATCTAGATAATTTTATTTTTCGAAAGTAGGCTATTAAAAGCACAATACTTGGTATTCCGAGTAATAACGAAAAATAAATATTTTTATCAGAAAACCAGTTCATTTTACTGTATGTATTCTGAAATGAAAACAACACCAAATGATCTTATTGGAAGCATTATTAAATGCGGAATACATGCATTAACGTTAATAGAGGCATCTTATTTTGAGACATTCATACATTAGTTCTATTATAAGCAACTTATTTTGAAATATCAATACATTAACACTTTTACAAGCATCTTATTTTGAAACATTCAGCCATTAACGTTACTGGAAGCATATTCCACAGCAGAATACACCAAACAGCATTAATGGATGGTGTATTTAATGAAACATCCAAGAAACATTGTCAATGGAAGCATTCCCAAATGAAACATACGCCCAATAGCATTAATGGCTGAATGTTTCAAAATAAGATGCCTATAAAAATGAAAAGGGGTGCAAAGGGCATTTGGAAATAGAATAAATGAAAGTGTTTGCTGCAATTGCCACCAACAACAACCCCAAACTCTCCACATTGCTACAAATGAGGATAAATCATTTGCTTATTTATTGCGACTAGTATGGATATATTATGATTGACGTTGACTAGCTGGAAGATGAGGGTGTCTGAATCAGGATTTTCAGGATTTAAAGATTGGTAGGATTAATGAGCTAGCTAATCTTGCTAATCCTAATATCAATCTAATCCTGATTCAGACAAACTAACAAAATAAGCAGCCTACCCAAATTGTCATGCTGCAAGCATCTCCCTGCATATATTATGCTTGTGCTTTGCATAAATTACCCTAAAGCAAGGTGATGTTAAAAGCCATTCAACTGTAATCTTGCATTACTAACAGTAAAACGTTCATCGTGAATCTTCATAAAAAGAAAACATTCTTATTGCCCATAGTTTTATTGGGCATCTCTACACTATCTCAAGCGCAACAAAGTTCTGTGGCAGCAGGCGGCGATACCAAAGGAACAAATGGAACAGTTAGCTATTCAATAGGTCAACTAGTCGATGATACTTATTCGGATGGTAATAACACGGTTACACAAGGTGTGCAACAACCTTATGAAGTTTCTAACCCATTGCCCTTGCAGTTATTGTCTTTTACTGCATCGCTACAAGGCAACCAAGCATTGCTTACTTGGAAAACAACGCACGAACAAAATGTTCATCATTTTGAAGTAGAAAAGAAGGCCTCCGTTAGCAATAACTTTTCTTTCTTAGCTTCTCTACCTGCTAAAGGAGGTAATGGCAATGAACTTTACCGTTATAACGATAATCTAGTAACAGAAGGTGTTACTTATTACCGATTGAAAGAAGTGGATAATAACGGACTTGATAGCTACTCGCAACTAGTTTTGGTAAACATGGCATTGAGCAAGATAGCATCGCTGAAAGTGTACCCAAACCCTGTTATTACACAGTTGAACATTACTTTCAATGCTACAGAAAGTAAAACCTATCAATTGCTATTGGTAAATGCCTTAGGTAGAACGGTGATAAATAAAACCGTTAGTTGCCAAGCAGGAAATAATACTATCAACTGGAATGTGGCACAGCTTGCAGCAGGAACATATACACTAAAGGCAGTAGGAATAGATGTAGCTCCAATTAAAATAATCAGGAATTAAGGGGGCAGCTAATAGAAATTAGTAATAATAAAATGGCAACGATGATTTGGTAACTTTTTGGAAGTTGCCAAATCTAAAGAGTAAGAACGTTACCTCTAGATTTACCAACTTCAGAAAAGTTGGCAAATCATTCAATCATTCAAATCACTTAATCACAATTACACGCTAATTATCATTTAAAAGAATCAACATGAAGAAGATTTATTTCGTAGCCCTTGTTTTGTTTGCAGCAGTTACCACCAAGGCACAGGCACCACAAAAATTTAGTTATCAGGCAGTAATCAGAAACAATAGTAATGCCCTCATTACCAATCAGGCAGTGGGCGAGCGTATTAGCTTGGTAAAAGATTCTGCCACGGGAACGGTAGTGTATAGCGAAACGCAAAATGTAAAAACCAATGCAAATGGATTGGTTAGTTTGCAAATAGGAACAGGTAGTATAGTATCAGGTAGCTTTAGTAGCATTAACTGGGGTGCAAGTAACTATTTTATTAAGATAGAAACTGACCCTTCTGGGGGTAATAATTACAGCATTAACACCACCACGCAACTATTAAGTGTACCTTATGCATTGTATGCAGCAAACGGTGGAACGGCTGGTCCTCAGGGTATTCAAGGCCCAAAAGGTGATAGTGGAGCAAGGGGATTACAAGGTATTCAGGGAATACAAGGATTAAAGGGTGACCAAGGAATACAGGGTATTCAAGGTTTGACAGGAGCTGCTGGCGCAACTGGTATTCAAGGGCCAAAAGGTGATAGTGGTGAAAGAGGTTTACAAGGTATTCAGGGCATACAAGGATTGAAGGGCGATAAAGGCGACCAAGGAATACAGGGTATACAAGGTTTGACTGGGGCAACAGGAGCAAAAGGTGATAGTGGCGCAAGGGGATTACAAGGTATTCAGGGAATACAAGGATTAAAGGGCGACCAAGGTATACAAGGGATTCAAGGTTTGATTGGTGCAACAGGAGCAAAAGGCGATAGTGGAGCAAGGGGATTACAAGGCATTCAGGGAATACAAGGATTAAAGGGTGACCAAGGAATACAAGGCATTCAAGGGTTGACTGGAGCAACCGGCGCAAAAGGTGATACTGGTGCAAGAGGTTTACAAGGTATTCAGGGTATCCAAGGATTGAAAGGAGACCAAGGTATTCAAGGTTTAACTGGTTCAGCAGGACTTACTGGCGCAAAAGGCGATAGTGGTGCAAGAGGTTTACAAGGAATACAAGGTTTAAAAGGTGATAAAGGCGACCAAGGAATTCAAGGTATTCAGGGTTTGACTGGCGCTAAGGGGGATAGTGGCGCAAGAGGATTGCAAGGCATTCAGGGAATACAAGGTATTCAGGGAATACAAGGATTAAAGGGTGACCAAGGTATACAAGGGATTCAAGGTTTGATTGGTGCAACAGGAGCAAAAGGCGATAGTGGAGCAAGGGGATTGCAAGGCATTCAGGGAATACAAGGATTGAAGGGTGCTACAGGAGCAAAGGGTGATAGTGGCGTGAGTGTTAGAAATACAGTAGTAGTTGGCGATAGTTTGTATGTAACGCTAAGTACAGGACAAAAAGTAAATGCAGGTAATGTAAGAGGATTAAAAGGTGCTGGCTTTCAGAATGGAACAGCTTTAGGACAGATTTTGTATTGGAATGGCAATATATGGGATACGATAAAAGTAGGAAAGAGAGGGCAATTTTTACAGCTAAACAGTAACAACATCCCTCAATGGGCTGGGCTAACCTACCCAACCATAAAAACTTTACCAGCAACAGGTATCTCATTAAATAACGCGGTATTGAAAGGAGTTATTGTTGATGGGGGAGGAATTGGAATCGATTCTGTTAATACCTCCTTTCTTATAAGTACAGTTTCCAATGCCCCAATTTCATCCTGCAAACAAATAACCTCATTTCAAAGAAACGCTGACACTTTCTACGTGGATTTATTAAGTGCTGGGGATTCATTATTGTCAAATACTACCTACTATGTAAGGGCATCGGGATATAATAACCAATATAATGATGCAAGTGGGGGAAATACAATTGGAAATGAAATAAGCTTTACGACTTCTAATTTAACTAAATTGACCATAGGGCAACAATATGCTGGAGGCATTATTTTTTATTTAGATAGTACTGGTAAACATGGGCTTGTGTGCGCCACTGCCGACCAAAGCACAGGCACTACTTACAGTAACCAAATTACCCCCTATTTCCCCAACCCCACGGTTGCAACAGGCACGGCCATTGGCATAGGGGCTGCTAACACCACCAAAATAATAGCTGTTTTGGGCAGCAACGGGGTTGCTGCCTCACTTTGTAGAAACTACCGTGGAGGGGGATTTACAGACTGGTTCCTACCATCTTTAGACGAGCTAATTGAATTGTATAAGACTAGGGCTGTGGTTGGCGGTTTGACGACTGCCCCCTATTGGAGCAGTTCGGAGAACCCGTCTACCGAGACTGCTGCGTGGATCGAGTTCTTCGGCTATGGCGAAAAGTGGTACACCAATAAGCAGTCCATAGCCTGTGTGCGTGCTGTACGGGCTTTTTAACTATTTTCTTTTTAAATTATTAATTTACCGCGAAGCGGTCGAAAATATTTTTTATGGCTATGTATCATCAGTTCCACAGATGCGAGTTTTCGGCGATACCCGGTCACTCGTGCCTATTAGTCAAACTAGTTTGCAACTGGAATTCGCTAAGATAAAAACATACTGAACTTGTACTGGCTAGTCTGCGTCACCCCATTAGCGCAGGAATGGTAAAAGTCGTAAGGTACTACTCGAAAATCAGGGTTCTCGCACAAGGAAGGCTTCGCTTTAAGCGAAGCCTTCCTTATTAAAGTGCAGCTACGCTGCTAGAGCATGACTCTGTCATGTGCCTGTTGTTACTAAGATTGATAAAATGGGAAATTCAAAATGGTATCTGTTGTAGGCTTTAATGATGTCAATTTCAGAAATCTTTAATTTTAAAATACATTTGCTCTTACTTTTGCACAAATAAATTAGTTACCATGTACGCAGTTGTTTTTGATATAGACACAGAGTGTTTAAAAGAAGAATACCATATTCCTTCTAGTACAAATGCTTATGGTGATATTAGAAAGTTTATGGAAGCTAATGATTTTAAGTGGCAGCAAGGAAGTGTCTATTTTGGAAATGATAAAATAACAGCTGTAACTTGTGTTCTAGCTGTACAAAGGCTGGCAAGGCAATTCCCTTGGTTTACAACCTGCGTAAAAGATGTGAGAATGCTAAGGATAGAGGAAAACAATGATTTAATGCCCGCAATCAGGTAGATTTGTTGGGAGCAACCAATCTAATGCAGCAGTTGAATTAAAGAAAAATATTGCATTCAGTGCAGCTACTAAATTAAGTTGGTAGCTGCACTTTTTGTTTATAAAGCAGCAAAATGCTGGCAAATCGTTTTAGTGTTATTTAATTCCTTTACTTTGGTCAATTAATAATTGCAGCGATGAGTATTGGAAACAAGATAAAAAAGATACGAGAATTTAAGAATCTTACGCAAGAACACGTAGCTAATAAACTAGGGGTAAGCCAAAGCAATTATGCCCGCATGGAGAAGGATGAGATAAAAGTAACCGATATACGCCTAAAACAAATTGCTGAAATATTACAGGTAACTGAAGAGGATATAAAGAACTTAGATGAAGGTACTTTCTTTAACATAAACAATGGTTCACACTATGCTTCTGGTCAAAACTATACTGTAAACAACTACCATATAAGCCCTGAGATACAAAAGCTTTATGATGACAAGATACGGCTATTAGAAGAAAAGATACAAAGGCTGGAAGGGAATGAGAAAGGGAATTGATAATTATAGTTACTAATAACTAATCCCTAATAACTACTTCCCCACTAGTCCGCATCAATCTCTTCAATCTCAGCTAGCTCCTGAATGTCTCGAAGTCTGGTTCATGAATCCTTTCATGTACTATCAATTACTTGAGGTTTTAAAAAAGGAAAAATTAATTAACTTGAGACAATTACTCTATATACTAAGTTTGTTTTAATGTTAGAAAACACTACAAAGGCATGCTCTTAATAATAACAAAGGTTAAAACAATAAGCAATAAGCTATGAATATACAAGTAGAAGTGTCAAAGTTGAATCATTGGATATTAAATGAAAATCATATTAAAAAAGAATTTCTGTTTAGTACTTTCCCTGAAGCCATTGCATTCATTGTAAGAGTTTCAGATGATGCGATGCGGCTTAACCATCATCCCGAAATCTACAATGTTTATAATAAAGTAACCATCAGCTTGTCAACACATGATGTAGGTGGGTTATCTGAACTTGATTTTGCTTTAGCCAAATTAATTGACCTGCAATTTGTACAATAATGTACACGAAAAACTAGCAATTAAATTACAATCTAAACCTCTCACTAGCGCAGGAATGGTAAAGGTGGTAAGGCACTGAAAATCAGAGTTCGCACACAAGGAAGGCTTCGCTCAAAGCGAAGCCTTCCTTGTTAAAGTGCAGCTACCCCCCGCTATCGCTCGTGAAAATTAGGGTGTCGCTGTCGCATGTCTTTAAAGTGTGATAATGTAAAGGGATTCAGAAAAGGAATAGGGTTAGAAAAGGAGAATTACGGTTTGATAAGAGGATAGGTCGATTTGTCAACTTTATGAAAGTTACCAAATCTTATAGGGAGGCTAATTAATGTGGACAAACTTCCTAAAATCATGAAGATTTCGGGATGTTGCAACAACTCGTTTCAGGATAAATAATAAGATGGTTCTTTGATAGATTGGTTTACCTACTTAATGCTTTGCGAGAGTTCCTTGCAACCGTCTAAATTACATTGGATTAAAAGTTTAATTCTGATATGAATCTGTTATTTTTACAAAAATGATTTTATGGAAAGGAATATTATTTCAAAAAAGGAACAATTGACTTTAAAAGAACAAAAACCACAACCGTCACAGCCAATTGTTGTTTTGAAAGAATCCACAAAAAAAAAATTATCTCTTAACGAAGGCAAGGCACATGCTTATCAATTGATTGACGCATGGGCAAAAGGACAATAAGCATATTGCAACAAGCAGCAACATCAGTTGCAGAAATTGCCTATTTTATTGAGGGAAAAGGAATGAAAATGACTGCAAAGAAATTTGTTGACGATGCGTTTGATTTCTTCGATACAATTTCGATTGATACTGTTGACAATAGGATTTGCAGCTATAAAAGATGGATAGACCTTGAATATCAATGCGTGAGTTTTAAGAAAAAGTATGTAGTGGCATATCTAAGCTTGCAAAATGAAATTATTATCTGTGATTTTGTAGTGGCCAAATTATTAAAGGAGTAGTTACCACTGGCGCAAGTGTTCGGCGATAGCCGGTCACTCGTGTCTATTAGTCAAACCAGTTTTTAACTGGAATTCGCTAAGATAAAAACATACTGAACTTGTATTGGCTAGTCTGCGTCACTTGCTTATAAATACCAGAGCTAGCGCATTGACTGTGGTCTGCATACGATTAGAAAACTTACCGTATTATTTCCCCATCTCGCAACACCCTAACTTCTGTCTCGAATTGTTCAATGTTTAGGGCATCTTCATTTTTAAATTCACCTATTCTTGTTCTGCACAAACTACTCATGTAGCCACCAACCCCTAATGATTCTCCAAAATCGTTCGCCAAACTTCTAATGTAAGTGCCTGTTGTGCAAACAACCCTAAAATGAACAATCGGCAATTCTATTTTTGTAATCACAAACTCCTTAATAGTCACAGGTCTGGCATCTACTTTCACTTCAATCCCTTGTCGGGCGGAAAGATATAATGGTTTGCCGTCTTTTTTAATGGCAGAATGTTGTGGGGGCATCTGCATGATGTCTCCAATGAACGGAAGCGTGGCTGCTTCAATGATTTCGGAGGTGAGATGAGTGATGTCTTTAAAGTTTTCAGGATCTGTTTCCAAGTCGTAACTAGGTGTAGTACTCCCTAAGGTAAAAGTGCCCGCATACTCTTTCTCCATTCCCATATACTCATTTATCTTCTTGGTATATTTTCCTGTGCAAACAATTAGAAGCCCAGTGGCTAAAGGATCTAGCGTACCAGCATGACCTACTTTCTTCACTTTTATGATGTTTCTAATCTTCCGAACAATATCAAAACTTGTCCAGCCTATTGGCTTATCAAATAATAAAACTTGTCCTTCGGCAAACTGTGATATAGATGTAAACATAATTATTAATTGTTAGTTATTAGTTGTTAGTTATTAGTTGTTAGTTATTAGTTGTTAGTTATTAGTTGTTAGTTGATAGCTGTTAAGAATAACCACTAATATCTAACAACTAATAACTACTTTTTAAGGCTCTTATAAGCTAATATTGTACTAAAAAGCGTAAGCACTGCACTTACAATAAAAGGGGCTCCAGCAAAATGAAAGGGGGCTTGCGATGAAGTAAAATAGGCAAAAACATTAGTCATAATTAATGGTCCAACAATGGAAGTTGCACTCATTAAGCTAGTAAGTGCCCCTTGCAATTCTCCTTGCTCATTGGCTGGCACATGAGCAGAAATTATACCTTGAATAGATGGCATTGCAATTCCACCCAAGCAATAAACAGCCGTAAATGCATACATCATCCATGTTTGTGATGCAAGCGCAAATAAAATAAACCCAATCATATAAAGGGCTAAACCTATGTATACACTTTTTTCTTGCCCTAGCTTTGGTATTATTTTTCGTATCAACAGTCCTTGCACGATGGCCACACAAATTCCTACTACTCCCAATGAATAGCCTCTCATTGTTGGCGACCAGCCAAATTTTTCAATAGTGTAGTAAGTCCAGGTTGTTTGAACAGAATGAGAAGCGATATAAATTAGGGTAATAGAAACCACCAATCCCTCAATGACTGGATACTTTTTCAGCATCTTCAATGAGCCAATTGGGTTGGCTCTTTTCCAGTCGAAGGGTCGCCTATTTTCTTTTAACAATGATTCTGGCAACACAAAATAACCGTACAACCAGTTAATGAGCGACAAAACAGCCGCCCCTATAAAGGGCATCCGCACCCCAAAGTGAGCCAATTGTCCGCCCAATACTGGACCAATAATAAACCCTAATCCAAAGGCGGCTCCAATCATACCAAAGTTTTGGGCTTTCTTTTCTGGCGTACTAATGTCGGATATGTAAGCAGAACCTGTAGTGATGCTTGCACCTGTGACGCCAGCAACCATTCTGCCCACAAATATCCACCCAATGGTTGGGGCAAAAGCCAGAAACAAATAATCTATTCCGAAACCAAATAAGGAGCATAGCAAAACAGGTCTTCTTCCATATTGATCGCTAAGGTTGCCAATTATGGGGGAGCAAATAAATTGCATTACCGAATAAGCAAAAATAAGTAGCCCTCCATAACGAGATGAGTCACTCACTGAACCATGCGTTAGGTTTTGAATTAGTTCTGGCAATATCGGAATGATGATGCCAAAACCTATAATATCTATGAGTAATGTGATGAATATAAAACCCAGTGCAGCTTCTTTTTTGTCCTTTGCCATAAGTTACCTTAATAAATGCAATGATATTACATTGTAATTTATAAGGCATAGAAATCTGATTTTGTATCAAAGAAATTATATTACTAAACAGTTCCATGGAAACAGATATGAAGTAAAAAAAGATTAGCAAGTAAACAATAATGCACTTTTGGTATTGTTCTAAATAAATTTCGAAATAACTCTTCAAGCAACGAAATAACATTTACTGCTATCTTGCTCTTACGTTAAAAGATATTTATTCCTGCCCACAAAAGAATAATTCACCTTTTTAAAATAATTCTTACTAAAATTGCATGATTAACAAATACATTCCTGAATGCGTATAATTTTAAATTAATAGTTCTATTTCCTTCGCCAATTGGCCATAATTAATTTAATACAAATTTTCACCATCATAAAATGCGCAAACTACTTTTTATACTTTTTATCTGCCTTTCTGTTAAGGCTATCTCTCAACCATTAAACAATGGCTGGATTGACTACAGCAAAACATATTATAAATTCAAAATAGGCACTACAGGCTTATATCGAATTAGTCAGACTGCCTTGGGAAATATAAATTTGCAAAACACCCCTGTCGAGCAGTTTCAGCTATGGCGCAATGGTGTTCAAGTTCCTTTATTTACTTCTGTAGCTACTGGCACTTTAGGCGGTAGTGACTATCTGGAATTTTGGGGTGTTAAAAATGATGGCAAACCCGATAAAGACTTATATCGTGATGCTAACAATCAGCTGAATGATAGAGTAAGCCTAGAAACAGATACGGCCGCTTTTTTTCTAACGGTAAACAGCAATCCAACCACTTCCAATCCAAACCTTCGATTTGCGAACATTGCCAATACAATTCCTTCCCCTCAACCAACGCCAGTACCCTATTTTATTCACACACAGAACTTTGACTTCAAAGACAACGTTAACCCTGGTTATGCCATTGCTGTTGGAGAATATGTTTATTCATCTGCTTATGATATGGGTGAATTTTGTAGTTCTTCGTCCATCAATAGTTCCTCACCGCTTACCATTCCTTTATCCAATATTAATGCCTCGGCTAACGGCCCCGATGCCACCATTAAAGCTGCTTTTGTTGCTACAATTTATGGGAGTAGGAGTGTAAACGTCTATTTAGATAATAACAACATATTATTCGACTCTCTTTCGGCTCTCACACCAGGCGTAGCTTCTGCCACTTTTCCTGTTAGTTCACTAGTTAGAAATCCTACTAGTTTAACCGCTAAATTGAAATCCTCGGACAGTTATGATGCTGCTGTGTGCAATTATATTCAACTAACTTATCCGCACACTTTCAACTTTGGTGGACAAACCAGTTTCACTTTTACCCTTCCAGACACTGCTGGAAACTATATTCAGATTACCAATTTTACGGCAGGGAGTGTGGCTCCTGTATTATATGATCTAACAAACAATGTTCGATATACTGCCGACCTTTCTATTGCTGGCATCCTTCAGTTTCAATTAGCAATTAGTACCACTTCTAGAGATTTTGTGCTGGTTTGTGAAGATGTTTCTTTGGGCAATATTAAATTGATAGCAGGTTTGCAACAACGCAACTTCATCAATTATAGTTTGCCTGTTAATCAAGGTAATTACCTCATCATCTCTAATAAATTATTAGGCTTAACCTCTGGTGCAGTTGAAGATTATAGAGCTTACAGAAGTATTAACTACAAACCAAGAGTGTACGACATTGATGAACTGGAAGATCAGTTTGCTTTTGGCATTAAAAAGCATCCATTGAGCATTAAAAATTTCATACGCTTTGCTACCAATAACTTTTCAACTAAACCTGCTTTTCTCTTGCTTATTGGCAAGGGAGTTTCGTACAATCAATATCGCCTAAACCAAACTTCATCTTTTGCAGATAAACTAAACCTTGTTCCTACTTGGGGCTATCCTGCCTCCGATGCCATGCTAGCTTCAACCACAATAGACCCAACACCTACAATAGGTTTTGGTAGAATCTCAGCCGTTTCTCAAGCAGAAGTTTACACATACCTAAGCAAGGTTAAAGAGTATGAGGCACAGCAAAATGTGGGTCAAACAATTGCGGAAAGAAGCTGGATGAAAAACGTAATTCACATCACAGGAGCTGATGATGCGAATCTTTATCCGTTATTGAAATCGTATGTAACAGCCTACCAAAACAAAATTACTGCACCCTATTTTGGAGGTCTGGTTTACAACTTCGATAAAACAACTACTGGTGCAGTAACGGCAGTTGCCAGTCAGCAATTGATTGATTTAATGAATAATGGCGTAAGCTTACTTACCTATTTCGGTCATGGGTCTAACATCTTGCTCGATTACGCAAACATAAATGACCCTTATGCATTCAACAATAAAGGGAAATATCCCATGTTCCTTACTAATGGTTGTAGCGTAGGTAACTTTTTCGATTTTGATACAATGCGCATGAGTGTCATCAGCACCTTCTCTGAAAAATATTTGTTTGCACCTAATATTGGGGCTATCGGTGTAATTGGCAACTCGCACTTTGGACTTACAAACTATTTAGATAATTATTCAACTGGGTTTTATAATTCACTAAGTTCTTCTGGTTACAACACAGAAGTTTCTAATAATATGTTGGCAGGTATTGCCGCATTAAAAAGTGTTGGGGGGTTCAATAGTTATGGACCGAGGATACATGCCGAAGAAACAGTTTTAGCTGGTGACCCTGCCATAAAGATTTATGCTTCTGCTAAACCAGATTATGTGGTTGAACAAAAGAATGTGGTTATTAGTCCATCAATACTTTCCGTAGCAAACACAGAATTTAAGGTAAAGGCTTATTTATACAACATTGGCAGAGCTACTAATGATAGTGCAGTTTCTGTTCAGATTGTGCGTGTGTATCCTAATGGTAAATTGGATACGCTTTTTAATAAAAATATTGCCAACTTCTACTACAAAGACTCTGTAATTCTAACTGTGCCAATTGTGGGTTCTAGAGATAAAGGCACTAATCAGATCAGGGTAACGATAAATGGAAATAAAACTATCGACGAAATAACTTATAATAACAACACAGTTACTGCCTCTTTTGAAATCTTCAATACCGGTCTCACGCCAGTATATCCTTACAATTATGCAATTGTAACTAAACCCAATATTCAATTAGTAGCTTCAACCGCAAACCCAATAAGTGCATTGACTAGTTATGTGATGGAAATGGACACGACTGCATTATTCAATTCTTCATTAAAAATCACTAAAACAGTAAGTTCAATTGGGGGGCTTATTACGTTCAACCCAGGAATAACCCTCACAGACAGTACCGTCTATTACTGGCGTGTGGCGCAAGTGCCTACAAGTGGTGCTTACGTTTATGCCACAAGTAGTTTTGTTTACCTTAATGGTTCTAGTAGCGGTTTCAATCAATCGCATTTATACCAGCATGATGAATCTACTTTTAGTAGAATTTATTTAGATAGCACTAGCCGCACTTGGAAGTTTTTACCAAGCAATGTTAGCTTCGAAATTAGAAGTGCTGTTTTTAGTCAAATATTCAATGAAGACAACTTCTTTGCAACCGTCATTAATGGAAAAATTGGTCCTCAAAGCGCGTGCGTTGGTCATTCATTAATCTTTAATGTCTATGATCCTGTAACACTATTGCCGCTTTACAATCAGGCTAGTCCCTCCACAACAGATAACGGACATGAAGGAGGATTTATGAAAAGTGCTACCTTTTGTGGAAATACTGGCAGAGAATTCAACTTTGAATACCAACTTTTTGATATTTCAGGAAGGCGTGCTGCAAAGGACTTTATGAACTGGGTTAAACAAGGATATGTTGTTACAGCCCGTTTAAACTACGATGACCCTACGCCCTTTGTAGATGTATGGAAAGCTGATTCTGCAACTGATGGTGCTGCCAACACATTATATACTGCGTTGAAAAGTATTGGTTTTGCCGATGTAGACTCTTTTACTAGGGCCAGAACTTTTGTGCTGGTTTATAAAAAAGAATCAACCGATTTTAAAACACAATGGAAAATGAGTGAAGGTATTGGCGATAATATTTCTTTAATACTAAACATCGCTGCAACTGATACGCTTGGTTTTGTAACGTCCCCATTGTTTGGCCCTTCTACAAATTGGAAACAGTTAAAATGGAGAGGAAACTCACTAGAAACTATAGCAGGAGATGTAGTAAATGTTAATGTAGTAGGCGTGGATGATGCTGGTAATCAAACGCAATTAATGTCTTTAGATAATAGTAAACAAGACATTGATATTTCTTCTATTGATGCTTCTAAATATCCTTACCTAAAACTAATTATGCGCAATGCAGACAGCATAAACATGACTGCATATCAACTTAGGTATTGGCGTTTAATTGGCGACTTAGTACCAGAAGGTGCACTTGCGCCCAACATTAAATTATTGTTTGCAGACACTATCAATAAAGCAACGAATAAATCAGTAGATACTTTTCAGGTGGGCGAACCAATTAATGTAGCAGTTGCCTTCAAAAATATTAGTGATGTGTCTTTTGCGGATAGCATAAAAGTCAATGTACAGATTACTGACAATAGTAATAATGTGACAACGATTACTGTTCCAAAATTGAAGAAATTGGTTGCAGGTGATACCGCCATCATATATTTCACTATTGATGCGTCTAACTATGCTGGAAATAATACTTTATATGTGAATGTAAATCCAAACAATAGCCAGCCTGAACAATTTCATTTCAACAACTTCCTTTATAAAAGTTTTTATGTTACACCCGATAATACCAATCCTGTGTTGGATGTTACGTTTGATGGTGTTCACATTATGAATAATGACATCGTTTCTAGTAAACCAAAGATTAAGATTAAGTTGGTAGAAAACTCACGCTATTATTTACTAAATGACACCTCATTGGTTTCTGTTAAATTAGGCTATCCTGATGGCACATCACGTGCTATCAGCTTCGATTCGGATACTTTACGGTTTACACCTGCCACCTATTCTGGTACTGAAAATGCTGCATTAGTTGACTATGCCCCTTATCTTCCCACAGATGGCACATATCAATTATTGGTGACTGGAAAGAATAGAACTGGAAATAAAACGAGTCAATACAAAGTTGAGTTTATGGTAAAAAATGCAGCAATGATTAGTAATGTCTTCAACTATCCCAATCCTTTCACTACTTCTACAGCTTTTGTTTTTACCCTAACAGGAAGCGAAGTGCCGCAGAATATGAAAATTGAGATTATGACGATTACAGGCAAGATTGTTAAAGAAATTACAAAAGAACAACTAGGCGCAATACATATAGGAAATAATATAACTACCTATAAATGGGATGGAACAGATATGTTTGGAGCTAAATTGGGCAATGGCGTTTATTTGTATAGAGTCGTTACAAAATTGAATGGAAGTACACTTGAGAAATACTCCAGTAATAGTGGAGGCACCAATACTGACCAATATTTTAAAGGAGGGTATGGAAAGATGTACTTGTTAAGATAACTTCGCCGCCATGAATATAGTAGGAATAGGAACAAGGGTGTTTGATTTTATAGTAGATACCATTTTAATTGCCATCATTAGTATCTTTTGTTATCACGGCTGGAACTTGTATGTGCAGTTCTATGGTTATCCATTTTTCAACTTTGGTTGGTTCTTTTTTGGTACACTTTTTATCTACTATACCATCTTCGAATTCATCTTCAACCGTACACCTGGCAAATGGCTCACCTACAGTAAAGTGGTAAATAAACAAGGACTTAGACCTTCTTTTTCTCAAATACTTCTTCGCAGTGCCACTAGGATTATTTTGATAGACATGTTTTTCATCCCTTTTATCGACAAAACCCTTCACGACTTTTTTAGCAAAACAGAAGTAGTAGAAATATAATTGACAATTGACAGTTGATAATTTTCAATTGTCAATTATCAATTATCAATTATATAATTATGGCAAAGATTGGAATTAATATAGTAACAGGTAGTTTGCAACAAGCAGAACTAATAGTGGGCATCGATTTGGGAACGACCAATAGTTTGGTGGCCATCATTCATCCTGACACAAAAAAACCTATCGCTTTAAAAGAACATGACTCTAGTAGTTTGGTACCAAGCATTGTTCACTTCGATAGTTATGGTAATGCTTCTGTAGGAGAAGTGGCTAAACAGTACTTGGAAACTGAACCACAAAACACCATCTTTAGTGCTAAACGTTTGATGGGTAAAAGCTATAACGACGTCAAAAAGAATGCAAACTTCTTTACCTATAAAGTAATTGATGACAACACAGAAAGCTTGGTGAAAGTGCAGGTGGGCAACCAGTTCTTTTCGCCTATTGAGCTTTCATCTTTTATTTTGAAGGAGCTAAAGCAACGTGCAGAACACATAATGAAAACCCCTGTTACCAAAGCGGTAATTACTGTGCCTGCTTATTTTAACGATGCACAAAGACAAGCAACAAGAGATGCAGGTAAATTAGCAGGACTGGATGTTTTGCGCATTGTTAATGAACCTACAGCCGCTAGTTTGGCTTACGGCTTAGGACTTAGAGCCGATGAAGAAAAAACGATTGCTGTATATGATTTGGGTGGTGGCACTTTCGATGTATCTATTTTGCGCATCACCAATGGCATTTTTGAAGTATTGAGTACTAACGGTGATACTTATTTAGGGGGTGATGATTTTGATAGATTAATTATTCAATATTGGCTACAACAAAATGGTTTATCCGAAGAAGTCTTGCACAACAATAAACAGCTTTCTCAAACAATTCGTTTAATTGCGGAGGATGCTAAAAAGCAATTGAGCAATTTGTCAATTACGAATTATGAATTACCAATTACCAATGATGATGTACGCTTCTCATTGCATGATTCCTTATTGGCTAAATTCAACTTTCAACTTTCAACAGCCGATTTCAATAAACTTATTCAACCATTAATTGATAGAACTATTACCAGTTGCAGTGATGCGCTTAAAGATGCTGGACTCACCACTGCCGATGTAGACACCATTGTAATGGTGGGTGGTAGCACAAGGGTTCCTGCGGTTAAAAATGCAGTAAGCAATTTTTTTGGCAAACCAGTAAACGATACGGTTAATCCTGATGAAGTGGTTGCGCTAGGTGCGGCGGTTCAGGCTGATATATTGGCTGGCAATAACAAAGATTTTCTTTTATTAGATATAACGCCACTTAGCCTTGGTTTGGAAACTATGGGCGGACTGATGGACGTACTCATCCCTCGCAATTCGAAGATTCCTACCAAGGTGGGCAGACAATATACCACTTATGTGGACGGGCAAGGAAGTATGCGTATTTCCGTGTTTCAGGGAGAGCGTGATATGGTGAAAGATAACCGGAAGTTGGCGGAATTTAACCTGACAGGTATCCCCGGAATGCCAGCAGGATTACCAAAAGTAGAAGTAAACTTTTTGATCAATGCTGATGGAATATTGGTTGTTACGGCCAAGGAGTTGCGCAGCGGTGTTCAACAAAGCATTGAAGTGAAACCTCAATATGGCTTATCCGACGATCAGGTAGAAAAAATGTTGATGGACAGTATCACCCATGCAAAAGATGACATTCAGACTCGTGCATTGGTAGAAGCTCGTACAGAAGGAGAACAACTATTGGGCGTAACGGAAAAGTTTTTAACCAAGAATGCAGGATTAATTACCCAAGAAGAAATGATTGTTACTGCACAAGCCATGCAAGCCTTACAATTAGCTTTAACCATGGAAGACAAAAATTTGATTCAAGCTAAAACAGAGGAACTTAATGAAGTAACTAGACCTTTTGCTGAACGTGCAATGGATGCTGCCATCAATACGGCCATGAAAGGGCAAAACATTTTAGGGAACTAAAATCTTAAATCTCAACCAATATAATTTATGTGGTGAAAGCTTCGCAAAAAGAAGCCTTCACCACAAATAATTAAGCAATTCTCTTTTTTTCCTCTTATCCACTTATCCTCCTCCCCTCTTATCCTCTTATCCTCTTATCCTCCTCCCCTCTTATCCTCTTTAACTTCATTTCAGAAAGGAATTCCAAATGCTACTAATCACCATTCAAACTATGTTCTGCACACACAACTCACCCATTACACTAACAACTAATCACTAACTGCTTACAACTAATCAATGCTGTTAATTTTAGCTTGATTTCATAATATTCTCCACCTCGCGTTCTTAAACTCAAACATTACATAAGCTATTCATGAACTTGCTCTGCGGTTCTCTGTGTTAATAACTCTGGGACTTTTGCAGTTATTTTTTTTCTGTAACTATTCAGGGGATATTTAACCACAATGTTCACTAAGGCTTCCACAAAGAACACAAGGATTGTGTTGTATTATTTCATCAGAACTACCTTTAGAGGACTCTAAACCTTAGTGTACTTAGTTTTTTCCTTGTGTACTTCGTGGTAAATAACCCCTGAAGAGTTACTTTTTTCTTAACTAAACGGCAGTAAAACTTAAATGATCATTGTTTTGCAAAAGCCTTTTTTTTGATAAAAAGATATTTATAGCACAATACTTTATGTCAGTTTTTCACTTTATTTTGTATAAAAATAAATATGAAGAAACAAATTTTTAAAAATTTACGTTTAAGCTCAACTAAACTTCTTTTTTGCTTTATTTCTTCTTTCTTTTTTTTTAATAAAGTAAAATGCCAAACTACCTCTTGCGGTATAAATAGCCTACAAATAACTATTACTGCTAATTCTAATTTATATCAATCTTGTAAAATTGATAATAAACCAAATTCTTATCCTGATTCTAGTAAAAACGAATTGGCAATGTTTGCATGGACGGCTAATAGTATCAATGTCCCCTTGTATAATGGAAGGTCTTTTATAAAATATAACCTTTCCAAATTGCCATCAAATGCAAAAATTAATAGTGCAAAATTATACTTACATGCCAAAACTACTGGCGCACTCAATGGGGTGGCTGGTCAACCAACGTATGGTACAAATAATACTGTTCTAATACAGAAAATTGTTTCTAACTGGGTCTTTCCTAATGTTTCTTTAACAAACCTCCCTAAAGTAGATACGGTCTCTAAAATAGTATTAGCTCAAAGTACCAATACTGCTCAAGATTATATTGTTGACATGACCTACTTTATACAAAGTTGGGTAGCTAAACCAGATAGCAACTTTGGGGTAATGCTTAGAATGCAAACTGAAAACAACCCATACAACAGTATGATATTTGAAGCTGGACAAGCAACTGACACAAACAAAAACATACGTCTTGAAATTTGTTATACGCTGCCAATTGAAAATACATGTCCCATAAATAGCGCACAAATGGTAATTACAGCTGATACTACTAATTCTAATTTATATCAATCTTGTAAAATGGGTGTATAACATTTTTTTAAGCAGCATTAGCCTTTATTCTGTCGACTACTTTATCCCACTGTCCATTCATTTTGATTGTTCTAATACAAAGCATGTTGCAAGCACCTTTCTTAGTCCATCGTT
>CANFLL010000007.1 GCA_947447825.1 Chitinophagaceae bacterium | reverse complement strand
GATAAACAAATGCTAAAGCTGAAAATATGAATGGAAAAATACAAAGGTTTTTAGCCAATAATTTTGGTATTAAAGAAAGAGACTTTTTCCTGTACAGGGTTGCTGGATATTTTGCGTAGCACCTCAATAAAAGAAATAGCCCTTTTTTGGGATATTTCGCCGTATATCTGTGTTGTTTTTAAATCTTTGTGACCTAAGCACTTGCTTAAATCTTCAATCCTTCCATCATTTTCCATATAATCGACTGCAAATGTGTGGCGTAGTGTATATGTTGAAACATTGGTTGTTATACCTGCCATTTTAGCTAATTTTTTGTATAACCTAGATATATTTTCAATCGTTGGAAGGTTAAAAACTAAATCTTCGCCTATACTTAAACTTCTTAATTTGTCCAATACTAGAGTACATTGGCTACTTTCAATAACCGTAAATTCTACACTTGTTTTGTTACGGTTCTTTTGTATGTATTTCCTTTTAAAATCTTGATTAAATTTTAAATTATCGTGCCTGAGTGACTTAACGTCACTGTATCCCATACCTGTAAGGACTTGAAGTAGTAGGCAATATTTAGCAACTTGCAGCCCGTGTGATAGGTTACTATCTTCGATAGCCATTATAGCTAATATTTCATTAGTACTTAATACATCCCTTTTACCCTTAACAAAACCACCTGTAAAACCAGTAGGTATAGGGCTAACCTGTATTAGCTTTGATTTTACAGCAAACTTGAATATTGCCGACACCATAGCTAAATAGGTATTAATACTGTTATCCGTTTGAGGGTATGTTTTACTAAACCATTTTTTAAAATCTTCCATATCTTCACCAGTAATTTGGTCTATCGTTGGTACATCATTTTTAAAGTATTCGTTTAGTAGCTTTTCAGTCCTAAAATAATTTCTTTTCCTATCCTTTTGTAGCTGCTTATTTGATAGGTACTTATCTAAAATACGTTTATACGTCAATGATTCTAATCTACTGATAGCATCCTGTTTAAATCCCCGTGCTACTTTACCAGTTATCCTTTGCCTGGCATTTTGGTCGATTTCAAACTTTAATTCACTACATGTCTTTATTTTCTTTGCCCTTAAATCTTCTACTAGCATCGCCGCCGCCGTTAGGTATTCGTTTAGCCTTGTTTCCTTTTGCTTCGCCTTTACGCTCCTGCCGACTACCTTGCCGTTGTTGTATTCGCTTACCAGTATATCTATACCAGTACTAAGCGTACACCGTTGTTGATAAATCCCCCCTTCATTAATGGTGAAGTATATATACAAATCATACATGGTAGTATCCCCTTTTTTCTTTTTTGCAACTAGAGTTACATCTATCGTTATCCTGTTGTTAATTGATATGTTCATTTTTCTTTATATGGTTATAGTTGTGTTAAATATAGTGCAAATATACCCAATATATTGCCCCGTGTCAAGTAAAATTTAAAATATATTTTTTTATGTCGCAATAATACCTTATTAAATTTAATTGTTTTTTCTTTTGTTTTGCAGAGGTAAGGTTTTTTTTTAAATTATTCTTCGTATTAGATTAGATAAACTAATAATGCCATTTTTCGGTAGAGAGGCTAAATATATCGGTGAATATGACTTTTTTATTTTACCTAATTACTGGTTAATAGCCCTTTTTGGGGTTCGAGCGGTTGCGTTACGTAGGTGGGGAATTGCTAGAAATACGGAATAGATACGGAATAGTTTTTTTGTATGTAAAATAGTGCCTTAAATTATTGACAATCAACGCTTTTAAAATATACTTCAAGTCCAGATTCGGGAGCAAAGAAAAAAGAGGTCGTAATTGACCTCTTTTTTTATTCATTAGACTTTTCTATTGACTCGATTTTACAACTAACAATAATACTTTCAAAAAAGAATTTATCTATTTTCTGGAATTTTCTAATAACACATTTATCTATCCTTATCTCAACAAAAATCTGCTTTCATTTATCAAATCAACTGCTAACTTTTTGAAATAAGTATTATAAAATTTTTATCAACCATGGAAATTGATAATTTACAACTTACAAAACTAAATTTTAAAGGACTAGAAACATTAATATCTTGGGCTAAAGAGGAAGGCTGGGATCCAGGTTTAAATGATGCTGCTATATTTTGGGAAACAGACCCCAATGGATTCTTTGGATATTTTTACAATAAAGAATTAATAGCTGGTGGTGCAGTAATATCCTATAATGGAGAATTTGGATTTATGGGTTTATTTATTGTTCATCCCAAATACAGACATTTAGGAATAGGACGCAAACTTTGGCATCAGAGAAGGGATAAATTACTTTCTAGAATTAATAAAGATGCTTCAATTGGAATGGATGGTGTGGTAGCAATGCAAGATTTTTACCACAAAGGAGGCTTTAATATTGCATTTAGAGACGAGCGTCATGAAAGGTTAGGGGAGAAATTTGTACTTGACATTCATCTCTCAAAAGTTTCAGAATTGGACACCTCTGCTATTTTAAAATATGATGCTTTATGTTTTGGCTTTCATCGTCCGCAATTTTTAATACCTTGGCTAACCCAACCTTGTGGATTTAGTTTTAAATATGTAGAAAACAACCTACTAAAGGGATATGCCACAATGAGAAAAACAGAGAAAGGTTATAAAATTTGTCCACTTTTTGCTGATGATAAATTTGTTGCAGAAGAGCTTTATAAAGCATGCCTAAATGAAGCATCCAATGAACTAGTTTACATAGACATTCCTATGATTAACCAGTTAGCAATTGATTTAGTAAAAAAATATCAAACTACTTACATCTTTGAATGTGCGAGAATGTATTTAAACAAAATTCCAACTGTTCCTTATGAAAAAATATTTGGCATCACAACATTCGAATTAGGATAAAAAGTTGGAAAACTTGAACCACATAACAGCAATTTACAACGTTGTATCTATTAAATTACAATGAGCTTTAGTACAAAAAAAACAATCACTAAAAATTTTGTACAGTCATGTAAAAGAATATAACATTGCAAAAAAAAAATTATGGACAGGTTAAAATCATTAGACCCACCTCACAAAGGACTCAGAAATATTTTGTCCCAGTTTTCATTATTAGCAGGGAGTACGAACTACAAAAGCAAAACTGAAATTGAACGGCTTAAATCATTAGGCGAGGATTTATTCCTTTTATTAAAAAACCATACAAAAAATGAAGACTCTTTTATTTTAGCTCCTCTTAAAGAAAAATACTTAGAAGAGACCACGTACTTTGAGAATGTACATTCTAACCTTGACCAGATGGAACTAACATTAAAAAGTACTTTAGAATCCTTTGATGGAAATCAATCTGATGAAATTGGACATGATTTTTATTTATCTTTTACTGAATTTCACGGTGAATTTTTAAAACAAATAGCCAATGAGGATAGAACCCTCGAGAAGGATATGCAATCTGCATTTACGGATGAAGAGTTAGTTCAACATCAAGTTGCCATAATGAATGACATGGATTTTACCACATTGCTGTTATGGTTTAAATATATAGTGCCAGCTAGAAGGATAGAGGAAAATGCGCAAGTGTTAACAGCATTTAAAAGTGCGGGCAATGAGGCATTTGAAGCTGTGCTAAATGTTATTAGACCACAACTGAGTGAGGAGCGATATAATGCTATTTTAAGCCTTATAAAATAAATCGGGTACTGGTTTAGAATGTATGCTGCTTTATTTAAAATATTAACCTAGAGCATACATTCTAAATCACTACTATAAATCGAAATCAACTATCACAGGAACGACATTTTTTGTTTCAAATACTAGTTTATCCATTTCGAAGCAACGTATGTTTACTTGTAATTAAGTAAAATGGTAAAAAAACACATACAGGATGAAATAAGCTTGAATTTAAGAACACATAGTTGGAGAGTATTATCACATTAATCATAGGTAAACTACATATATTGACTTTAAGTTGGAAGTATTTAATCAAACACTAAGTTGCTATCAATTATAAACCCTTCAAAAATTCCCACGGGAATTAAATCTTCTTTTACATAGTTGCTTCTCCAAGCAAACTTATCTTCTTTTAAATCGAACACTTGAATCATCAGGTGAACAGGATCCACAATCCAATATTCTTTGACCCCATTTTCTTCATACAAAGAAAATTTTTCTTTCATTTCTTTACGTGTATTGCCTGGGCTTAATATTTCTATTATCCAATCTGGAGCGCCAATACAGCCTTTTTCATCAAGCTTTTCTATATCGCATATCACACATATATCTGGTTGCACCACCGAAGTGATGGCCTTATTTGGAAGGCTGTTTCTTTTATTGTCTAGGCGAACATCAAAAGGTGCTGCAAATACTTTACAATCTTTCCCTTTTAGGTATGAGTAAATTTCATTGCTCAAAGTCATTGATATGAGTTGATGAGAAACCAAGGGAGCAGGACTCATCCTACTAATCCATCCCCTAATCAATTCCACACGCTCATCAAATTGCCAAGTAAGATAATCAGCATACGTGTATTGTTTGCTTAAATCGAGTTGATCAATACTTGTAATCATAATTTTATTTGGGGTAAAGTTAGCAGTTTTGGATAGCTTGTAGAAAGTGAACCTAGAATGAACTAAATGGAGTAAATCTTAATAAATTATTATTCTTTTCTACTAACAAATACAATTTCTTATTGTTTGCGATATGTTTGCTGCAAAAAGCAATTATGTCTAACAAAAGTATTCAAAATTTTGCAGTTGTCGCACTTTTCCTATGTCTTCCGTTCACCTCTATGGCTTGGGGAATGATTGGTCATAGGATAGTGGGCGAAATAGCCGCTCGCCATCTTTCACCCAAAGCTAAAATAGCTATCAATAAAATATTAGGGAATGAATCGGTTGCAATGGCAAGCAATTGGGCCGATTTTGTAAAGTCAGATTCTAGTTTTAACTACCTAAACAGTTGGCATTATATAGATTTTGACGACAGTACATTAACAGCTTCCTCTTTGGCTAATAAGCTAAAAAATGATACCGCTACAGATGCTTATTCTAAAATCAACTTTCTTATTAAGCAATTAAAGGATAATAAACTTAGCGAAGAAAAAAAATTGATGTACTTGCGTTTATTAATTCATATTGTTGGCGACATTCATCAACCATTTCATACTGGCAGAACAGAGGATAAAGGAGGCAATACAATTAAAGTACTTTGGTTCAATCAACCATCAAATCTGCATTCTGTATGGGATGAAAAGTTGATTGCCAATCAGGAACTTAGCTACACAGAATATGTGTCAGCTATAGATCATGCAACAATTATTCAACAGTCTGCATGGCAAAAACAACCTATATCTTCTTGGATATTTGAATCTTATCAACTAGCAAATACATTGTATTCCGAGATAAAACAACCCAATCAGAAACTTAGTTACCGATACAATTTTGACCATTTAGCCTCTCTAAACGAACAACTTTTAAAGGGAGGGATAAGGCTCGCTGGTTTGCTAAATGAGATTTTTGGATAGAGACTTGACTTTATTGCGCAATGAATAATGGGTACTTAATGCTAATTTAAATTGCCAATAAATGCTACATATCTTTCTAACTTTACTTTCGAGTGACGTCACTTTACTTTCGAGTGACGTCACTTTACTTTCGAGTGACGTCACTTTACTTTCGAGCGACGTCACTTTACTTTCGAGCGACGTCACTTTACTTTCGAGTGACGTCACTTTACTTTCGAGCGACGTCACTTTACTTTCGAGCGACGTCACTTTACTTTCGAGCGACATGAATTTACTTTAGCGTAAACTCCAGTGAAAATGGTTTCTACCGTGTGGTAAAGGGCTTTTCAATCATTATTCTTATTATTCTAGCCAATATTTAAAGAATATAGCCCTTACATACACCCCTATTTTATCACTTAATTGGCAAAACAACTTATCACTTGGAACATTCCTAGAATTGTAATGAAATCAATCTTTAGTATTTCTTTTACTAAGCAATGGCGGCTCTCTACCATCCACTTACTACTTACTCCTATATTTGCCGCTCATAAAAAATGACAAGTTGTCTTTAATTAAGTTGTAGCATTTAATTTGAAAAGCATTTATTCCACGAAAAAGATACATAAATTATATGTTTAAGTTTATAAGCAAGTTACTAGGAGGTAATAAAAGTGAGAAGGATGTGGCGGAGATTAAGCCACTTATTGTGAAAATAAACCAACACTTTCAACAGTACCAAAGCCTTTCTAATGATGAATTAAGGGGCAAAACAGTAGAATTCAGATCACGCATTAAAACCCACCTACAGGATATAGATGGAGAAATAGAAGCCAAGCAAGTAGAAGCAGATGAACTTCCTGCATCCGAGTTGCACATTAAAGATGCCATCTATCAAGAAGTTGATACACTAAAAAAAGCACGTGATAAACAAATAGAAGAAGTGCTAAAAGAACTTCTTCCCGAAGCCTTTGCTGTAATAAAAGAAACTGCAAGACGCTTTAAGGAAAACGAAAACTTAGAATCTACTGCTACAGATTTAGATAAGGAACTGGCTGTTAAAAAAGACTACATCTCTATTAAAGGCGAAACAAGCATTTTCAAAAACACATGGACTGCCGGCGGTGGAAAGGTTACTTGGAACATGGTGCATTATGATGTGCAGTTGATTGGTGGCTCTGTTTTGCATAGCGGAAAGATTGCGGAAATGGCAACAGGTGAAGGTAAAACGTTGGTGAGTACGCTTCCTGCTTACTTAAATGCATTGGCTGGCGAAGGAGTTCATATTGTAACGGTGAATGATTACCTAGCCAAACGTGATAGTGAGTGGAACGGAACATTGTTTGAATGGCTTGGCTTAACGGTGGATTGTATTGATAAACACCAACCAAATACACCTGAACGTAGAAAAGCCTATTTGGCCGACATAACCTACGGAACAAATAATGAATTTGGTTTTGATTACCTAAGGGATAACATGGTGCATAATCCTGATGAAATGGTGCAACGCAAACACCATTTTGCCATGGTGGATGAGGTGGATAGTGTACTGATTGATGATGCCCGAACGCCTTTAATTATTAGTGGCCCCATTGGAAAACAAGATAATCTGGAACAATTCTATGAATTGAAGCCTAGAATAGAAAAGCTAGTAGATGCACAAAAGCGTGCAGTTAATGGTTTTCTACAAGAAGCAAAAAAGAAAGTAGCAGAAGGAAATGATGACCCTAAAGATGGGGGATTGGCTTTGTTTAGGGCACATAGGGGTTTGCCTAAAAACAGTGCAACAATTAAATTTTTGAGCGAGCCTGGTGTTAGAATGAAATTGCAAAAGGCGGAAAACTACTACCTAGCCGATCAATCGAGGGAAATGCACATTGCCGATCAGGAATTGTATTTTTACATTGACGAGAAAAGCAATTCTGTTGAATTGACAGACAGAGGTATTTCACTTATCACTAAAGCTGGCGAGGACCCACACTTCTTTATCATTCCTGATATTAGTATTGGCTTGAATCAAATAGAGAAAAGTGGATTACAAGCAGAAGAGAAACTACGTCAAAAGGAAGTTATTATTAATGATTATTCAGTAAAAGCGGATCGTATCCACACAGTTCAACAACTACTAAAAGCATATACGCTATTTGATAAAGATGTAGAGTATGTGGTAATGGAAGGTGCTGTGAAGATTGTGGACGAACAAACGGGTCGTATTTTAGATGGTCGTCGATATAGTGATGGTTTGCACCAAGCAATTGAAGCAAAAGAGAACGTAACAATTGAAGCTACAACACAAACCTATGCTACGGTAACTTTACAGAATTACTTCCGTATGTATCACAAGCTTTGTGGCATGACGGGTACTGCTGAAACAGAAGCTGGGGAGTTCTGGGACATCTATAAACTAGATGTAGTTACTATTCCAACAAATATTACAGCGGTTAGAATTGATGAACAGGATTTAGTATATAAAACAAAAAGAGAAAAGTTCGGGGCAGTAATAGAAGAGATATCTAAATTACGTGATGCTGGCCGCCCAGTTCTGGTAGGTACAACTTCGGTGGAAGTGAGTGAATTATTGAGCAGAATGCTTCGTCAAAAGCAGATACCACATAATGTTCTGAACGCAAAACAACATGCACGAGAAGCACAGGTAGTTGCAGAAGCAGGTTTGGCAGGCGCTATTACTATTGCCACAAACATGGCTGGTCGTGGTACGGATATAAAGCTTGGGCCTGGCGTAAAAGAGGCAGGAGGTTTGGCCATCGTGGGTACAGAACGCCATGAAAGTCGCCGTGTTGATAGACAGTTACGTGGTCGTGCTGGTCGTCAGGGTGACCCTGGTTCTACCATGTTCTTTGTAAGTTTAGAAGATGACTTAATGCGTATGTTTGGTAGCGAACGTATAGCAAAAGTGATGGACTTTGCTGGATATAAGGAAGGGGAAGTTATTCAGCACCCAATGATTACAAAGAGTATTGAACGTGCTCAGAAGAAAGTAGAAGAAAACAACTTCGGAATAAGAAAGCGTTTATTGGAATATGATGATGTTATGAACAAACAACGTACGGTGATTTACGCTAAACGTAATCACGCATTGTTTGGAGAAAGGCTTGCGCTTGATTTAGATAATGCTTTTTATTCAGTGGCAGAAAATTTGGTGGGTAGTTTCAAGCATTCCAATGATTTTGAAGGATTCAAGTTGGCAACAATTGTAAACTTTGCTATTGAAACAGAAATTTCTCAACAAGATTTTGAAAGAGGCAATGAACAAACACTTGCAGAGCAATTGTACCAAGAGGCTATGGGCAATTATCTACGTAAAAAAGAAGAAATAGCAGAACATGCAGTTCCTGTTTTTAAAGGAATAAGGATTGAACAAGGAGCTAACATTGAAAATGTAATTGTTCCGTTTACTGATGGCAGACGATTCCTTCAAGTGTTGGCAAACCTAGATAAAACAGTTGAATCTGGAGGAGCAGAATTGCTGAATAGCCTAGAAAAAACAGTAACCCTCAACTTCATTGATGATGAATGGAAAGAACATCTTAGGGCGATGGACGATTTGAAGCAAAGTGTTCAAACGGCCACTTACGAACAAAAAGATCCATTAGTAATCTATAAAGTGGAAGCGTTTAACTTGTTTAAAAACATGGATGGAGTTATAAACAAAAACATAGTTGAGTTTTTATCTCATGCAACTATTCCTGTTGAAAATGAAGGACAAGTTAGGGAAGGGCATCAAGAAAAGACAGATTTAAGTAAGCTTAAAACACGTAAACAAGATGTAGATGCCGTGGGCAGGGAAATACCATCAGAAGAAGAATATATTGACCCTACCCCAGTGAAACAACAACCAATAGTTGTTGGACCCAAAACTGGCAGAAACGATCCTTGTCCATGTGGTAGTGGCAAAAAATTTAAATCATGTCACGGACAAGACGCTTAAAAGTAGTTTAGTGATACAAAAAGAGGGCTGTTTAGGGGACTAAATCTTTTAAACAGCCCTTTTTGTTTTATACAAAATTGTGTAGCTAGCTTTATTCATTAAACTATTCTAGAGATTGCAGAATTGATGCAATCAAATACCTTTACATGTACTCAAGCAAAACTATTTTTGGGCTAATTGATTACATAATACTATTTTTGCTACCCCAAACAAAATTAAGGGGGAATTAGCTCAGCTGGTAGAGCGCTTGCATGGCATGCAAGAGGTCAGCGGTTCGAACCCGCTATTCTCCACAAAGTTTAGCCGTTTTTAATAGGTGTTCTCAACTATTAAAAACGGTTTTTCTTTTTGATAGAATGTCTATTCGAGTATACACAAAGCAAATACCCTTTCAAATAACTCAATTTTGTAATAAATAACTTAACATAAACGTGGGGTTTCCATTTCCCCTATCTTCGCCGCCGGATAATCAAAGTTCTTTTTTGAATGATAAGCAGACGGAATATTAGGGTTAAAGTGATGCAGTTGTTATATATGATGGATTCCTTGAAGGGAGAGGTCAATATGAAAAACTCAATTGTTGAGCTACAAAAGAGTTTTGATAGTACAAGAGAACTGTTGGTATATCTGCTTTATTTTATTACAGAAGTAGCTAAATATGCTGAAACAGATGCCGTAAAGAAAGCAAACAAACACTTACCAACTGCGGAAGATTTGAATGTAAATACGAAGCTTTCAGGCAATGAACTACTTTGGCAAATATTGGAAGATGCTTCCTTTATTAAGGCAGTCGAAAAAGTAAATCCTAAGAAAATGATGGATGCCGCCATCTTGAAAAGAGCTTACCTTAAATTGGTGGAAAGCAACGAATATCAGTTGTACATAAATACCAAAAGCAGAGACAAAAACAAGGAGAAAGAAATACTTAGGTTTATATTAACTGATATTTTATTGCCTGATGATGTTTTTACTTCTCACTTAGAAGAGCTATTTAATAACTGGGATGATGACTGCGAAATGGTTGATCAACTTATTAATGGGTATCTTTCTAAACCAGTAGGTTATAATTTTCAGGAAGTAATTTCGCCAGACAAATGGGATTTCGCCAAAAACCTTCTCATTTCAACCCATGAAAAGCGCGAATACTTATTAGACTTAATTAAGCCTAAACTACAGAACTGGGATGTGGACAGAATTGCTTCTTTAGACATGGTGCTAATGCAAATGGGCGTTTGTGAGTTTTTATATTTCGAGACTATTCCTACCAAAGTAACCATCAATGAATACATTGATTTGGCTAAGGAATACAGTACTGAACAAAGTGGACATTTTGTGAATGGCATTTTAGACAACATTCACAAAGAATTAGACGCTGAAGGCAAATTGAATAAAATAGATTTTAAACAAAGAAGATAAATCTTAGAAATACACTTTAAAGTATAATGAGGATGAAGACTCAATTAGCTATTCTTTCACTCTTTTTAGTTAGCCTACTTGCTTCTTGCAAAAACGGCGACAAAACTTCTTTGCAAGCTAAAGCTGCTACAGATAGTGCAAACTTTACTACCGTTCAATGGCTAGATACCCTACTAACCATTGGAACTATCAACATGGGCGAAAAAGCACAAGTAAAGTTCAGATGCAAGAACACAGGCACAAAGCCACTAATCATTACTGATGCTAAACCTAGTTGCGGTTGCACAGTGGCTGATTACACTAAAGAACCGATTGCTCCTGGAGCGGAAGGATGGGTTACAGGTGCTTTTGATAGTAATAAGATTCATGGAGGCGGTGATATACATAAAACAATTATAGTTAGTACTAATACTCCAAATGGTGCCTATAAATACTTGGTATTTACGGGCTTTGTAAACGGAGCCCCTGGTGACAAAGTAGTTGAACCGAAAGAAAAAAAGTAATTTAATTATACAATAAAACGACAAAGAATGACAATTGAAAATGTAATGTTATTAGCTGCTGGTGATCCAAAAAATGGTGGTATGATCCAAATGGTATTAATGGGAGGTATCATCCTCGTTTTCTGGTTCTTTATGATCAGACCACAGGCACAAAAAGCTAAGGAACAAAAGAAGTTCATTGACGAACTACAAAAAGGGGCTAAAATAGTTACTAGTGGAGGCATTCATGGTGTAATCTACAAGGTTAATGAAGATGGAACTTTACAAATTGAAGTTAATCCTGGTAGTTATATCAAGATGGAAAAGAGTGCTATCAGTATGGAAATGACTGTTGCTATCAATAAAACCGCAGTGGCAACAAAGTAAGTGGTTAGTTGAGAGTCAACAGTTGTAAGTGGAGGGTTTTAAGTTTAGCCTATTGATAACCTTATTTACTATCTGCTGATTCGAATGATTTATAAATCTGAAAATCCCAAATTGCATTTGTAATTTGGGATTTTTGATTAAAAAGAATATTATCCAATTGGCAATTGAAAGTGGAAACTATCATTTGCCAATTATCAATTGTTTGCTGTGCTTAAAGTAGGATTAACAGGAGGAATAGGTAGTGGTAAAAGCACTGTGGCGGCATTATTTAGGCTGCTGGGCATTCCTGTTTTTGATACTGACATAGCTGCTAAATGGATAATGGAACATGATGAAGCACTGATAGATTCTATTAAAAATGCTTTTGGTGAAGACGCATATATCGACCATAAACTTAATCGGAAATACATTGCCGACATTGTTTTTAAGGATAAATACCAACTAGAAGTGTTAAATAGTCTTACACATCCCGCTACCATTAAAGCTGCCGACGATTGGATGCTACAACAAAATTCTCCTTACTGCATCAAGGAAGCTGCCCTTTTGTTCGAAGCTGGCACAGCGGGAAATCTGGATTATGTTGTTGGTGTTCAAGCACCCGATACTTTACGTATCCATCGAGCCATGCAACGCGATAACGCAAATAGACAAGACATTATTGCCAGAATGGAAAAACAAATTGATCAGACAATAAAGATGAAACTCTGCGATTTTGTCATCAACAATAACGAACAAGAACTCCTCATACCGCAGGTTTTGGAAATACACAGAAAACTAGTTATTAGTGATAAATGGTTAAAATAATCATTAACAAACCACAAATAACTAACCACTCGCAACTAAAAATGAAACATACCTTCAAATCAACCCTCAGCATCGCTATTCCACTCATTTTGGGGAATCTTACTCAGGTGGCTTATGGCTTGATAGATACCGCAATGATTGGCTCATTAGGATATAGGCAATTAGCCGCCGCATCATTGGTAGTTAACATCATTGCCATCCCATTGGTAATTGGAATTGGGTTGATAATGGCAGTAACTCCTCTTGTTGCCATCGCCAAAGGACAAGATAATCACCATAAAGTTGCCCATGTTCTTTATAATGGATGGGTTATAAGTGTGGTGATAGGTGTTTTATTGGCTGTTATTGTACATATACTTTCTTTTTTTCTACCCCAAATGGGACAAGAACCTACTGTGGTTGCTTATGCAAAAAAATATTTAATTATCATGGGCTATTCCATGATTCCGATGATGGTGTTCTCTGCTTCGAAAAACTTTGCCGACGGATTACAATACACCCAAACCGCCATGACTCTCTCTTTACTTTCCTTACCATTAAATGCTTTATTGTGTTGGATATTTATTTTCGGACACTGTGGTTTTCCAGCGATGGGCGTAAGTGGTGCAGGACTAGCAACACTCATTACCCGTATCTTATTGGCTATTGCAATGATGATTGTAATAGTTAAGCACAAAGTGTTTCATCCATTTACAAGTTTGAAAAAAGATGCTTGGAAAATAAAAGGTACTACTATCAAAGAGATGCTCGGCATTGGCGTTCCTAGTAGTTTACAGTATTGCATGGAGGCAGGAGCATTCTCTGTTTCGGGCATTATGGTTGGGTGGTTGGGAGCAGTTCCTCAAGCCGCTCATCAAATTGCCTTAAACTGTGCATCCACTACGTTTATGGCATCGCTAGGTTTTTCTATGGCTGGTTCCATACGTATTAGTGAAGCTTTTGGCAAAGGAGAAGCTAAACAATTAGCGTTAATTGGACGAAGTACCGCCATTACAGGATTGATTTATGGGTTCATTTCCGCAATACTCATGATTTCATTTGGACATTATCTTCCTTACATCTTTACACAAAACCAAACTGTGGCACAGGTGGCGCAGGTATTATTAATTTATGCAGCCATCTTTCAAATTTCCGATTCCACTCAAGCAATTGGGGTTGGGCTATGCCGAGGTGTAAAGGATGTGGTGAAACCTACCGTCTATGTGGCCATTGCCTATTGGGGCATCGGCATTCCTATCGGTTATGTATTGGCATTCCCCTATCATCTGGGTGTTATTGGCATCTGGATAGGTTTTGTGGTAGGTCTTTCTTTCTCCGCAGGATTATTAAATTATCGTTTCTTCAAAAATCTTCCTACTACTATTGAAGCATTAAGTTGAGGGGTTACTACTATGGGGGTTTTTAACCATAAGGAAAAATATGGTTAGCACAAATAACACAAGGATTAAAGGTTATAGTTTTTCAAGAATTATCAATTGGGAGTATTAAATCCTTGTGTCCTTTGTGTTTTCCTGATGTTCTAGTGCTGAAATCAGGAATGTTTTTCGCTTTACATTTCTTGTTCCCAATTTATCTAGGATTTTAAACCCTAAATAAGTTTTAATCCTATGGAACAACTTATGTTTATTTAACTTTTTAAAAGTAAAAAGGGCTTTTTACCTTGAAGCAACTTTTTTTAGTGTAGAGATAATACTCATTGTGGGAAAATGTATCCGGTTTTGGCTCTATATTTTGGAATTCTAGTAGCAACCGGAGACAATTGTACTCAGATTTTTGAAATCTAGTTATAATCGAAGACAATTATGCTTAGAAAGTCGCCGTCTGGACATAATTTCTTGTGCGGCAGCCTAGAAAGTGACTTTCTAGGTATAAATATGTGTGCGGCAGGTCAGAAAGCAACTTTCTAGGCATAAATGCGTTCGTGGCAACCTAGAAAGTGGCCTAAAAAGTTAGTCAATATTTAAATAGCAGTTTAACAATGGTACATCTGGTCTAAACACATACATTATTGAGCATTAAGGTAGATATGCTTGCGAAAAATTTTTCTACACTCAAACCAGAAGTTAGTAATACCCCAATAATATAAACAGAAGCAATAATAAATAGACTTTCATTTTTGAATAAAAATTATGTTTGCACGCTTATTATAGCTTGAATATATCGTTATGGAAGAGAAATCTACCTTAAAGGCTGTCTTACTTTTTTGCCCTCAAGAACTTCAGCATTACCATGGAATCATTAGCATATTGCTCATAAAAAAAGTAAAAGGGATTCCTAAACCTGAAGTAGTTGATCTCTCTAAAACATTATTACAAAAATATTTTAGACGATTACCAGGCTTGGTTTATGAAACAGCCTTGTTTTTTTGTGATACGTCACTCTCTGAATGGGAGATTGAAACATGGAACAACTTATTTCATAAAAGGGGAACGCCGAACGAAGAAATTGGAAAAACAGCTTTATTAAGAGGACTGCATCAACATTTTGAAAACTTTTTACCATACACTGCTTACTTTGACTGGTACGACCAAATAACAACAACCAGACGTAAGACTCAAACTGGTTTATGCGTTTTTAGCACCTATCGCCCACAGCTAAAGTTTGATGTCATCAAGCAACAAAATCGACTAAAAGTAACCCCTTCAGTGGTATTGAATGGTGCGGAATTCCCTTTTAACACATTTAAACAATACGATTTTTTATTGGAGAGTAACCATGAATATTTCTTATTAAGGTTCATGGATTACCAAACTTTGCAATGGCTTATCTCGCCGGAGATAAGAACTTTTGAGCTTTCGCCTGCTTTATTTAAAGAAAAAGTCATAGGGAAATTAGAAGAAAATTATAAAGTAAATAGGAATGGGCATTTTAAAGAAACACACATCACTTCCGAGCCTATCAACAGAATTATGCTTAGCGAAATAAGCGGTTCTTTCCTGATGCTTACCCCTCAATGGCTATATGAAAACTTTTTAACCGAAGGACTTTGGACTGAAACAAAAGAGGTAACTCAAGGTGGTGAAATTTTTATTATCCATCGAAATAGAGAAAAAGAAGAAGCCTTCGAAGCTTCTTTGCGCCAGCTTCATCCAAACTTTGCTATCCAGAAAAATGGATATTTCTATCTATCCTTTGCAGATGCCCAGAAGAAAAGTTGGTTTTTAAAGGTGTACCACCAAATGCTCGATCAAAACATTGAGCTTGTTGGCATTGACATGTTGCAGCACTTTAGGTATTCTCCTCATAAAGCACTTACAGACATTTCCATCATAAAGCAAAAGCAACAAACCATAACCATGTCATTCTCTGTAAAGTTTGGCAGTGAAGAAATTGGTTTATTATCCCTACAAAAAATATTACTTGCAGGACAAAAAGCAATATTATTAAAAGATGGTAGTCTTGGCATTTTAAGCGATCAATGGATTCAAGAATATGGTTCAATCATTAAGCATGGAAGAATAAATAAAAAAGAAATTGAAGTAGCCAAATGGATGGCCATTAAAGAATCTGAAAATGATTCTAGCAATGAAGACACTCTTTTAAAACCTAGCATCAACAAAGAATGGTGGCAAAAATGGTCAGATTGGCAAGAAAAAGAAAACATTTCAATTTATCCTTTGCCGCACACCATTCAAGCAACCTTGAGACCCTATCAACAAAAAGGTTTTGAATGGATGGCTTTATTAGCTGAGGTAGGGGCTGGTTCTTGTTTGGCAGACGACATGGGATTAGGGAAAACGTTGCAAACAATTTGTCTTCTGGCGCATCAACATGAGCTAAATGAAACAGATTTAAGTATAATCATTTGCCCTGCCTCCCTAATTTTCAACTGGGAACAGGAGCTACAAAAGTTTGCTCCACACTTTAAAACCATGGTTTATCATGGTTCTCAGCGCAACTTTGAAGCTATTGCAACAGAAATGCCCCATGTAATCATTACTACTTATGGAACGCTAAGGGCTGATGTGGAACAGCTAGGGCAAATTACGTTTGGGGTGGCAGTTGTTGATGAAAGCCATAACATTAAAAACCCATCTGCACTAATAACCCGTGCCATCGCTCAAATTAATGCAAAAACAAGGGTTGCATTAAGTGGCACCCCAGTTATGAATAATACATTTGACTTGTATGCTCAGTTAAGCTTTTTGCTTCCAGGCATGTTTGGCAGCCGAGACTTCTTTAAAAAAGAATATGCCGACCCCATTGATGTTAAGCAAGATGAGGTTAAAATCAAAGCCTTACAGAAAATTACTGCTCCCTTTGTTTTAAGACGCACCAAGGAACAAGTAGCTAAGGATTTACCAGAAAAAATGGAAAGTATTTTATGGTGTCGTATGGAACCTATTCAACAGGATGCTTATGATTCAATAAAAGAAAGGGTTAGAAATAGTGTGTTTTTAGAGATTAAAGAAAAAGGTTTTAGTAGTGGTAAAATGAGTGTTATTGCAGGCATGTTGAAGCTCCGCCAAGTATGCAACTCCTGCCATTTGGTGAAGGATGAGGGAATAGATAGTTTAGAATCTATTAAAACTAAGATGCTCATTGAGGAATTATCAAACCTAATTGGCAGCCACAAAGTGTTGGTATTTTCTCAGTTCACAACCATGTTAGACCTTTTAGAAGAAAGTTTTAATGAGAACAATATACCATTTTTAAGATTAGATGGAGGTACTGCCATCCATAAAAGGCAAGATTTGGTGAATGAGTTTCAGTCGGAAGAATCTGATGCTCGTGTGTTTTTAATTAGTTTAAAAGCGGGTAATGCTGGGTTAAACCTAACAGCTGCCGATTATGTATTTCTTTTTGACCCGTGGTGGAATACTGCCGTGCAGCAACAAGCCATTGATAGGGCGCACAGAATTGGTCAAACAAAACAAGTGTTTGCCTATCAAATGATTTGTAAGGGAACCATTGAGGAAAAAATTGTTCAATTGCAACAACGAAAGAAAAAACTTGCCGATGATTTAATAGGCGAAGAAGAAAGCTTCCTAAAATCATTGTCGGAAGAAGATGTTGCATTTTTATTTAGCTAAACCTGACTGTACCCCCCAGATCTACTACCATAAAAAGTTTGATTTCAGTAAAATAATGAAGGCTTCGCGTTGAACGAAGCCTTCATTATGTTGATTCATCGAAATAGATTATAACCAAAAGCAGAGACCCTAAAGTAAGAAAAGCCAAAAATTTGCATAATTGGCAACGGAAACCAACAGGTACTTCTAATAAAATATGACACTTATTACGTTCAACTTTTAAGCGTTTTTCACATCTATTAAAATCTTTATAAACGCAGATGGGTTTTCGCTCCAGTCTTTCAAAGCCTGTCCAGTTTCTTCCATTGAATAAATTTTAGTAATCAACTTGTCGGCATCTATTGATTTGTTTTCCAGCATTTGCACTACTGGCCCAAACTCAAATTGGGCATTTCTGCTTCCACTTATGGTTAATTCTTTCTTCACAAAAAGACTTGTATTAAACAATATATCGCTTTTTGCATAGCCAATATAAACAACTCTACCAGCAAAAGCTGCCGCCTCAATAGCGGTGGTATAAGTGGCAGGTGAGCCCACAGCTTCAATACATACATTTGCTCCATCGCCATTCGTTATCTCCATTACTTTAGTAATTACATCCGTTGTTTTAGCGTTAATAACATGCTTCACACCAAAAGATTTCACTAATTCAAGCTTCTTGTCGTCTAGGTCAACAGCAATTACGGTGGCTCCCTTACGCACACTTGCCAGTATTGCCCCAATGCCAATCATGCCACAACCAAACACCAAAACAGTATCAATTTCAGAAACGCCTCCCCTATTAGCTGCATGATAGCCAACGCTTAATGGCTCTACCAAAGCAAATTCTTTTTCAGAAAGAATATCACTTTTTATAAGTTTACTATGATGAATAGCAAAATATTTTTTCAATGCGCCATTACGTTGCACCCCTAAAGTTTGGTTATACTGGCAAGTATTTGTTCTGCCAACACGGCAAGCCGAACAAACACCACAGGCAGAATAAGGATTCACTGTTACCTTATCTCCCACCTTATAGGTATCGGGAACATTAGCCCCCTTACTTTTAATAACTGCACTAACCTCATGGCCAGGAACAACCGGATAAACCACCATCGGCGACATTCCTTTATAGGAACTTAAATCGCTTCCACAAAGTCCGATGTAGAAAATTTCAAGCAACACCTCATCAGTCGCCAATTGCGGTTCATCAACTTCTTCTACACTTACCTTGTAAGCTTCATTTATAAAAACAGATTTCATTTATTATAAAATTTATGAGTCAAACAGTTCAAACGCCACATTTTTCATTGAATGTGGTTTTCAATTGTTGCAAAGAAACACAAGGATTCTGGTTTAATGCCTAACTATATTTTGGTTAATTAAAAAAAAGATAGTGATTAATCAATAATGCTTTTCTAGAAATACAATCTACCCATAAAAGACTTTCTCCTAAGCTAAAAACTTCCAATAAATAGGTTTTCTTGGGCTTTGCTAGTTTTGATAACAACAAGTTAATACCCCCATTTAGATAATTATACGCTACTTTCACAGCATAAACGATAAACAGTTTATGCCTTAATTTCAAAAAACAATATTCAAATTATAACATTCAAAAATAAATTGTTTGATATGCCTCCTAAAAAGAAAGTTACTGACACAGAGAAAGTTCCAAAAGCTGTGAAAACAGTAAAAAAGAAAGTAACCAAAGATGTTACTCAAGAAATTGAAACCATTACTTCTCCTTTAAAATATGAAGAAATACATTTTGTAGACACTACTAAATCTGTGTGGAATTATTCTTTGTTTTCGGAAAGTGACATCAAAAATTTTCAACAAGGCACGCATTATAGTCTATACAATGTGTTTGGTAATAAGCAAATAACCGTACTAGATACACTCGGAACTTATTTTGCCGTTTGGGCACCTAATGCAACACAGGTAAGCGTTCGTGGCCATTTTAATGAATGGAATAAAGAAAGCCACCCACTTAATGTTCGGCTAGACCGTTCTGGTATCTGGGAGGGATTTATCCCAAACATACAAAAAGGTGAGGCATACAAATATCATATTCATGGTTTTGGTGGTTTAAAGATTGATAAGGCTGATCCTTATGCAAATTATGCTGAAAAAAGACCTTTTACTGCTTCAATAACTTGGCAAACAGACTATAATTGGAATGATGAGGACTGGATGAAAACCAGATTAAAGCACAATTCACTTGATGCACCTTACTCTGTTTATGAAGTTCATTTGGCAAGCTGGATGCGCCCAGATAAAAACAATGAAGAAACATATAACACTTATGGTCAGGCTATTGAATTGTTAGTACCTTATGTTAAAGAAATGGGCTTTACGCATGTGGAACTAATGCCCATTAACGAACATCCTTTTGATGGCAGTTGGGGCTATCAAGGCACTGGTTATTTTGCGCCCACGAGCCGTTTTGGCAATCCACAGGAATTTGCTGCTTTAATAGATGCTTTTCACCAAGCAGGAATAGGCGTTATATTGGATTGGGTGGCCTCACATTTTCCTTATGATGCACATGGATTATTCATGTTTGATGGCACGCACACTTACGAATATGCTGATATGCGTAAAGGATACCATCCAGATTGGAACAGCTATATATTTAATTACAAACGTGGTGAAGTAAAAAGCTTTTTAATTAGTAGTGCTCGTTTTTGGTGCGATAAATTTCATTTGGATGGCATTAGGGTTGATGCCGTGAGCAGTATGCTACGATTAGATTATAGCCGTAATGCAGGACAATGGGAACCAAATGAGTTTGGTGGTAATGGAAACCTAGAAGCTATTGCTTTCATTAAAGACCTAAACGAAACACTTTACCGTGATTTCCCCGACATTCAAACAATTGCCGAAGAAGCTACAGATTGGCCCGGTGTAAGCAAACCAACTTTTGAAGGCGGACTAGGTTTTGGCATGAAATGGATGATGGGCTGGATGCACGACACCCTAGACTTTTTTAAACTAGACCCCATCTATCGTCAGTTTCAGCAAGATAAGTTTTCCTTTAGTATGGTGTACTTTAAGGATGAAAACTTCATGCTTCCGCTTAGTCATGATGAGGTGGTGCATGGTAAAAGCCCCATGATTTATAAAATGCCTGGCGATGAATGGCAAAAGTTTGCCAACCTCCGTTTATTATACACTTATATGTTTACCCATCCTGGTGCTAAACTTTTGTTCATGGGCGATGAATTTGCTGCCACTTCCGAATGGAACTATAAAAGTGAGTTGCAATGGGGTTTATTGCAATATGAAAGTCATAATGGCATGAAACAGTGTGTGCAACAATTAAATAATCTCTATAAAAATACGCCTGCACTTTTCGAAAAACAATTTAACATTGATGGTTTCGAGTGGGTTGATCTAAATCATCGTGCAGAAGGTGTAGTTGTGTATAAAAGAAAAGGCAAAATGGCGGGGGATGATGTTGTAATTATATTGAACATGACACCTGTGGTTCGTGAAAATTGGAATGTGTATGTGCATAACAAATCAATATGGAAAGAAATTTTTAATAGTGACAGTAAAGCATTTTGGGGAACTGGAAACATAACCAACAATTTAATTAACGCTACACTAGTAGACGAACCAACACAATGTTATCGATTGGAAATTAATCTACCTCCTTTGGCAGGGGTAGTTATCGGATAAAACTTAATACTTTTCATAAATAAATAAAGGGCTGCTCAACTACTTGAGACAGCCCTTTTGGGTATTAATCACAGAAACATAATTAAGTTTATTGAATAAGTAAGCTTGAACTACTTACTAAAACATTGTTTACAGATGCTGTTAAGATGTATTTACCTGCTGCTAATGACCCAATAGGCAAGGTCAATAAATTAGTTCCTTTACTAACGGAAATGTTTTGAGTAAATAATTTTTTACCTAAAGTGTTTACTACTGAAAAAGCCACTGTAGCAACTTTTTCTGAACTGTAGGAAAAATGAATGGATTGACCACTATGAGTAGGATTTGGATAGATAGAAGTAATTAAATTGTTTTTTGCTTTCACTTCTACTGCTTCAATGGCAGAGTAAGAGGTAACACCAGTTTTGTCAACCGTTTTCAACCTGTAGTAAACGAAACCTGTGAAAGCACTCACATTTTCAGAAAAAGTATAATTTTTTGCACTTGAAGCATTTCCTGCTGCCAATACTGATTTCACAGAAAAAAAGGTCTGTTTATCGGTACTTCTTTCTATTTCAAAATGACCAACATTTAGTTCTGTTGCAGTAACCCATTGCAAACTCACTTCACTACCAACCAAATTTGCAGTAAACGATTTTAAATTGATGGGTGTTGGCACAACTACTGTTGTGGCAAAAGTACCTTTGTAGGTATGGTCGCCACCAACCAATCCATCTCCATTTGCTGCGTTACAAGCAAATTTAAAAGTAACCTTACCCGCCTTTGTTGGTGCAGTCCAAAAAATACTATCTACTTTATAAGAGGTAGTTGTTCCATAAGGCGCACTTGATCCATGATGTATGTTTCTTGTTCCTGTTAAAGCCGCATTAGCATTAGTGGTTGTAAAAGTTCCTGTAGGCACCGACATATCGAAGCCCCAACGCTTTGCCGTTGAATCGAACATAATTATTGAAATAGGATAGGTTTGACCAGCTAAAACGGTAGTGTCTAGTCCAGAAAGCACAATAGCCCCTGCTTTTGTGCCAGCAGTATGACATGTGCAACCACCACTGTAGCCAGTAACCCTACTACCATCAGCATAAGAAGCCCTATTTGGTGCATCAATAGCCGACGACCCAATAATTACCATGACAATTGCTGTAGAAATAATGAGTAATGTTTTATTCATCGCTATTTGTTTTTTAAAAAGCAGTTAAAAAAAGTGTTTAGTTCAACCTAATGTGAAAAAAGAGTAATAATTGTAATATTGAAATTAAAATAAATTAGATGTTTATGTTAATTCTACTTTTTTTACAGATTTATAAAGAAGAGGAACTTAAAGATAAAAACTTCCTATTTATTATGTCCATTTAAATTATTTGAAAGACCCAATTAAATATTGATATTATTAAAATTTAATGACTATCCGCCATTTGGCAATAAACGTATTTCGAACTAGTAAACGTCATTGTAACGATAGGAGAAATCTCATGGAATAATATCGGAGGCATTATGTTATGATTTTGCTTACTGTCTTCGGTTAGATTTCTCCTATCGTCGAAATTACGGGGAGATGATGGAGAAGATGTAAGCGAATTGCCAAATAGATGATAGTCATTAAGATTATTTGATGATAAAACAACTTTCGTCTATTTCTAAAAAAGTGTTGAATAACCTATTAAATTCCCCACAATGAGTAACAAATTTTTTGAGAACGTTTACATTTTTTCGTAACGTTAAACTATCGTTAAGACACCATACTATAAAAAAAACGAATAGAAAACATACAGTAACATTGTTTAACTAAACAATTAAACAAATGAAAAAATTACTGTTTTTATGCTTCACCGTGAGTACGTTTTACGTATCTGCACAAAAAATCAATGAATCGAAAGTTCCAGCATCTGTAAAAACAACTTTTTCTAAAAGCTACCCTAGCACAGAAGGTAAATGGGTGAAAGAAGATGGAAACTATGAGGTTACTTTTGACAAGGATGCTAAAAAAATGACGTTGGTTATTGCACCTTCTGGCACCTTAGTGCAATCCGAATATGCCATAAAATTTGCCGAGCTTCCAAAAGCTGCTACTGACTATTTAACTAGTAATTATAAAGGAGTAAAAATTGTGGAAATGGCGCACATCACAAAACCCAATGGCGACATACAGTTTGAAGCTGAGGTGAAGGGAAAAGATATTTTATTTGATAGCAATGGAAAGTTTTTATCAAAAGAAAAATAAGCAAATAATCTAATACAAAAAAAAGGTTGGCAACAGTGTAGTTAAACACTTGTTGCCAACCCTTTATATATTCATTGCACTTCCCTTTCCGTAAAAACTTCTATTCCGCAGCCTTGGTAATTCCATTAGTATAGTTGCGCGCATCATTACTGCCACAAGCACACATTTTAAAAACATAGGGAATAAAACTAGGCAACCCAGAAATAGTTATGGAGCTTTTGGTTGATGTTTTTGTTTGCCAAATACTAGCACTTGTTTCTGGTGCAGGGGTATATAGCAGTTCATAAAATGTGGCGTTTTCCATTGCGTCGCAACTGCCAGTAACCTTGTTTTTTACATCATTTGTTTTTACAACAAACCCTGTAACCATTCCTAGTTCCCCAATTAGGCCAGGTATTTTATAGAGGTGCATACCGCTCGATAAAATAATAGACGCTACTCCCCCACTTGCCTCCTGCACAGTAACACCTTCTTCTGCCATTTGCGCTTCTAGCAATACTCTGTTCTCGTTTTTCACAGCCGTTAAGGTTGTTGACCCACCTGTTGCTGCAACCTTTGAGTCACTAAAAGCTTTAATGCCTGCTGCCAATTCTACCATTGTAGGTTTAGGATCAGGGAAATGTAAATTTCCAGACATTTTACTGTGTACACTGTTGCACTCTGTCACCAACTCATCGTCGGTGTACTTGTTATTTGAATAATCTACCGAAACTTGAGCTTTTCCCATGATGATTCATTTTATTGTTATTACAATACTGTAAAACTAAGCTTATTAATGCGATACCTATTGATATTTTTAAATTATTTTTAATTTATATTTTATTCATTTTTAATTTTTTATACTAAATTTTTATATTTAAAAACCACTTATCAATGCCAGCATGGTTTGTAGCATCTTTTTACCATAACAGACCCCATTTTTTCTGGTGAGTAATGGACCATTACTGTACAGTAAAATCATTTTACTGTACAGTAAAATCATTTTCCTCTACAGTAAAACTGTTTTCCTGTACATTAAAATCGTTTTCCTGACCAGTAAAATCATTTTCCTGTAGAGTAAAAAGTATTTACTGTACAGGAAAACTTCATTACTGTGGAGGAATAAGCCATTACTCTATGAGAAAATGTTCCTTCCCTAGGATAAAATGTTCCTTCCTTAAGAAAAAAAGTTCCTTCACTAAAATTAAAAGTTGCTTAAGCATGAGAACAAGTTGCTTCACTAGGATAAAAAGTTGCTTCACTAGGATAAAAAGCTCCTTCCCTAGGATAAAAAGTTCCTTCCCTAGGATAAAATGTTCCTTCTCTAAGATAAAAAGTTCCTTTTATAGGGTATAAAATTGGTGTTAATGTTTTAATAACTATCCGCTATTGGGTAATAACCATTTTTGGAACCAGTGAACATCATTTTGAATGGTTCATCTGGCGCACCAGAAAAAAAAGATAATGACATAAAATTGTAGAGACGGATATTAATCCGTCTTATTTGCAAAGCAAATTGAAAAACTGATTAATCATTTTAAGACGGATTAATATCCGTCTCTACAATGTTGAAGAGGCAAACAATCCTCATCATTGTAACCATAGGAAAAATCTGATGGAATAATAGGAGAGGCTTAATGTTATCGTATTACCTACTTGGTTCTTTTAGATTTCTCCTATCATTACAATGACGCAAAGACGATGGAAAAAATGTAAGCGAATTACCCAATAGCAGATAGCCATTATTGTTTTTGGATGTTGAATAATACTATATTCTCAAATATCAATTTACCATAAAGGCAAAATAGGCACATAGAAAAAGAAAATTCAGATAAAAAAAATTGCCCTTTAGGTTCATATAGATAGGCATATAAAAAAAGTAACCCGTTTTTTAAATATTAGTTTACGTGAACTCTTTTAAAATGATAGGTGCCTACTGTGTCTTTGTGGTATTATTTGTTTTTTTAAATAAACCTAGCTAGTATGAATTGCTAAACATGTTTTAGCTATTCATGGTAATGCCTGTACCTATACAGAATAACAGAACTAAACAATAATGGAAGTCTTTGAACTTTTTAGCTTAGTTAAACCCTTATTTAATGTTGTTAATGACAACTATGCTGCCCACCATTTCAGGATTAAAAATAGACAATTTGTCTCTTTCAGTTTATTGATAACTTTTATCTTAGAGGGCAGCTTTGTCACTTATTCCTTATAGAATACTTAAAAATGCCTAATCATTAGCAGCACACACTAGGTTAAAATAGATTTTGGTATAATAATTGGCATATTTGCAAAAACAAAAAATACAATTATGAAGAAATTATTTTTATCAACAGTGGCAATAATTGCTATTGCAGTTTCTGTGAATGCACAAAGCATTGCACTTGGTGTTAAAGCTGGCGCAATAGGCACCAAAATAGATGGTCAATCGTTTGAAAGCGGCTATAAGTTATCTTATCAGGCTGGAGCGTTTGCCGAATTAGACCTTTTAGGCAAAATTGGTGTACAACCAGAGTTACTGTTTAGTCAAACTAGTTCATCATACTCAGTTGGTCTTCCTGGCGTACCAGCAGTAAGCACTGATGTTAAACTAAACTATCTTTCTATCCCTATCTTGTTAAGGTACAATTTTGCTAAACTATTTACACTGAATCTTGGACCACAATATGGCATTTTATTAAATAATAATAGTGACTTACAAAGCAACGGTCAAAATGCGTTTAAAAGTGGAAATGTATCAGGGGTAGTTGGATTACAAGTGCACTTTAGTTCTTTAAGAGCTTATGGTCGCTATGTTGTTGGACTAAGTGATATTAGCAATGTTTCAAGTGCAGGAAATTGGAAATCTCAACAACTTGAATTGGGCGTTGGCATTAAACTATTGTAATATAATAACAAGATTAATCTAGGATAAATAGTATAGTTTTTCCTTATAACTATTATTTATACACCCTAAGCAACACATTTGGAAATGTGCAGCTTAGGGTGTTTTGTTTGTTGGAAAAAGCCAATATTTTTTATGCAGAACTTCATCACTTTTACATTTATAGATGGCAACGAAACACGAGGGAAGCATGAGCATATCAATAAAAAAACAAACTTTATTCTATAAATTAAAAAATTGACCCATTCAATTACCTTAAAGTTGATGAACAAAAAAAGAACTATTAAATAAACATGGAGTTCGGTGCATAGAGAAAAAAAGTATTACAAAAAATGCAAACAGTACACTTACCTAAACAGCCTACTGCACAATTTTAAGTGGCATTTATTGTAGTATTAAAAATTAAGTTCAAACATGAAAGTTAACCTATCTATTTTACTAATTACTGCAATTTTGGTTGGTTGCAATCCCAACATGCACCCTTCAAACATTTCACAGAAAGCACAAATTGCTAGTCCGGTATTGGCAAGTGTTTCTACAGCACCATCTTTTGATCCGAACAAATACAATACGGCATTTTATCCTACAATATTAGATGCTGCCAAAGGCATTGCTAATCCCTTTCTGTTGCAACAAGGCTTTTTTAAATTGTCTGGTTTAACAGTTAATGATACCAACTTATTATATAATGGCAACACTTTTCATGTAACTCAACAGTATTGGAATCCTGCTAAAGATCCTTCAAAAGCATTCCATGACTACACTGTTAAAGCGGATAGTTATGGAAAATATAACCTACATAATATTAGCAATATTTGGCCACGTAGTTGTCCGAATGCACTTTATGATAGTACCACCAAAACTTTTAATGCAACAGTAGATTGTGTGGGCTTTGGTAGTCGCTTACTTGCTGCCGTGGGGGATGGCAGTGCTAACAACAATGCTTATTTAGAATTATTAAACACATTAAAACAAAACCATACCACTATTTCCTCATCTAAGGGATATGTTTCCACTGCCTATTCTTTTTCTGTTGCATTGCCAACACTTCCTACAGATGCTAAAAAAGGATGGAGTTATGTGGCAGGAAACATAGATTTTACGGCTATTGACGAGTATAACCACACAAAAAACGCAAAGGTGAATGGTTATAATGGCATTAAAAAAGGAGGTTTTGCCAAATCATTATCTGGTGACATTCTGGTTTTTGGCAATGGCCCTGGAACAAAATATAATGGTCACTTTATGGTGATAGACCATGCACCCAAATTATTAGATGCAGATGGATTAAGGTATTATTATCCTAATGCCTCAACTGCGGAAATTACGAAAGTATTAGACCTCTACAATATGTATGCAATAAACGTTATTGATGACTCAGGATTAGAAGCGCATTTTGATGATTCAAGACACCAAACAAGTGGCATTGGGCATGGTACTGTTTTAATATCTACTACTAAAACAGATGATATGCCAACTGGCATTGTAACTAAAGCAAAAACTAAAGATACGAGCATCAACATCAGACTAGTTTCGGAGAATAAGTCAACAAGTATGTTTGCACTTTCGGTGGGACGCTATAAATAAACACATTTCATTACTGTTTATTTAACAGAAAAAAATCACCCTAGTAATCGATGCATTATTTACAGGGATAACCTCATTGAAAATCTTGAAAAGACTATAAAATTCTAAACTTTAAGCACAAATAGCAAGAGGGTACTTTGAAATTAAATGTAACAAAAGGGTATTGATACAGTAAAGCAACTTTTTAGCTTAGGGGATCACTTTTTTAGAAGAAGGTATGTGAATCAAAAGTTGAAATAGGCGTGTGAAAGTGACTTAGTTACTAAATGTTGATATACATATATACCAATAATTATGGCAAAAAAAAATGACCACACATTATATTGCATTTGTCACAAATCATTCACTCAATCAACTTATTCTATTTATATTTTATGCTAGAAACTCATAATAAAAAAGTAAAATAAAGACCTAAAACTTTAGGACATTTTACTATCAATTTAAGGCTAAGGATAAAAGAAAAGTTTAGTCTTTTACTCTTCAATTTAATTCAAAACTTTTCTCTTAAGTTGTCCATTATTGCTTCAATACTTTTTTAGTAATTAATTCAGTATCTGAAACAATATTTAGAGTATATAAACCCGCACTTAGATCATTGAAACAAGGAATTGAAAAAGAATTTACCCCCTTTTGTTTAAACACTTTTTTAAAATAAACTTGCTTTCCTTTCATATCATATACTCCAATATTTAATAGTTGATCTTTTATTAGATTGAGACGTATATTTAAATCTGAATTGGAAATAGGATTGGGATAGATTAGGGTATTTGAAAAAATTGAATTAATTGTGTTAGGAATAACTTTAATTGTTTTACTATACTCATAAAAGCCTGCTGCACTCATTACTTTTATTCGGTAGTATTCAATTGTGAAAATAGTTGTTTTATCTACAAAAGAATATTTACTGGTATTATTTACTACCATTCCTTTTAACGAACCTGCAACTGAGAAATTGATTCCATCAGTACTTTTTTCTACTATTGAAATGGCATTCTTCGCATCACTAATAATCCAGTTTAAGTTCACTAAATCATTATTAACGTTTGCATCAAAAGCAAACAAGGAAATTGGTAATGGTGCGAAATAACAAATTTCCAATCGAACGTTTTTGTTAGAATCTGATGCTGCTCCACATTCAAATAACATGGAATTGTACGGATTATTTTCTGTTTGCATTCTCAATAAAACGCCAAAATTGCTATCTGGCATATTCACCCACTTTTGGGTAAAATCAGTCAGGTCTATTACATAATTTTCAGCAGTGTTGACGCTTTGATTCAAAATCTTTTGTCCAACGGTGTCAATGGTAGGGGCATTATTAAAACTGAGGGTACTAGTTTGCCAAGTACTGATAATTTTTTGAACCAATGAAGTGTTTTTACTTCCATAAGTTGGTTGCCCTACAACGCCTTCTCCTGTGCCAGTTGTTTTTGCATATAAATACAGTTTAGCACTGTTTATATAGGCATTAGTAGGAATTGATTTTAAATCGAACTGCATTAAAGTTCTACCAAAATAAGGGCTACCGTTAGATGTCCATGAAAATATCCTGACTGAACCTAAGCTAGTATCGACCCCATTTAGTAGGTTAGTAATTGCTGCTATTTTATACCCTTTCTTATTGTTGAGATTAACTTTAATTGCTAATTGTGTATCAAGATCATAACAGGCGGCTGTTAGTTGAGCATTTGCATTTAAAACAAACGATGAAAATAAAAAAAAATAAAATACTTTTCTAAAGCAAGTAATTGTAAAAATATTATTCATTATACAGATTTATTTACAGCGAAAATATATAAAACATTCTATCGGTCTCAGGCAAGATTTTAAAGGGAGTATAAATACTTTTATCAATCAAAACGCATCAAACTAAGAATATTCAGCAGTCACACAGCCCACAATTCAAATAACCTTTAAGTATCCTTCAATATGCCAACCCAGTATAGAACCATTAAAACTTTACTTTCATCTTCTTGCCCTCATACTTAATTGTTTGAGTGGGTTTACACTCACTTATTCCCACACCATTTCCTTGCTTAACCAACACCAATTGAAAAGTTCTAGTTGAAAGTTTTCCGGTAAACTGACCTTTATTTTCACCAATGGTTAGTGATTGGTCTTTGTTATTCCAAGAAAAATTGATAGTGGCAAATTTTCCTTTTTCATAGTTGTAGTTATCACCCTCATCCTCATACAAAGTAAATTGTCCGTCAGCACCTTCATAAATTCTTATTTCGAGGTTATTATCCTCTTTTTCATTCCAGTACTGTTTTAGTGGCCCTAAAGGAATAATGGAACCTGCCTTAACATATAGTGGAATAAGATCAATAGGTACTTCTTTTTCTGTTTGTTGCCCACCTTGAAGCTTCTCCCCTGTCCAGAAATCTACCCAATCTGCACCTTTTGGTAAATAAACTTGTTGGCTTTGGAATTTACCAGCATAATTATTTAGCATGTTTACGTCAACATCTCCTTTTGCTCTGTTAACGTAGAACGAATCTGTTACAGGAGTCACTAAGATTGACTTCCCAAATAGATACTCATTATTGATATTATACACTAAAGAATCCTTTGCAAAATCCATGACCAAAGCCCTCATTAAAGTAGAGGATTTAGAAGTAATTTCCCATGCATTAGAATAAATGTATGGCTGAAGCCTGTAGCGGAAATTAATAAATTTTTCGATGGCATCAAAAGCCCAATCGCCTTTATTGCCAAACTGATAAATTTCGCGTGGAGTGGCTTCACCATGTGAACGCATCATTGGACAAAATGTACCAAACTCTAACCAACGAACATACAATTCTCTGAAAGCAGGGTCTTTAACACCTTTTGGATATTTGCCTCTTGGAAAAAAACCACCAATATCACTGTTCCAATAAGGAATGCCAGAAAGAGAAAGATTTAAACCAGCAGCAATCTGATTTCTAAAAACATCCCAACGAGATTGAACATCACCAGACCACGTCATGGTGGCATTCCGTTGCTGACCAGCAAAAGAAGAACGCGTTAAAATGAATACCCGTTTATTTGAAGTTTCTTCCCTTTGGTGACGATAAACGCCACCCGTTGTCATTAAGGGGAAGGCATTACGAACAGTACGGAAAGAACCAAGAAAGGTTTTATTTTCATCATCAGTAGGTTTTGGTTTAAGCTGGTCTGGCTCGGTGGCATCCATCCACCAACCGTCCATGCCTAAAGAAAAGATATTCTTTTTAAGGTGTTTCCAATAGATGTCACGAGCCTTAGGGTTAAATGGGTCATATACCTGAACCACCGGATTTATAGGCCAAGTAACAAAATCGAAAAGCATATTGCTATCTTTTAATTCTTTAAAGATCTTCGTTTTATTTCCAAAAGAAGGCCAAACAGAAATGATGATATGGGCATTCATACCGTGCACACTATCCACCATGTGTTGTGGTTCGGGAAAACCAGGGTTGCCAAACTCAGTAGAATTCCAATTACTTTCATCTACCCCCCAATACTGCCAATCCTGAATAATTCCATCGAGAGGAATATGAAGTGAACGATATTTTTTTACAACATCAAGCAATTCATATTGCGTTTTGTAACGTTCTCTGCTTTGCCAAAAACCATACGTCCAACGTGGGAACATAGGAGATTGGCCTGTTAGGGAACGCATATTTGCAATAATGGCATCGGCATTGCTGCCAACCATAAAGTAATAATCGGCACAGTTGCCTACCTCGGAAGAAAAGGAAACTACATTTCCAATTGACGTATAGTTTGTAGTTGAATAATTATCCCAATACAAGCCATATCCTTTAGTGGATTGGAAGAAAGGAACAGCCATTTGCATATTACTTTGCTTTAGGTATTGGCTTTGATTCCTTTGGTTAATTTTTCCATTGGCATGTTGCCCTAAACCATAGATGGCCTCCGTGGCATCTAATTTAAAACTTTGGGCTACACTTGTTTTTGTTTCTGATATAAATGTTTTGGAATCGAATTTTAGATCTTTTTCCTGAAGGAGACCTTTATCTTCAGAATCGAAATAGCTTATCTGCCCAGTTTTACTATTAATTTTCACTAGGAGTTTATCACTTTCTACTAAAATAGATTCCTCCTTTTGTGCAATTTTAATGGATACTTTTTCTGGAGTTTTTATAACGGCAAGGTTTTTAACATCAGGCACTTCTGTTACTGAACACTTTAATATACGAACAATGGATGGGGAATAAAATGCTACTTTTATTTTTATAGAGTCTACCACTAACTCTACACCATTGTTTGTAGGGTTATATTTTTGAGCGATAGCAGAGAAAGAGAATGTAGTTGAGAGGACAAAAAAAGCAATCCATTTTTTCATATAAATTATGTTTTTTGGGCGATGAGTTGCAAATAACCGAAAAAACAGGAGTTAATCAAAAGATAATTGTCATCCCTGAGAAAACTGTATTTCAAAAGGCATCAGAAACCCGATTAAACGAATTATTGAATTGTGTAAACCAACTTTTGAACTTTTTTCTCATATTGTACAAGCCCTATTAGCAAATTTTTGTACTTTTTACAACTATTTTTCACTTTTGATAACTATCGATTCTGTTTGCATTCCGGCAGAAGCAACTTTTAACCTTATGTTGTCTGCTTGGTTTGCATTCCCACGAACGATTACCAAGCAAAGACCATTAAAAGCCTCCCGCACTTTAGAGGAGAATGAAACAAGATTAGTAGGGTCGCCATTATCAGTTGCCACAATTTCGCCAGGACCTTCAATGGAAAAGTGAAGTAAATTCTTTGATCGAGGAACAGTTAACCCTTGCTGATCTGTAATTTTCACAGTGATAAAAGATAAATCTTTGCCATCCGCTTTAATGGTTGTTCTATCAGCAGAAAGATTCAGGGAAACAGCCTCACCCGTAGTTTTTACACTATCTTCTGCCCAAGGCTGGTTATTTTTATAGCTTACTACTTTTAAAATTCCAGGTTCATAAAGCACACTATCCCAACGCAGACGATACTCGTACAAATCTTTCTTTTTTCTGCCTAGGGATTTTCCATTTAAGAATAGTTCTGCTTCATCGCCCGACGTAAACACATGCACAGGTGTAACTAACCCGATTCTTTCTTTCCAGTTCCAATGTGGAAGTATATGTGCCATTGGGAGGCTCGGCCTCCATTGAGATTGATAGAGATAATACCTGTCTTTTTTAAATCCGGCTAAGTCTATAATGCCAAAATAAGAACTTCTGGACAAATAATAAGGCGTTGGTTCACCCAAATAATCCCAACCAGACCACACAAAACTACCTGCCACAAACGGATGCTGTGCCATAGTTGCAAAAACCTTATCGGCAGATGAACCAAAATCTACCGAATACAATTCATAGCTACTTACTTGTCTTTTTTTGGGATCGCCACCAAGCGTGTCTTTGATAGGAGAACTATTGCCACTAAAAACAGGGAAGAAATACTCGCCCCTACTACTAAGAGCAGCCGCATTCTCGCTACTTAAAATGACTTTATTAGGAAACTTCTTGTGGAAAGCAGGAAAAAGAGGTGGGGTATTGATACCTTTTAACCCAGAATATGCAGGTCCATTACGGATACCTTCCCCTTGATAATTTAAACAAATAACATCTGCAATTGAAGGAAGAGGCATATCTGGTTTAGCATAGTTCATGGACAAAGTTGCTAGTCGGGTAGGGTCTTCATCCTTAGCAATGTTATATAAATGCTGTGCTACTTTTCCACCATCCTCGCCAGTGTACTGCTCACCCACTTCATTGCCAATACTCCATAAAATTACCGAAGGGTGATTTTTATCTCTTCGAATCAACGCCCGTAAATCCTGCTCACTCCAATCGGGGAAAACGAGGTGAAAATCGAGCCCAGTCTTCTTTCTTTCCCAAGCATCAAAAATTTCATCTACAACTAGGAAACCCATCTTATCTGCAAGGTCAAGTAATTCGGGCGTTGGTGGATTGTGTGCCATCCTAATGGCATTACAACCCAAATCCTGTAGTTCTTCAAGCTGCCTTTGAGCAGCACGTTCATTATAAGCCATTCCTAAAGCACCTAAATCGGCATGTTGGTTTACGCCGTTTACCAATACTTTTTCTCCATTGATGAAAATACCTTTATCTGCATCGAACTGAATATCTCTGATACCAAAACGGGTTTCGTACTGATCAATGTTCTTACCTAAATAAGTAATGGTGGTTTGGGCAACATATAGGTTATGAGAAACACTGGGCAAAGGATACCACAAATGAGGATTTGCCAAAAAAACAGCGCCATTAATTGACTGAGACGAATGCGCACTAATAACCACTTTCTGTTGATTGATGGTGGCTACAGGCGTTCCAACAATTTTTGAATTACTGTCTAATAAATAAATGGCAGTAGTCACTAAAACTTGTTTAGTGGCTGAGGAAACATTATTAATTGATAAGGCAACATTAACCTTGGCAGTATTTTTAGTTACATCTGATGTAGAAACTGTTGAACCCCATTGGGCAATGTGAACAGGATTTATTTTAGATATCCAAACATTCCTATAGATACCTGCACCAGGATACCATCTGGAAGAATTTACTGGATTATCTAGCCGAATTGCCAATTGGTTTATGCCTCCATAATTGATGTAGGGCGTTAAATCGACCTGCCAAGAAGTGTAACCATAAGGCCATCCACCAGCAAGATGTCCATTAATCCAAACCATTGAATAGGACATTGCCCCATCAACTTCTAAGTAAATGGATTTGCCTTTATCGGCAGATGAAACATCAATTTTTTTTCTATACCAAGCCACACCCTGAATAGGAAGTCGACCCATTCCACCCCCAATCACAGTGTTATATCCTTTATAGAACGGCCCATCAATAGCCCAGTCATGGGGTATATCTAAACTTTTCCAAGCATCATCATTGAAAGTACTTTGCACAAAAGGAAAATCATTGCCAGGATCACCTTGTGGAGGAACATATTTTTTGTTAGCATCCTTGATAAAAGCATTGCTAGTAGGCAGAATAAAAGATTTCAATATAGGTATAGTAGCTTCCACTTTCACGGCTTCGGTAGGTTTGGCATCAGCAGGTCTGTTATCTAAATCCTCATTTACATTTGGGCGAACATCATAAATAAGTTTATCCGCCTTATCAAGAGATTCATACTTAAAAAACTTCCAATTTGCACTAATACAAATACGCTCTCTTGCTGCCAATCCACCAGATTTATGTACGTTTTGCGCTTGAAGGCTGCTACTACTGCAAACCAACAATGAAAAAGAAAGTATAAGTGTTAGGATAGGATAAAACTTCGAAAACACTGATGATTTATGTGTAACCATTTTTAAATAATTTTATGATCTTGCAATTATGTTTGCTTAATTTAGATAAACTTCCTACTATGTTAAACGTGTATAATGCTTACTTTGAACTTTTTTTCTTTTATTCTTTCACAAATCTTTCGCTATTTATTTTCCCATTCACATTGGTAGAAATAAAATAGATACCAGCATCTAGCTTTGCTACACAATTGGGCAGTTCGGCATTTATCTTACTGAGTTGTCCTTGTTCTGAATATCTGTTTCGTCCATTAACATCTGAAATGTTTACTACCAAAGTTTTACGATCGTCGAGACCTTCAATATTTATTTTTAAGGAAGCTGTTGTTGGAGAGGGATAAACTAACAATTTTCCTTGGGATGATAGCATTGACACAAGAACTGAATTTGAATAGGAGGTAGTATTATTAAAATCTATTTCTTTTAAACGATAAAAATTGTCTTTATTGGAGAAACCATAATCCCAGAAAGAATAATTGTCATTAAAAAAACCATTAGCTGGGATATTTATTTTATTTATACTTGAATAGCGAATACCATCGATTGAACGCTGTAACTCATAGTAGGCAACTTTATTGTGAACAGAAGGTATTGTACAATTTATCAATACAGCATTGCCTTTTTTAATAGCCTTGATAATATTTCTCTTAATAGGGAGCGTGTTTGCCGAGATAAATTTGATGGCATGTAAATAGAAGGAACTTTTTACCTTAGGGAATCGGAGATAAACATCATGCTGCCCTGAGACTGCTAAGATTGAGCTAGAGAATATTTTCCAAGTATCAACTGAACCTGTGGAAGAGATGGGAACAGTAGCAATCTTTACCCCATTATTTTCAATATCATCAATCCATACTTCCACATTACCCCCCAAAATAGATGATGCCGTAATGGAAACTAGCGAAGGAATTAAGGTTTTACCATCACCAAAATCAACACCTCCTAGCAGTAACCATCCTCCGTTTGAAGTAGAATTAGTTACTACACTTCCGATAGTTTTTTGGGTAGTAGACACACCACAGTAATTATTAAAACCGCTGATAGGTAAATCAGAAAAGCCGTCTTTGTAAACAAAATGGTCAAAACTTGCAGTGGTGTCTTGGGCAAACAACCCAATACTATTTCCTACCCATGAATTGTAGTTTGCTTGAGCTTTATCAAGATTAATTGCACTGATGGCACTACCAATTTGTGTCCAATTCAGTCCATCACCGCTAAAATAGGCAGTCAATAAGTGTTCTTTTCTATCCAGCTTTAACCAAGCAATACTCCCAATGCTATCAGTAGCTTCATAATTGGTAGTGCCTAAGGAAAAAAAGAACTTCAACCCTTTATTATATCCAATACACACTTTAGCAAAAAGAGAATCGTCTCCATTTGTTAGATAAAGACCTCCTTGTTGTTCATTTTTGGTGGCATTCAAATCTACTTTTGTAACCAACGTATAATAATGACCGCCTTCTTTTTGAAGAATGTGCGTTTTGTTATTAGTTGAAGTCAATAGGCTTAACCACCCAGAACGATTTGAGAGAGAGTAGGAAGCGGCGGCCGTTTTATTGAGAAAATGCCATGTGGAATTAAGGACGGAACCCTCAAAATAGTCGCTTAAAGGAAGTAGCCACCTAAACTTATTGGTGTTTGGCAACATGGGTACACTTGCAGGTACAGAAGAAGGTGAAACGGCAGTTGGTTTTCCATTAGCATCCCATAGTACTTGATATAAAATCCCCTGCCGTCCTTGTCCTGACCAATCATTTCCAGAAAAAGATTCATAACTATGTGCTATAACCCACCAAGTACTATCTGCTAACTGTATAGGTTGACTGGTATGATTAGGTGCTTTCAGTCCAACCAATGGGTCTGTGATAGGTTGAAAAAAAGTACCCAATGCTTGCCATTTGGTAGAGTCGCTTGTTAAAGTTTGTGATCGTAAAGTCCATTGACCGCCGCCCACATTGCCCGCAATAAAATAATAATACCAACCATTTCTCTTACACATCACAGGCCCTTCTGCCCAACTATATTTACCAGTAGCGTTCATCCAACTTAAATTGATTAATGTATCGGACAAATTACCAGAAGAGGCAATTTTTTGGATATTGTTTACATACTTTCCAGCTTTAATAAGCATATAAGCCGTGCTGTCATCATCCACAAAAATTGAATTATCATAACCAATTGCACCTGTAGTAGCAGTACCTTTCACTTTTACAGGTGTTGACCAAGGCCCAGCGGGTGATACTGCTTTTGTGAAGTATTGTCCGCTACCACTTCCATTAGAAAAATAAATCCAATAACTACCATAAAAATAAGTTATTGCCCCTTGCCAAATACCAGCACCAGGTAGTCCACTAGCCAGTCCATTCCAAGTTGGTGATACAGCCCTACCAATAGTTTCCCAATGAATTAAATCGGTGGAATGGAGAATGGGGAGAAAGGGTGTGAAATGAAAAGAGGAACCACACATATAAAAGTCCTTACCCACTTTTAATAAGGTCGGGTCGGGATGATCTCCTGGCAAAACAGGGTTTACAAAAGTGTTAGCTTGCTGATAATCTGTTGCACTTTGCGCTATAGAAATCTTATAATAGAAACATAGCATAACAGCTATGCATAAATATTTTAGTGATGTAGTATGTTTCATTGATGAACATTTTAAAAGCGGTGGCAAAATGAGATTACAAGCAAACTATCCTTTGCAATAAAAATTTTAATGTATTAATCTTTTGAAAACAAGGTTTCAATTTCACTAAAAGCCTTTATTCAAGTTAATTTCAATCTTGTCTATATCAGGTGTCCAAGCTGTAGTATTTGAGATTCGAATAATATTATTTCCTTTGTTTAGTTTTATTTCAACTTCTTTGGTTGCAACAGTTGACCATCCTCCTGAATTTAACCCAGAAAGTTGAATATCCTTTCCATTTACTGAAATTGTAGCACCACGATTTTCAGCAGATAAATAATAAAGGATAAGCTTGTAATTACCAGAAGTATTTGCATATACATCCTGAAACGCTATGTAATTATCAGCCCGTTTTCCTATGAAAGCAACTTTTGCACCTCCGGAACAAGTAGCATCATCTTTAACCTTAGCTTGATCTGGTATTGCAACTGTATGATCCATTAAATTGAAGTTATTTATCCACGAATACTCAGCCTCGAATACATCTTTTAACCAAAATTTTTCGGCAGTAACCTTAACCAAAGAAATTCCGTGTGCAGGAACATTAACAGTGAAAATGGAATCCATTAAACCTAAATCAGTATGCGACCATAAATCTCGCACATTTGCCTTGCCAACAATATTTAGGTCTGCCCACTTAACCGACATAGTTGCTTCTGTTGAATTTGTGTTCAACAATGCAACTGCCCGCTCTTTACTTTGTTGCCCTTTTAGATTTTTTGCCCAAACTTGTAAACCATCTTTTTCCCACAACAAATGCGCTTGAAAACCAGCACTATTCTGACTGACCGCTAAAACTTCCTCATTAGTTAATATCTCTTTGGTTTGAGCATTCAACTTGGTTAAGTCATTACCTAAAACAAGTGGCGAAGAAAGAATACACCACATACTAAAATGGCTTTTATCTTCCTGTGTAGATAACCCACGCCCTACTTCCAGCATATCCATGTCGTTGTAATGCCCAGGTGAAGCATAAGGAGCTAAATATTTGCTTTGATTTATGATACTTACAATACTTTTCCATTTAGGAACAGAACCAGGTGTAAAGTTTATATCATTAGAAATACGCCAAGAATCAGCAATCTTGGTTACCCATGTACCAGGAAATTGCCACCTACAAACATTGTAAGCAATGTTTGAACGTCCCGTATTATCAATGGCATTTCTTATTTCAGTATAGCGAGTTTTTTCATCTAGCTTATCTTTCAAACCACCACAATAATCAACTTTAAGAAAATCGAAGCCCCACGTTTTAAAAAACAAATCAGCATCCTGTTGATCGTGATGATACATTCCTCCACCTACACCCCCTGGCTGTCCACTGTATTGAGACCCACACGTATTTTCTCCTGCTTCGGTATAAAACCCTGCTTTCAACCCTTTAGAGTGGATATAATCAACCAGTGCTTTCATTCCGTGTGGAAATTTGGTTGAGTCTATTCTGAAGTTTCCTTTATCATCTCTTCCATTAAAGAACCCATCATCAATGTTAATGTAATTAAATCCAGCATCAGCTAAACCAGACGAAACCATTGCGTCTGTTTGTCTTTTTATAACCTCTTCATCTATGCGCACACCAAACTGGTTCCAACTTGCCCAACCCATTAGGGGAGTTTTAGATTTACCTATTACTTGCGCAGATATACTAACGTTTATCAAACAAGTCACTAAAATTATATAAACAGTCTTTATCATTTTGCTTTTTCTAAATTGTTAATTAATAGCAAAGTACAAGAAATAGATAAATACGAAAGTTGCATATTTTTAATAATAAGAAGGTATAGTACCCGAAAGTGTAAAACGTTTGGGAAATAGCTTAATACAAATGCGATGAATTTAAATAAATCCTGATTATTCAATAGACCAATCCATCCCAATATGCATTGCACCCTCTAGATCTATTACAAGGGTTAATTATTGATGTAAATTCAATAATGGATTCATCAATTTCAATCATCAATCCTCTCTTCTAATCAAAATATGATTTTAGACATCGTACCATTTATTCACTTGACTATCAACTTTCAACTTTTAACTTTTACCTTAAAAATCATATATCAGTAATTGGCGAATACCTAGGCACTAACAATTTCATTACTCCCCAAGCCAACAAGTACATCGAAGCACTAAGGGCAAACATGATGCTGTATGCCACTTCTATCTGATGAATTCTTTCGTAGTAATCAGACAAACGCCCCACTAATTGTTGCACCATAACACCCCCTATTCCACCTGCCAAACAACCAATTCCTATTACTGACCCAATCACTTTTTTAGGAAACATATCCGAAACCGTAGTAAACAAATTGGTAGACCAAGCCTGATGAGACGCCGCACCTACACATATAACAGCGAGGGCATACAAATAAGCTTTATCGCCAAAATGGGCAATATTTCCAAAATATTGTGTACTCAATAAACATAAAGGCAAAATAGCAATCAGCAACATGGCAGTCATCCTTGCTTTATAAGCTTCCATTCCACGATTGATAAAATAAATGGGCAAACTACCACCAGAGATGCTACCAACAATGGCAATTCCGTAAACGGTAAACAGTGGAAACATTATGGCATGACCTTCCATGTGAAATTGTTTTTTCATGTAATCGGGTAACCAAAAAAGAAGAAAAAACCATATTCCATCCGTCATGAACTTACCAAAAAAGAATGCCCATGTTTGTGGATATTTCAATAATTGACTCCAAGAAGCCTTTATTTCAACGCCTGATGATATGCTATCTATTTCAGCAATGGCAACATCATCACTATGGATATAGTTAAACTCGGCAGCAGATAGTTTTTTGTTTTTTGATGGAATGTCATAAATCATAAACCAGAAGATAAGCCAAAAAAGACCAATAGCACCAGTTAGTAAATAAGCCATCTCCCAACCTTTGATGGCACCGCCAAACCAAGTATCATAAGCAATTATAGGAACTGTAATTGAGGCTAACATTGCACCAATATTGGATCCGCTATTGAAAATACCTGTAGCCAAGGCACGCTCTTTTTTAGGAAACCATTCGGCAACTGTTTTTATAGAAGCTGGAAAATTGCCAGCTTCGCCAATGCCAAATAAGCTTCGTATGACGGCATGATTAAAAACTGATGCTCCACAAAATGCATTCGCCATGCCAAACACAGACCAGATAACTAAAGAAATGGATAGCCCCAATTTAGTGCCTATTTTATCCATTACCCAGCCAGCAAAAATGGTCGTTACTGCATACAATGCGGTGAAGCAAGAAGTTACAGTTGCGAAATCAGTGCTTGTCCAATTTAGCCCACCTTCGCTTAAAGGCTTTGAGAAAAGTGGTTTTAAATAGCCAATAACCTGCCTGTCTAAATAATTGGTGGTGGTTGAAAAGAAAAGTAGTGCAACAATAATCCACCTGTATTTACCAATCTTGTTATCTTTCATTTCTTCAAATTAAAAAATTATCCCCCCATTTATTTAAGCCTTTCAATAAACCATCATAAGAAACCCCCAATAATAACTGTGGCCCTTCAAAAACAGCCTACATTAATTTTAGTATTTCAATTTCTTTTTATGTTTCATTCAACTTTACTAATTGGATGAAAAAGTGACAATTGATGAAGGTGGAAGCACATAATTGAAGCCGCTATCAACAACAATTACACTATTTGAAACTTCAAGATTTTGGGTAGCAGAAGTAATACGTGTTGAAAACCTAGAAGGAAAGCTCCCAATTGAATTCTTATTAAAAACAAATCTGGTCGTTTTAGCACTATCAGACGTATTGATGGCTACCAAAACAACCTTATTTGCATTACCCTTATAAGCACTAATTAACACTTTTGAATAAGGGCTACTCACATTAACCCTTTTGTAGCCTGGGCGAATATATTTTGAGAACTGTGCCATCACATACCCACGCTTGGTAATATTTCCAGATTCATCGATTGGTCCATAATATCTTTTTAGATACCACCAGATATAGGCATTGTATTTTGCCAATGCCAAACAATTATAAATTTCTTTGGCAGTACCCATCACCGCATTCCAATTGGTGGCAGTATCCAAGTGTTCGGTCATCCAAACATCTTTTCCTTTGTATTGGGCATTGAAATAGTACGCTAATCCTCCACCATAAATATGCCCACCAATGATACCCAACTTAGATGCGGCCAATGAATCATTGAGGATGGAATCAGTGTAAGATTGTTTGAAATAATAACTCTCAGCAGCCAATAGTTTGGTGTTTCCCAGATTGAAGGTATTACCATTTATAAAGTTTGTCATTTCGTTGGCAGACCAAAAGCATGATTCATAAGTGGCATTCCAGTCGGGTTCATTTTGAATAGAAACAGCATATAACTCAGCGCCATTTCTTTTCATATAATCAGTAAATCCATTTAAGTAAGTAGCATAAGACGAATAGTATTTTGGGTTCAGTCTTCCTCCAATTAAGTTATTGTTTGTTTTCATGTAGGCAGGAGGAGTCCAAGGAGAAGCCATTACAATAGCACCAAACGTCTTTGCCCTTAGTGCATTTGAAAGTTCGGTTTTCCATTTAGTGGAATCTGAGGGAGCAATTCTTATACGCAGAATGGATAAGCCTAATTGGCTATCATTTTGATTACCAAAAAGGGTTGCGACATCTGCATCAGCTAAATTGGGTTGAAAAGCAGTGGCACCACCAAAGCCATTAACTGTTTGTTCATTAGCATCCAAATAAATGGATGCAACAGGAATGAAGGTATCAACAGGCACAATAATAGGATTAGTATTATTATTCGTTTTGGAACAAGCCAAAGACAACAGTATTGAAACAACTACACCAAAAATTAACCTAATCACAATAAACTGATTTTATTTAACAAGGAAGGCGTCGCTTACAGCGAAGCCTTCCTTGTTAAATAGCGATAAAACAGAACAAATTATTTCAGTGGCACAATACGGAAGTTACCAAATGACATCTGAAAGTTTTGAATGGTTGATGCTGGGAATACTGTTCCAGATGAAGTGTAAGTGTAAGCACTGTTAACAAACAAGAAGTCACCTCCTTGTGTTGGTGCCATATCAATTAATGATTGAAAAGTTTTTCCCTTCAAGGCAGAAAAAGAACTCAATGGAATGTTTGCCGTTTGCCATCCGGTCATACTCAATGGCACGGAACTACCTGTGGATGCCCATGGTGCAAAATTGACTCTTAAAGAAGAATTGTAGCCTATAAACTCAAACTTCATGTAGCCAGATTGCCAAGTGAAGGGAACAAAATAATCGAATTGTAAGGCTAAATTATCGCAAGACGTTGTGGCACTTACCAATCCATTTGAACTATTCAACAAGGAATTAACCATTGAACAGGTTCTGAAATAAAACCCACCTACTGTAGAGTCAACACCAACATTACCTAGATTACTAGTACTTGGCACTTGTCTGTAAGTGGCAGGATTAGTGTTTCCACCGCCACTTGCTGGCAATAACGAAGTTTGATTCTGTGTAATATTACTACCATAATTATATACCCTTTGAAAACAATCGCCTGTGCCACCGGTTACAGCCGTATCACTAACAAAACTTTGAATGAACACACAATTATAGCGGTTCATGTAATTAGGAGAGTAAGCTTTTCCATTGGCAGAATGAATGTAAATTGTACCTGGGTATTTTGTACCTCCTTGAGGAACGGTAAGCTTAACAGATTTGTAATCGCTACTTATTTGAAGTTGCGAAATACTTACAGAAATATTACCTGGCAGCGTCAACGTATCAATATCTCTAAGATTGGTTCCATAAATGGTGATAGGCTCACCCACTTTTGGTAAAGTATGCGACACTCCTGTAATTACTGGGGCTGGCCCTAAAATAGGGAAATGATAAACATAACTACCAGAAGATGTCACAATACGAATGGTGTTTCTATCTGCAGAATCAACGGCAGTACCAAAAGGTAAACTGGAAGGTATTTGCAAGATGATATTGTTGTTTGATACATAAACCGGATTTATACTAATTGAAGTCCCATTGCAATAGATAGCTTTTGCTGCTGAAAAACCGGACCCCGCAACCCTTACAAGCGTGTTTAAAGAAACAGATTTTATAGCAGTAGTTGGCTTTCCTACACCAAAAAGGGTTACACTATCTATAATTACATTATTAGCAGAAGAATTTTTATTGCAAGATGTTCCTATGGTTAATAAAAAACAAGTGAATATTAGTATGCAAGAAAACAAACAAACTTTATTGAAAAATTTCATAAAATTATTTTTGAAATTGAAGAAGATGATTAAAAATGAAAAGGAACTGCTGTGGAATCCAAACTAGGATTTAAAACAAGTTCAGTGGCAGGATAAGGCAACAATAATCTACTAGCTGTTGCCACATTTTGCTGTTGACCATCTGTTTGTGTTCTCCAAGCAAATCCAGTTGGCGCAGTACCACTTAAATAGTAGTAATATTGTGAACGATGCTGGTTATTCATATAATTAAGCACCCAATCCTGATCCCAGTAGGAACGACGCACCATATCATACCAAAATTGCCCCTCAAGCGCAAGCTCTACCCTTCTTTCATCCCACAAATCAGCTATGGAAATAGAAGTAACAAATGGCATACCTGCCCTGTTGCGAACTTTATTAAAATATAGTAAAGCAACAGGATCAGAGGTAGTTGTTTGCAAACCCATTATAGCTTCCACATAAAGTAAGTAAACTTCTGCCAAACGAAGCATTGGAGCTGCTAAACCAGAGTTACCATTAATGGCCAAACCACCTGCATCTTGTTTGCTACCCACTACCATCTTTTTAATGTTAGGATAACGAACAGCATTTGCACCAGAAACTGTCCAAGAGCCAGCAGTAGTTTGGGTGCCTAGATAGTTATAAGTTGCCCCTGGATAAAAATAAGTTCCTTTTTGGCGTGAAGTTTCTCCACGAGTAAACATGAGGTTAACTAATTCTCCCGATGCAAAAGTGTTACCACCATAAGCAGTTAACCCGCCTGTAAGTGTAGTAGAATAGGCCAACCAATCCTGATTTCTATTACCCACTCCATAAACCGAAGAACCAGGCACAAACTGTAAGGCAAACAAAGATTCGCTGTTGTTATTATTCTGAACACGGAATAATTGTTCATAATCGCTCATTAAGCTGTAGTTAGAGGCTTGGCAAACCTTTTGGGCAGCATTCAAAGCACTGTCATAATAATTTTGAGCAGTCAAAGTCCAACGGCTCGAAAACCTATTTCCCCTAGCATAACAGGCTGCTGTAATATATAGTCTTGATAAAATTCCTAAAGCACTATACTTGGTAACCCTTCCAGCCACATCAGTTTCTGGAAGCCATTTTCCCGCATATTGCAGATCTTGAATAGAATATTGCAAAACATCCTCAAAGCGGTTAGGTTTTACTAAGGTGCTTTTAGAGGCGGCAACAGGATCTTCTACAATAGGCACATTTCCCCAAATAGACCCCAAGTACCAATAGGCAAGTCCACGCATAAACCTTGCTTCTCCCCTACAAGCATTAACTTGGGCTTGCGTTACACCATGACTAAGCGCATTATCAATATTATTTACCACATAGTCTGATTGCGTAACTACATTATATAATGAGTTCCATGCATCTGGCAACAAGGGCGTTTCAATCGTTTCCGTAAGTCTTCCAAAAGATTCAGCACTATTGTATGGTGTAAATAAATTATTTCCTCGCCCGTCGCCTGCGGTAAAATAAAATTGACTAGCAAAAGTGTACCATGGCACATTATATAATCCTGCAGTAGCAGTTCTGCAATCCAAATAACTAGTGTAGTAGCTATCCAAGGTTCTTTGACTTTCAGATTTAGTATCCAAAAACTTATTACAACTAATAGTGGAGAAAATAGCTACTCCTATAAATATAAATGTTCTTATCTTTTTCATCTTTATTGAGTTAATTTAAATTATAAACCAATGTTTATTCCGAGTGTGTAGTTTCTTGGAGTAGGGTAACGACCAGGATCAATTCCGTTTAGAAGTGCATTTTGACCAGCATTGGTATATTGGTCTTTCGTCATCCCAACTTCTGGATCATAGCCTGTATACTTTGTGAAAGTATATACATTTTGAATGTTTAAATATACTTTCACTACAGACAATCCTGCTTTAGTGATGTACTTTCTAGGTAGTGAATAGCCGAGATTAATGGTTTGTAATCGCAAATAAGATCCATCTTCAACATACCTAGATGATAGTCTAGTTACATTTCCATTCACATCGTTTATAGACATCCTAGGCTCAGAAGCATCTCCTGAAGAAACGTATACATTATTAATATCGCTTTTAGAACCACTTGGATCTTTAAGTGATAAATGAGCATAGTCACGACCTGCTTTCCTCAAAATATTATCGGTTCCATTGGGATTATCTAAATACATATTTAAGAAATTAAGCACTTTGTTTCCATAAGAACCCGTGAAGAATACATACAGATCGAAATCTTTGTAAGTAAGCGTATTGCCAAAACCATAGGTAAATTTAGGTAATGGACTTCCCAAAAACTGACGACTATTTTGGTCAATGTATCCATTGTGGGCATAATCATCATAAATAAAATCTCCCACCCAAACACCAGTGTTCGGGTTAAATACCGCTCCTTTAGGAACAGCTATTTTAACATTACCATTTTTGTCAAACACCTCAGCTGCAGAATTAATTCTACCAACTACTTTATATCCATAAAACTCACCAACACTTCTACCAGGAACTGTACGGGTTACAATGTAGGGAGTGCCGCCATACTGATAGGTAGTATTAATTTCTGCTGTTTCAGTATTCAGTTTTAGTATCTTATTTTTATTTAGCGTAAATACAAAATTAGATGACCAAGAGAAGTCCTTCTTCTTGATATTTTTTGTGTTTATTGCCAATTCAAAACCTCTGTTTTCCAATGAACCCACATTAGCCCATGGAGCAGAAGCGGCTCCTTGGCCTTGAGAACCAGTGATACCAGGCAACACTAATTGCATTAATAAGTTACTGGTCTTTTTAAGATAGGCATCAGCCACAAATTCAATTCTACCATTCAATAAGCCTAGGTCTAAACCTACATTATAAGAGTTTGTTGTTTCCCATGTCACATTTGGATTAGGAATATTGCCCGTAATGCTTCCAGATCCCCAAACAGATGGAACATTATTAATCATTGCAGTATAAGAGAATGGACTTGCATTTGCATTACCCACCTGACCATATCCTAACCTTAATTTTAAATTTGAGATATGCTGTATCTTTTTAATAAAACGTTCTTGAGATAATGTCCAAGCTACTGCCGCAGACGGGAATATCCCCCATCTGTGTCCATCTGCAAAATTCGAGGAACCATCATCTCTAAGAGTAGCAGTTAGCATATACCTGCTTTTATAAGAATAAAATGCCCTTCCAAAAAATGAACTTGACGCATTCCTAGATGTGTATCCATTATTTTGTGCAGAGGTAGCATCCCCAGCATTTATGTCATGAAGGTTATTATTACCACCATAACGCTGCGCTTCTAGATAATTATAAGTTCTTTGAGTTACTTCTTGTCCAGCCATTAAAGAGAATGTATGATCCTTAATTTGTTTGTATAAGGTGGCAACATTTCTAAAACTCCAATAGTTTGAGAAAGATTGAGTCTGATCATTTGTTATCTGAGAATTAATTACGGAGCCAAGCGCATAGGTTGGTATATATATGTGAGTAAACGTTTGGTTTAGATCAGTAGAAAACTCCGACCTAATTGTAAGCGCACTGATGGGCTTAATTTCAAGAAAGAAATTCCCCCTCATTCCAAGTCGTGTGTTTCCTCTATCAAGCAATGTAGATAATGCATACGGGTTTGTTAATTGAACTGTATTATCTTCTGGACCACCAAAAGATCCATCTAAATTTCTAACCGCAATAGCAGGACTTGTTTGAACGGAGGTTTGAATAATGTTCCAATCAGTAACGGTCGTCTTTTGAGTTGTTCTGGTAATGGTTAAATTACCTCCCACTTTTGCCCAAGCTTTCACCTTAACTTCTAGTTGGGTTGATACATTTACCCTATCAAAGTGCGAACCTGTAGCAATACCATCTTGTGTTAAATAGTTACCTGCCACTTTATATAAAGTGACATCATTGCCCCCTGAAACCGACATATCATAGTTTGCCAAAGCAGCAGGGTGCATCAACTCTTTTTGCCAATTAGTTCCTAAAGACAGTTTTGTAGGATCAGCAAATAAATCATTCAATGTTCGATTATTGAGTGTGAATTGTTCATTTTGGTGACGAGCATAATCTTGCAGATTCATCACGTCTATATATTTATTAAGCGATTGAACACCATATTTAGCCCCAATTGATAATCGTGGGGCACCTACTTTTCCTTTTTTAGTGGTGATGATGATTACACCATTTGCTGCTTGAGAACCATAGATGGCGGTGGCAGAAGCATCTTTCAAAACATCTATACTTTCAATGTCGGCAGGGTTTAAGGCAGAAAAAGCATTATTTGCATAATTGCCGGTTCCAGAGCTAATGATAACCCCATCAATAACGTAAATAGGTTCGCTATTAGAATTTATAGAGCTGATTCCTCTAATCTGAATAGAAGACCCACCGCCCGGCGTACCCGTATTTTGTGTCATCTGAACACCTGCAATGTTCCCTTGCAATGCTTGATCTACCGAAACAATGCCCGACTTTTCAATGGTAGCAGCACTTACAGAACTTACAGCACCTGTCAGGTCTTTCTTTTTTTGAGTACCATAACCTACCACAACAATATCATCTAAGGCAGTAACTGAAGGCACTAAAATAATATTGAGTGTTTTTCGCTTGTTGATACTAAATTCTTGGGTAACAAAACCAACACTACTAATGGTAATTACATCATTGGAGGTGGCTGAAATGGAAAAATTACCTTCATCATTACTAGTAGTGCCACGAGTAGTGCCTTTAATTTTGATGGAAGCATTTGCGGCAGGCTTACCCGATGCGGTTAAAATTCTACCTTTTATAAGACTCCCATTTTGGGCAAAGACATTCCCAGAAAAGAACATCATAAAAAGGTAAAAAGCAATCATTAACATTTTACCTACAACCATTTTTTTCATATACCATGTTTTTAATAAAATCAAAACTCTTTTATACTTATTTCTACTTATGAGGATATTTAAAAGCAATCAACAACGCTTATTCATGGAGGTAACATTATTGGCAACACACACAGCAACTTTCTCATACAATAGTTTTAAGAACTTAGCAAACGTTAGCAATCTCTTTAGTAATCGTTAATAAATAGGCAGCGAAAGTATCCGAAGTAGGATTCATACTTAGGCACTGTTGAATAAAAGGATAGCATTTTTGTTTAAAAAAGGTTAAAGAAGGATAAAATAACCGACATGAAGGGTATGTAATTAGGCAACAAAACGTATCCTCTTAATAATTCAGAAAGCGCAAGGACATTTAAAGACGAAAAGAATTAGCGCATAGATGTGCTATTTTTTAGGTCAAGACTACCCATTACGCACCCAAAGGATATTATTGTAGCAAAAAAGGTGTTGCCGCAGCTCTTGGCTGGGTTGCCGCAAGAGCTGCGGCAACTGCCGCAACCATCGGCTGGGTTGCCGCAAGAGCTGAGGCAACCACCGCAACCATTGGCTGGGTTGCCGCAAGAGCTGAGGCAACCGCCGCAACCATTGGCTGGGCTGCCGCAAGGGCTGCGGCAACTGCCGAAGCCCTTGACGGTGGTGCCACATGTGCTTTTGCAACAACTTAAAAGATGGTAAGACGCAAAAAATAATGGCATTAAACAAATATGCTATCATTTTATTCAACCGTGACTATACCGAGACTACTAATCCAAATAATTTTGTTCTCGAATGAAACTTGCCTTTAAAAGAATCTTTTTTAAATAAATAAAGTTTTGTGGGGAATAGAAAAAAGTGTTTGTAGAATACATCTGTTGTTAATTCATGCAAACACTATTGGTAAGACTTGCTGTACTGATTTCGAGAAAATTAATTAGACAAAAAAATAATTTACAATTATGAATAGAATTTTAAAAAAAATAGCATTAGGGATAACACTCGGCATGTGTGTTAGTGCTGTTGCGCAAAAGTTAAAGCCAATATCTCAACCATTGGTTTCAAACATTTATACAGCCGACCCGTCAGCTCACGTATTTAACCACAAAATATACATCTATCCATCTCACGATACCGCCACAGGAACACCCGAAAATGACAATGGAGACCATTTTAATATGATGGATTTTCATGTGTTATCAATGGATTCTATTGGCGGAGAAGTTACCGACAATGGCATTGCTCTTCACATTAAAGATATTCCATGGGCAGGAAGACAACTATGGGCACCTGATGCGGCTTTTGTGAAAGGCACTTATTATTTATACTTTCCTGTTAAAGATAAAAAAGATATTTTCCGAATTGGAGTAGCTACCAGTAAAAGCCCTACTGGCCCTTTTGTGGCAGAAAAAACCCCTATTAAAGGTAGTTACAGCATTGACCCCTGCGTTTTTAAAGATGATGACGGTAGCTATTACTTGTATTTTGGCGGAATTTGGGGTGGTCAATTACAATACTGGAAAAACAACAAATATGATTCCGCAGGAAAGCTCTGCAAACCTGACCAATTGGCCTATTTGCCAAGGGTTGCCAAGCTAAACAAAGGCATGAAGCAATTTGATGAAGCACCGAAAGAAGTGAAAATAGTTGATAAAACCGGCAACTTATTTTATGAAAAAGATAATGACAAACGTTTTTTTGAAGCTGCCTGGATGTATAAATACAACGGAAAATATTATTTTACTTATTCAACAGGCGACACTCACCTAATTAACTATGCCATTGGCGATAATCCTTATGGTCCATTTGTTTATCAAGGAATTATTTTGAAACCAGTAGAAGGATGGACCACTCATCATTCTATTTTGGAGATAAAGAACAAGTGGTATTTGTTTTACCATGACATACAACTTAGCGGTCAAACACATTTAAGAAACGTAAAAGTGACTGAACTGAAATATAATAATGATGGGTCAATACAAACAATAAAAGCTTATCGCTAGTGATTAGTAGTTAGTGATTATTTGTTGAAGCAACTGAATCTAGTTCCAACGTAATTATAATAATCTTATAAAGCTGATCCTTGTGTTCTTTGTGAAAACCTTACGTTGGTTTGGTAAAATACACCATGGGTAGTAACAATTAATTAAATTAGTGTCATAAGTTAGCACGATGAAAAAAACGTTTATAGCATTATTCTTTCTTCAATTGTTCGCTCATTTAGCAAATGCTCAATTAAAATATGCTAACCCCATACTTGCGGGTTTTTATCCTGACCCAAGTATCTGCAAGGTGAACCAAGACTATTATTTAGTTAATTCTTCCTTTGCGTACTTTCCAGGATTGCCCCTGTTTCATAGTACCGATTTGGTAAATTGGAAACAAATTGGCCACGCCCTAGAAAGAAACGAACAGCTAGACTTATCCAATGCGGGTATATCGAGAGGACTCTTTGCCCCAACAATTAGATACCATGACAGCACCTTTTATATTGTTTGTACGCTGATTGATAAAAAAGGAAATTTCATCATTAAAGCTAAAGACCCCAAAGGACCCTGGAGTAACCCTGTTTGGCTAAATGGCGTGAACGGCATTGACCCATCGCTATTTTTTGACAATGATGGCAAAGCCTATATTACTTTCAACGGAAATCCTCCTGACAACAAATCGCTGTATAGTGGCCACAGAAGTATAAGAATTGTAGAGTTTGATGTTCAGAAAATGAAGGTTGTAGGCAACAATGAAGTGTTAGTGAATGGAGGAGTTGACTTTTCTAGAAAGCCTATTTGGATTGAAGGCCCTCACATTTTTAAAAAGGATAATTATTATTACCTGATTTGTGCAGAAGGTGGCACTGGCAGCAATCACACCGAAGTGGTGCTGAGAAGCGATTCTGTGAAAGGGCCTTACATCCCTTATAGAAACAATCCCATACTTACGCAAAAAGACCTAGACCCCAACAGACAAAATCCTATTTCATCTGCTGGGCATTGCGACTTTATTGAGGCGCAAAATGGCAAATGGTTTTCTGTATTTTTAGGATGTCGTCCTTATCAAGATGATTTTTATAACACAGGAAGAGAAACTTTTTTAGCACCTATAGAATGGAAAGATGGATGGCCAATCATTACGCATGAATCAGAGACTATTCAATATCAATATCCTGTTCCTCTGCCATCAATTACCAAGAAAATAAGCAATGACTTTAGCGGCAATTTTTCTTTTAGAGATGATTTTAAAAGTAAGAAACTAAACGACCGTTTTGTATTTTTAAGAAATCCTACTGTTGGACTATATACACTTGATACTATAAATAAACAACTCATACTTCCTTTAAAAGCAACTACTTTGTCTGAGAAATACAATCCGGCTTTTGTTGGTTTCCGCCAATCTCATTTAAAAGGTGAAGCAACTACTAGTGTTGGTTTCAATGCTAAAGCGGATAACGAAAAAGCAGGGCTTGTGGTTTTTCAGAATGAGACTCATTACTATTTTATTTGTAAATCGATAAAAGAAAATAATTCAGTAGTTGAATTATATCGATCAGCATTAAAAGAAGGAGAGATAAATGAATTGATTACCACTGTTAAAATTAGCAATAAAAACAAAAGCATTCAATTTAAAATTGAAGCTAATAACGATCAATATTCATTCTATTATTGTGAGGAAGGCAAGAAATATGTTTTGCTTAAAACTATGGATGCAAAATTATTAAGTACCTATGAAGCCGGCGGATTTGTAGGTGCTTTGTATGGCTTATATTCCACATCGAACGGTACAGAAACACAAAACACAGCTAGTTATCATTGGTTTGCCTACAAAGGGAATGACACAATTTATAAATAATACTCAGTGTTCCATAAAATTGCAGTAGTTTGTAACTCAATTGATAATAATTCAGGTTTAAATACTACAAATGAAAGTAATCAACATTATTAAATCGCTGGTTCTAATATACTGTTTTGTATTATTGAATGCCTGTTCAAATCAGCATAAACTACAAGCCTCATCGCAAAATAAACCAGCGAATAAAGGGCTAAAGGATTATTATCTGAACTACTTTCCCATTGGTGTTGCTGTGTCTCCTCGCTCCTTAAATTCGGATGAAGAACCGCTTATTAAATTAAACTTCAATAGTCTAACACCGGAAAACGACATGAAGATGTCTTCCTTACATCCCAGTGAGTTTGTTTATAATTGGGAAAATGCAGATGCAATTGTTTCCTATGCAGAACAGAACAACATGAAAGTTAGAGGGCATACCTTGTTATGGCATCAGCAAACACCAGCGTGGATTTTTAATGATGCAGCAACAGGAAAACAAGTAAGCAAAGAGGTTCTTCTTCAACGGATAAAAGAACATATTTATGCAGTAGTTGGTCGTTACAAAGGAAGTATTTACGCTTGGGATGTGGTGAATGAGGTTATTTCGGATAACCCAAATGAGTTTTATAGAAAATCAAAATATTATGAGATATGTGGAGAAGATTTTATTTTCAAAGCTTTTCAATGGGCGCATGAAGCAGATTCTGATGCGCAGTTGTTTTACAATGACTACAATGAGATAAATACTTCTAAAAGAGCTAAAATAATTGAGCTAATCAATAAATTAAAAAGCGCAGGTATCCCAATAAATGGCATCGGACTACAATCGCATTGGGCAATCAGTGAGCCCTCAAATGAACAACTGGAAAATACGCTGACTGATTTCATAAAACTTGGTCTAAAGATTCAGATTACTGAACTAGATATATCAGTTTACAGTAAAGAACACAAAGCAAGGGAAAAAAAATCTGAAGATTTGGATACCAGATTTACGGAAGAAAGGGAGGCGAAGCAACTGGAACAATATAAAATGTGTTTCAGTACTTTCAGAAAATATAAAGGAAACATCTCTGGCGTTACCTTTTGGAATGTTTCGGACAGGTATAGCTGGCTTGATAATTTCCCGGTAAAAAACCGTAAAGACTACCCTTTGCTTTTTGATAAGAACCTGCAACCCAAAAAGGTATATTGGGAGGTGGTGAAATTTTAGGGGGAGAAGATTATTATTGTAGGACAAAACACTTATACCTCTAAAAAAAGATTACAGAACAGCAATTTCCCCTATCGAATATTTCTGTCATTTCTATACTCTTGTCTGTAAACACATCTCTATCCTTGACGTTTTTTGCAACTTTCTTTTATAAATATTTATAGCCCTCGTGTTCAATAAGTGTCCTTACTCCCAATATAAGAAGTTCTATTGTACCGTTAAGTAAGGGGCAACTTTGTTGAATAAAGGTTCTTTGATAAATACAATCTTCATAATATCGGTGATAGATTGATAGCTGCCATGCTGAATTCTATATAACACTATTGCTTTTGCCACGTTTCTGTCAATATATGGATGTGTACTTAGGTCATAATCAGTGGCAGTATTGATATTTATTTTGGTGATGACGGTTGTTGTAATTTTTAGGAAAGGTTGCATTAACACAAAAGAGGAATCGCTCATGCCATACGTTTCTTTCACTTGTTCAATGTTTATAAATCCACCCAATCTTTCTTTATACTTCAAAACCCTGAAGAGTAATCCATTGCCCATGCCAGGAATATTACGAAGCTGATCGATTGTTGCTGTGTTTAAATCCACAATCATTGGTTTTGTGAAAGAGGCTTTATAGGGTGCATATTGTTTCTTTTTATACGCTTCAATTCCCACAATATGAACGTAAGGAATTATCCTTGCAGCTTCTTCTGGGCGTAATCCCCATATTTTTTTAATATCGTCTGGCTGACGAAATTGACCACCCTTACTTCTATAATTCATTAATGTATGAATCGTTTTATCACGCAATCCTAGTTTATGCCATCCAGTTTCATCAACGGAATTTGGGTCAAAACTGAACGGTTCGAAGGTGGTATTTTCTTGCTCGGAAGGAGATGAATTTTTGGGATAAAATTTATAATGGCTTCTATTACTATCGTTACTCGCTTTGCTTGATTGCAGTTTAGAAACCTCATCGAGCATAACCTTGTCGATAAGGGGCTTTTTCTTTTCAGGTTTTATCAGATACGGCAGGGCGATAAAAACGCAAATCAATACGGCAAGCACAATTGCTGCGATTCCCTCTTTTTTAGAGAATGTGAAATAATCTTTGACAATCTTTTTGATAGCCATTTGTGAAAGGTGTACTCAAAATGCGGCTATTTCATTTCTATTGTTAAACCATCGTATGCTAAAGAAATGCCAATGGGCAATTCATTGTTGATAGCATTGTGCAGACCAAGCTGATGGCTGATATGTGTAAAATAAGATTGTTTAATCCCAAGTTCCTGTACAATTTCAATAGCCTCGCTCAAACTAAAATGCGATATGTGTTTTTCCTTTCTTAATGAGTTAAGCACCATAATCTCGCTTCCTTTTATCTTTTCTTTTTGGTCGTCTTCAAGTCTGTTAGCATCAGTTATGTAGGTAAAGTTGCCAATACGGTAACCGTAAACCATCATCTTCATGTGCCATACTTTTATAGGAATAATTTCTATATCACCAATCATAAAAGGTGTTTCATCAATCGTATGCAAGATAATTTCAGGCAGTCCTACTAGTTTTTCACTAGTAAAAGCGTAATAATACTCCCTCCTAAGATTCTCTTCCGTGAGTTTATTTGCATATACATGAATAGATTTTTTCTGAAAATAATTATAAGGACGTATATCATCCAGTCCGCCAGTGTGATCTTTATGGGGATGAGTGAATAGGACTGCATCGAGGTTATCATTGCCAATGCGCAACATTTGATACCTAAAATCGGGGGTGGTATCGATAACAAAGGTGGTGGTGGCAGATTTAACAAGAACACTACTTCTTAACCGATTGTCATTAGGATTGGTGGATAGGCAAACTTCGCATTTGCATCCAATCATGGGCACACCACTACTAGTGCCGGTACCTAAAAAAGTAATTGAAATGGGCGTATGATTCACCGTTCAAAACTAGGTAAAAGAATCGGGGGACTTGCTAACTTTCTTGTTTACTTCATCAAAAAGTCGTTGACTCTCGATGGTGAGTCGATCATAGTTGATATTAATTTGAGGAATAAGGTCTATTAAGGTATTTATTCGTCCTTCTACATCTAAAAATTTATTTAGCACCACTACTCTTTTAGCTTCTAACAAGCACCATCCACTCTGAAAGTTTCCTCTTTCATAGCGTATCACGTAATCGCATTGGGATAATATAGCTTCTAATTTGCGTAAACTTTGTTCGTTAAATTTCATTTTCTTAATTAAATACCTGTTTCAGGTTACAAGATACTGGCCTCAAGTAACCTGAATCTAGCAACTATTTATTCGTCATTTTTATTACGGGCACAATCATCTCTTCTAAACTTACCCCACCATGTTGAAAGGTGTTTTTATAAAAGTTTACATAATGATTGTAGTTATTGGGATAGCATAAAAAACCATCTTCTTTCGCAAAAATAAAGGAAGAATTCACATTGGGGGTTGGCAATCCAGCTTCACGTGGTTCTTTAAATGCCAATACATCTTTTTGTTCGTAGTTTAAATTACGGCCATGTTTGTAGCGAAGATTTGTAGTGGTTTGTTTATCGCCAATAACCTTACTAGGTTTTTTAACACGAACAGTACCATGATCGGTAGCCACCACAAGCTTTAATTTTTTATCTGCAATCTTTTTAAGTGCATGGTGCAAAGGACTATGCTCGAACCAACTTTTGGTTACACTTCTATAGCTAGCTTCATCACCTGCCAATTCCTTCAACACTTCCATTTCTGTGCGTGCATGACTGAGCATATCTACAAAATTGTAAACAATAATATTCAGATCATTGGAAAGCATGTTGTGAATATTGTTTACCAAACTCTGACCATCATGGTTATTAACCACTTTGGTATAGCTTATTTTGAGGTTATCTTTCTTCAATCTTTTTAGTAAAGCTCTAAAGAATCCTTCTTCGAACAGATTCTTCCCACCCTCATCGTCATCATTTTTCCATTGTTCTGGAAATTGTTTTTGAATGTCAATAGGCATCAACCCACTAAAAATTGCATTACGACTATACTGAGTGGCAGTAGGAAGAATAGAATAGAATGTTTCATCTTCTAATATCCTAAAACTTTCTGCAAAGATTGGTTGAATAGTTTTCCATTGGTCGAGACGAAGATTATCTATCAAAACAAAAAATACGGGTACTCCTTTTTCCAGTTGAGGCAAAACTTTTTTTTGCAAAAGTGTGTGGCTCATAATGGGTACTTCTGACGTTTTTGGATTGAGCCATTTTGTATAGTTACGACTAATAAACTTAAAAAACTCTGTATTAGCCTCTTCTTTCTGTGAGGCCAAAATCTCTTGCATTTCAGGACTATTTGTTTTCTCCATCTCTAGTTCCCAATACACCAGTTTTTTATAAATATCCATCCAGTCATTAAAATCTGGATTACTATTTAGGGCAGTAAATAAATTGCGAAATTGTTGCTGATAAGTGGTAGTAGTTTTTTCTGAAACCAGCCTTTTATTGTCAATTATCTTTTTTAGGCTCAACAATACCTGATTCGGGTTCACTGGTTTAATAAGGTAGTCGGCAATCTGGCTACCTATTGCATCATCCATTAAATTTTCTGTCTCATTTTTAGTGATGAGTACCACCGGAATGCTTTGGTTTATTTCTTTTATCTTAACCAAGGTTTGAAGTCCTGTGATGCCAGGCATTGTTTCATCGATCAGCACTGCATCAACCACATTACTTTTAATATATTCCAAGGCATCAAACCCATTTGAAAAAGTAGTTACCTCATATCCCTTATTTTCCAAGAACATCTTCTGAGATTGAAGACTCTCCATTTCATCATCCACCCAAATAATTTTAGCTAAAGGCATTTGTTTAATTTAATTGATTAGTAAAAGTTGATAGTCGCAAATTAAAAGCTGAATGTTTAGCAACACTTTTCTTTTAATATTAACAGCTAGAATAAAAAGTAAAAATCAACTCAAATGGGGGAATATTTAATGGTATTTTTCAAATGTATAGAAAGTTGTGCTATCAAAATGTCTAGTTCATTTCCTTTAACAAACATTCAACTAACAAACGAGGTTTTGCAATACTGATAGAAAAACAATTTTCGCTGAAAAAAGCATGCACTTTGTAGTATAACAACAATCCCTAATTCAAGGGATTTTTTAATAAAAAAATACGCTTCACCTTTACAACATCAAAAAAAGAAATGATTTAACCCCACTCTAAAATTAGTTTTTATGTTAGCAAATTTTAAATTGAGCATCGCTACAATTGCATTAGCTGGCTTAATTGTAACCTCCACTATTACTGCTCCATTTACTAGAATGTTTGGCAAGAACTATTTTTCCAATAAAGATTATGCCTGTTGCAAAAATGACCAACTTGTACTTAATCATTATTACACAATCAATGTTTTTTGGCTCGAGGTTTCCAATGGTTATACGGAAGAAAACACTGGAAAAATTTCAAAAGAAGGTTGTGACATTAGGTGTAATAACCAATAATCATAATTCAAAGCATTCAAGTCTGGATGCTTTTTTTTATTGTATTGATGATTGGTTTTAGAGCATTTACTTCAGGAATCCTTACTATATCCCCCCATTCAAGGGGTTTTTGAAAAAAGGAATAAGTGGCACTTTTACACCATCAAACAATAAAAAAATAAAATTATGATAGCAAATCTTAAAGTAAACATTGTTGCAATTGCCATCACTGGTTTATTCGTTACGTCTACAATCACTGCACCTTTTACTAGAATGTTTGGTAAAAATTATAATACCAACAAAGATTTCGCTTGCTGTAAAAATGATCAGTTAGTACTTCATCACTATTATACCATCAATATTTTGTGGATGGAAATTTCTAATGGTTACACAGAAGAAAAAACTGGGAAAGTAACAAAAGGCGGTTGCGACATTAGATGTAATGAAAAGGAGTAATTTTTAAATTTTGTGTTTTTAATTTCAAGCTTGGTCATAAGGGCAATAATTAGCTTTATATAGCTGAAAACGTCCCCCTTTAATTCACCAATCTTTTTCGTTGCCAGCTTCTGGCTTTGCTTTTTTCTGTTGAACATCCGATTGTAGTCTTTTCTCCTCATCTCTAAGCATATTTAGTTGCTGCTCTGCCTGCTTTTTAGAAGGTTCTTTTTTTGGTTGAGACTTACTATTTTGCTGTTTTTGTTGCTCTTGTTTCTTCATCTCATTCAACACCATCTGTAGGTTTTCTCGGGCAGCTTCATCATTATTATTAATTAATATTGACTTTTTGAATGATGTGGCAGCCAAGTCCATCATTTTCTGTTTCACTTCAGCTATCCCCTTATTATACCATGCTTTTGCCTGCAAAATAGGATCTGTACTATTGGTAGCTATCTCGTCCATTTGTTTTGCAGCAGCCGAAAATTGTTGTTGACGAAATAAACTATTGGCATTGTTAAACCCCGCAGTTGTATTCTTGGCATCTTTACCCAACACTTTTTCATATTCACCTTGTGCAGACTTGAAATCTCCTTTTCTGTATAGTTCATTGCCTTTTACAATCGTGGAATTACTAGTTTGGCTCTTTGCTGCCGAAGAAAACATTAGCAGCATCAAAACAAACAAAGTAGTCATACTTAGAAGAGTATTCCTCTTTTTTTCTGTGATAAAAAGCTCTATGACCAATATAAAAAGGGCAATGGCAAGAAATATTAAATAGTACGATTGGTAATCAACATAGCTACCTGGGTTGCCAAAAGCCTTTTTATCCATCCCGTTTAGCACTTGTGATAAATCAGCACTAACCGCTTCGGTATTATCCAGATAGTGATAAGTGCCGCCAGTGACATCGGCAATGTTTTTAAGTAAAGTGGTATTAAGTTTTGTAATTACAGTTTTACCATCTGCATCACGTTTATAGTCGTTTAAACCATCAACAATGGGTGCTCCCGTAACCGACCCCACTCCTACCGTATGCACAATAACACCTTTTTCGGCTAAGTCCTCTGCCACGTCAAGGGCTTTTGTGTCCTGATCTTCGCCATCAGTTATAAGAATGGCAGCCTTATATTTCTTTTCTTTAGTATCGAGACTATTGTTGCAAAGCGTTAAAGCATCCCCAATTACGGTTCCTTGCCAGCCTATCAGGCTTGGGTTTGCATTGCTAACAAACATTTTGGTGGCACCAACATCACTCGTTAACGGCATTTGCAAATAGGCTCTTCCAGCAAAAACAACCAACCCAATTCGATTATTTTGTAGTTGAATTGTTATTTTATTTATGAGTTCTTTTGCTTTATCTAATCTTGTTGGTTTTTCATCTTGCGCAAGCATACTGTTACTCACATCGAGCGCAATCATTACATCAATCCCTGTTGCGGCAGAGCCTTTTTGTTTGATAGGTTGTCGAAGATTGGCCGCAGAAAGGAGCAATAAAACTATTGCCACTATGATGCACAACACTTTGATAATAAATTTTTTTTCGGAATAATCGCCTAAAAGTTGGTTAATTAAGTTCTCGCTACCTAATACTTTTCTTATTTTTTGTTTCCATCTGATAGTTAGCCACAATAGGGCAACTAATGGAAGCAAAATTCCAAGACCGTATATAAATTCTATATTCTGAAATGCGATCATTAATAATCTAAAATTGATAAGTGCTAATTGTCAATTAATACATGTTAACTGTCAATTAAATTTATGATGAAATAGAGCTGAACTAATGGTGGACAAAATTTTCAATTATCTATTGTAAATTATCAATTATAAATTGTCCGTTACTTTTTTCCTTCAAAGAAGCCTTGCTTTTTCAATATACTGATTAGAATATTCTTTCTGATCTTCCACAATTCAGCGTTATGGTTTCCTTCAACATTTAACACAAAGAAATATGGATGATGATTTTCTTCAATCCAGCCTACTATCCAGCCAATACCTTTTCCATTTTCTTTGTAGCCAAGCCCTGTTTTATAATACAGTTTAAAGTTGGCATTATCTTCTTGAAGCATCACCTTCTTCACAATCTCTTGGGTACGTTTTTGAAACCCCAATTGTCCAAAATACAGTTTTTTCACCAAACCAAGTTCTTCATCGGGCGTAATTTTTAGGCTGTTATTCAACCAAAAACTATCGATGCTACCCCCAATTTTTCTGTTGCCATATTTAAGGCTATCAAGCCATTGTTGCATGGTATCTTTCCCAATTCTCTTAGCAACTTCTTGATAATATGGCACGCACGAAACCTTGAAAGCCTCTGCCATGGTTAGGTCTTTATTCCATTCCTTAATGGTGTCTCCATTATCGTGTTTGCGCACCACACCATCCCATTTAATTACCATCTTTTCGTTAACAATCCTGCCTGTTTCTATGCCCACCAACGAGTTTACAATTTTGAAAGTTGAGGCTGGTAAATAAGCACTATCCTTATATCTACTCAGATTGTACACCGTAAATTGTCCTGTTCCATTATCAAACAAAGCAAAGCATCCATCCACTCTACTGCTATCAAAATAAATTTTCAGGCTATCATCTTTCGTAACATTGTTGGGCGAACAAGCCGCAAAAAACAATACAAAGAACAATAGCCCCATCCATAAATACCCAATATTTAATTTCATCCTACAAATTTTAGTGGTTGCAAAACTAACTGTTTACAGTTAACCTATTCCGCTGACCGATGTACTGCCAACTTATGTATCGTTAAGATGTTTTAATAAAAATTTGAACCAACTCGCTTCAATCATATTTAACGGTGTTTCGGTTAACGGTTAACTACCTATGATTTCTCCCCTTCAAAATAATCCATCTTATGTTTAAACAACACATTAAATGTTGTTAATGAACCGTAAATACGAGTTATATATTGCTGCATATTTACCTTATCCTCATCAGTAAGTTTATCGTGGCTATTAATTCGTTGTTCCAGCACACGAAGCCTATCGCGAAGCATCACTATTTTATGAAAAAAAACATCAATAGGCACTTCTTTTTCTTTTAAAGTAGTTGAACCAGGTTTCATCACTAAAGTTCCACCTGCCCATTTATCGCCAATAGGTACCACTTCATTCACATCGCTCCACACACGCAAAATTTTCATGAGGGCATCTTCAGCTTCACTAAAACTTTCTTTGTATTCCGACTCAATGTGTTCAATAACCTCCATTGAGAAGTCTTTGTTCACCGTTTTAATGCCTTTATCGATGAAACAAATTTCATAAACCCTTTTGTGCAATCTAATAACCACTCCAGTGCCAAAAGCGGGATGCACCACGCGAGAACCAACGCCTAATAATTCCATAATCTATTTTTATATTGCTATTTAATATAATCTGCAACCTTACTTCTGCGCAATGCTATTAATTTGTTTGGATAATGGAAAGAAAATTTGTTTAGAAGATTTTAGAAGCGAAAAGGAGTAGATGATAACATTAGAATTTGAATTGAAACAAAGCCTTTTGTGGATTTGTAATGGAGGATAATATTACCACAGTAATAGCAAAGTTTTTTGCGCACAAATCAGAAATGAAAAGAAAAGTAACTACGCCAAACCTGATATACTAATGACTCCAAGTTGGGCCTACAAAAGGGACTTTTATTTTGCGCAACCCTGATACCAATGCTTACTTCACAGATACCAATATTTACTTCACGGATGCCAATGTTTACTTCACACATACCAAAGAAGGCTTCACCGATGCCAATGTTAACCTCACATATCCCAAAGAAGGCTTCACCGATGCCAATGTTAACCTCACATATACCAAAGAAGGCTACACTGATACCAATATTAACTTCACATATACCAAAGAAGGCTTCACATATACCAAAGAAGGCTTCACATATACCAAAGAAGGCTTCACATATACCAAATACGATATTATAAAGTACTTATATTTTTCATTTTTATACTTTAAAACCTAATCGGTATATGAGTAAATTTCGTAAATATTATTTTTTGCTCCTAAAAAAAGAAAGTACATTATAACTCACTTTTTTTCTTTATTTAACCTAAACGAGAACAACTTTTAGTATCCATAAACCAATTATGTCACCCAAAAACAGTCAATTCTGCTAAAGAGGCTTGAAATCATAGCAATTAAAACAGTTTATTTGTGCTATTCTGCCATTTTTACATTTAAAATCGTGGTGGCATAATGATTGACTTTTCGGCGAAAGAAAAAATAAATATTATGGGAAAGATAATTGGAATAGACTTAGGTACAACGAACAGTTGCGTCTCTGTAATGGAAGGTAACGAACCTGTTGTAATAGCTAATGAAGAAGGAAGAAGAACCACCCCTTCGATAGTTGGTTTCTTGAAGAATGGCGAACGTAAAGTAGGTGATGCCGCAAAACGTCAGGCAATCACTAACCCACAAAACACAATTGCTTCGGTGAAGCGTTTCATGGGTCGTCGTTTTGATGAAGTAACTGAAGAAATCTCTCATTGGGGTTACAAAGTAGTTAAAGGTGACAATAACACCGTTCGTGTTGATATAGACGGTCGTTTGTATACACCACAAGAAATTTCTGCAATGGTTTTGCAGAAGATGAAAAAAACAGCAGAAGATTATTTAGGTGTTGAAGTTACAGAAGCAGTTATTACTGTACCTGCATACTTTAACGATGCACAACGTCAGGCTACAAAAGAAGCTGGTGAAATTGCTGGCCTAGTAGTTAAACGTATTGTGAACGAACCTACTGCTGCGGCTTTGGCTTATGGTTTGGACAAGAAACATGCTGACCAAAAGATTGCAGTTTTTGACCTTGGTGGAGGTACTTTCGATATATCTGTACTTGAATTGGGTGATGGTGTATTTGAAGTAAAATCTACTAATGGTGATACTCACTTAGGTGGTGATGACTTTGATAAGGTAATCATGGATTGGTTGGCTGCTGATTTTAAGGCAGAAGAAAACATCGATCTACGTAAAGATCCAATGGCTTTGCAACGTTTGAAAGAAGCTTCTGAAAAAGCTAAGGTTGAATTGAGTTCTTCTACAGAAACAGAAATTAACCTTCCTTATATCACTGCTGTTGATGGCGTTCCTAAACACTTGGTTAAGAAATTGACTCGTGCTAAGTTCGAATCATTAGCTGACAACTTATTCGCTCGTTGCTTGAAACCTTGCGAAGCAGCATTGAAAGATGCTGGTTACAATATTTCTCAAATTGATGAGGTTATCTTAGTGGGTGGTAGTACACGTATTCCTAAGGTACAAGAAATAGTAGAAAAATTCTTTAACAAGAAACCACACAAGGGCGTAAACCCTGACGAAGTAGTAGCAATTGGTGCTGCTATTCAAGGCGGTGTATTGACAGGAGAAGTTAAGGATGTATTGTTGTTGGATGTTACTCCACTTAGCTTGGGTATTGAAACAATGGGCGGTGTAATGACAACCATGATTAACAGCAACACAACAATTCCTACCAAAAAGACGGAAGTTTACTCTACTGCTAGCGATAATCAACCAGGTGTTCAAATACATGTTCTTCAAGGAGAAAGACCAATGGCTTCTCAAAATAAGAGCTTGGGTATGTTTAATTTGGATGGTATTCCACCAGCTCCAAGAGGAGTTCCTCAAATTGAAGTTACTTTTGATATTGATGCAAACGGTATGCTTCACGTAAGTGCCAAGGATAAGGGTACTGGTAAAGAGCAAAAAATCCGCATAGAAGCAGGTAGTGGTTTAAGTAAGGAAGAAGTTGAAAAAATGAAAGCCGAAGCTAAAGCCAACGAAGCATCTGACAAGGAAGCTCGTGAAAGGGTAGAGAAGATTAATGCTGCCGATAGCTTGATTTTCCAAACTGAAAAACAATTTAAAGAATTTGGTGATAAGGTTCCTGCTGATAAAAAGTCTCCAATTGAATCTGCTCTAGAAAAATTGAAGGAAGCACACAAGAATCAAGATATTCCTTCAATAGATAAGGCAATGGAAGAATTGAATGCAGCTTGGACTGCTGCAAGTGAAGACTTGTACAAGGCACAAGCTGCTGCTGGTGGAGCTCCTCAAGATGGTGGACATCAAGGTGAAGCTCACCAAGATTCAAACGAAACTGTTACTGACGCAGAATTTGAAGAAGTAAAATAAGATAAATGTTGTTTTGAGTGAATGAAGGCCTCCGCAATTTTGCGGGGGCTTTTTTATATAACATACTGAACTAGCACGTGTTTTAATTTCTTGTAATCCTATACTTGTCATACAAAATTGCAAAGTAAAATCCTATAAAAGTGTAAATAAAAATTAGTCCCAATGTTTCCTTGTCAATCTTTAAAACAAGTAAATATTATAACTAATTTCATTAATTGCATAATAGATTTTTTTGTTGATGCTCCCAACTTCGCTTGATCCATTTTAAGCAGCCCACATTGAAATGCTTAAAAAAAAGGGTTTTAAGATTATGAATTTAGCAACAATTAAAATCACAGTATTTAATTTTCTTTTAATTATCACCGTCCATCTTGGAGTTTCTATATTTTTTATACGCTGCAATTCAGGCACAAATAAAACGCACTCGACTAATAATAGCATAAATTTAAAAACTACTTTCAATAATCGCTTTTTAGACAGCACGATACTTGAAAATTTCATTTCAAATCAAGATTCATTAAAAAGATATAGAGACCAATTCTTTATTTTCTATAAACATAGAGATTTTGAATATGCTTGGTTTGATTCGAATGGAATGACGGAACAGGCACACAACTTTTTTAATCTCCAGAATGACCTAATTAGTCAATTAGAAGATAGTTCACTGTATAATATTGGATTACAACAAAACTATGATTGGCTTAATGGAGATGATACTGAAAATAAGAATAAGTATGATAGCATTTCACTTCTAGAAGAGATGAAACTGACTGGTCAATTTTTCCGATATGCCGAAAAAATTTATCATGGAAGTAATTTAAATGTACAAGATTTGGGTTGGTTCATACCAAGAAAAAAAATAAATATCACAAAACTACTTGACTCATTGGTAGATGGCAACAAAAGCCCATTTGCTGAATATGAACCTCTCAATAAACAATATAGACTTTTAGAGAATTACCTAATTAAGTATAATAAACTAAGTAAGAATACAAGTTGGGATTCAATCCCAGTTAATTCCAGAATAATGGAGGGGGAAAGCAATGCGAGAATCACTTCTATCAAGAAAAGACTCTTTTTATTGGGTGATGCACAAGAACTTGACACTTTACCACTTTATGATACTGAATTCGTATTTGCTGTAAAACGTTTTCAGAAAAGATTTGGTCTAACAGAAAATGGTCATATTAATGCTAATACAATCAAAAAGTTGAATTTAACCTTTTATGAATTGATCCAGAAGATATTAATAAACATGGAAAGAGCCCGATGGATGCCTCCCGACATTGCTAATGCTGATAGAATTGTGGTAAATATTCCGGACTATAAGCTTAGTGTTTATGACTCTGGGAAATATAGTTTTAGTATGCCAGTTGTGGTCGGAACATCTGTATACAATACTGTCATATTTAGTGGTAAAATTAGTTATATAGTTTTTAGCCCATATTGGAATGTGCCAACCAGTATTACAAAAAATGAATTGATTCCTGCAATGGCAAGAAACAAAAACTACCTTAAGAATAATAATATGGAAATCACTAAATACAACAGCTTAATTCCTGAAATAAGACAAAAACCAGGATTTAACAATGCATTAGGTAAGGTTAAATTTCTTTTCCCAAACAAGTACAATATATATCTACACGACACTCCGAATAAGGATGTATTTCTAAAATCAAAGCGGTCTTTCAGTCATGGATGCATACGTATTGGAAGCCCAGAGAAATTGGCTAACTTTCTTTTAAAAAGACAGCCAGCCTATACGACTGATTCAATAAAATCGCTAATGAATCAGGATAAAGAAAAATGGGTAAATGCAAAGCCACAGGTTCAGGTTGTAATTAAATATTTTACCGCATGGGTAGATGAGCAAGGGATATTGAATTTCAGGGAAGACATATATGGTCTTGATAAAAAAATGTCAAAAAAACTATTTTAGAAATAAGTGGATTATAAAAATATTGATGCCTTTATAAACAAACGATTACTCCTTCCGTTGCCTTTGAAATTAATATAAAACATTAAAATTGATTAATTAAAATTAGCAACTAAAAATAAACTAGGTTGCAGGAAACTACATAATATGAAGTTGTTTGTAAAATATATGGTGTGCATACGTTGTAAAATGATTGTAAAACAGCTACTTGACGAGTTAAGTATAAAATATATTTCTATAGAGCTTGGTGAAGTAATTACAGTCAATACACTTACTATTCCTGAACAAGCTGCACTTGGAAATAAACTTTTGAAACATGGGCTAGAGCTTTTGGAAGACAAAAAGGCTTTGTTAATTGATAAGATTAAGAAAGTAATTATAGAGATGATACATTATGCCGATGAGATACCCAAACAAAGTCATTCAGAATATCTTGGAGAGAAATTAAATTATAATTACCAAAAACTAGCATTGCTATTTATGGAAAGTACTGGAATATCAATTGAGAGATATATTATAAGTCATAAGATTGAAAAAGTAAAAGAGTTAATTCTGTACGAAAAGATGACTCTCACGGATATTGCTTTTAAATTAAATTATTCAAGTGTATCGCATTTGTGTACACAATTTAAGAATGAAACAGGCGTAACTGCTCATTTTTTTAAAGAAATGAAAACTAAAAAATCAAAGAACTCATAAATCGAATTATTATACAAATTATCTATAGAATCGTATAACGAACGACTATTAAAACAACCCCACCTTTACAACAGAAAAAAGAGTTAACAATGACTAATTTTCTTTTAACACAAATCAGACATTATATTTTACAACCAATGTAAAAATGAACATTTATACTTAAATGTTTTTTATTGGATTTATATAATGCCAAAATGAAAATAAAAAATATTTTCTAGTATGTGAATGCTTCAACAAATTAATTAATATAATGAGAACAGGATGTTTACTTATCGTTTTATTTTTTATGACAAAAAGTTCGTTTAGTCAACGAACATTATCAACTGCTCAATCGCAACTAAATATTGGAATTGGACTTTCAGAATATGGAACACCAGTTTATGTCGGAATGGATTTTAGTTTAATTAAGAATATAAGTTTCGGGGGTGAAATTTCATTTCGTTCTTATAATGAATATTGGGGTCAAAATAATTACAGGAGAAATATCACTGGTTTAGCCGCAAATATAAATTATCATTTCAACAACATATTGCTAATCCCGTCACCATTTGATTTGTATTCAGGGCTGAATCTAGGGTTTTACAATTGGTCTTCACCAGATAAAGGATACAATGGAAATCATAGTTCAGGATTGGGGCTAGGCGTTCAAATTGGAGGTAGATATTATATAACAAAAAGATTAGGTGCAAATCTTGAGTTTGGCGGAGGGAATGCCTTCTCTGGCGGAAAAGTAGGATTTACTCTTAGGTTTTAGTAAATACACCATCTTACTTAATTATTGATAACAATGCCGCTTAGTTATGATAAAGGATAATGAACAAAGAGCGATTTGCATAGATATCCACAAAAGAAGGGTCATGAATACTTTATATAAATATTTGAATGTAAGAACGCAGATGTATTTAGTAATCACATTATTCTTAACTAAACTACATTGAATCAAATAGCCATATTTATTAATTTAAAATGTACAACTATGTATTACAGTAATTATTATTGGGGAATGAATCCAATTTGGTGGGGAATTTGGGTAGTAATGATATTTTGGATTTTTGTTCTTCCTTATGACGTACCCGGTCAACGAAAAAAGAAAGATTCCCCACTTGACATTTTACAACAACGATATGCAATGGGGCAAATGACTACTGAGGAATACAAAGAGCGAAAGAAAATCCTAGATACAAATATCATTAGCAATAGGAATGTAGAGTCTGAAGGAAAATAAAAAACTATTAATATGAAAAAGGAGATTAAATTACACAAAATAGACCAACAACTTAGCGTAAATGAAAAATACAAATTTCAGGGGTTTGCACATTATCCTAAAAACGAGGATGCCTATTCAAATAACGAGATAGCGGCGGAAGTTGATCCTGAGAATACCACACAAAAAAAAGAGTTGAGAAACAAAACTAAACTTAGTAGAAATAATGAATTAAGGTTTGGTGAAGCACCCACGGGAAATGATCTAGATGTACCTGGGGCTGAACTTGATGATGAAGATGAAAACATTGGGAGCGAGGATGAAGAGAATAACTATTATAGTTTAGGAGGAGAAAACCATGATAATCTAGAAGAGGATAAAGGAGATTGAAGTTATTTTAAGCATCTATCTAAATAAGAATTCATTATAGGCAAAAAACAATTAGTTGAAAATTTTATTGAACCTTCTAAAGTGAAATATAAAGATTATTATAAGGTTCTAGGCGTTGATAAAAATGCTACACAAGCTCAAATTAAAAAAGCTTATAGGTCTTTGGCTTTAAAGTATCACCCAGACAAAAACCCAGATGACAATAAAGCTGAAGAAAGTTTTAAGGCTGTGAACGAAGCAAATGAGGTACTGAGTGACTCAAAAAGAAGAGAGCAGTATGATAAAATTGGGGAAAGTTGGGAAAAGCATGATGGAAATTACGGAGGGGATAACTTTGGAGAAGGTACAAAAAAAAGAGAAAGACAATACACTGGCTTTGACGAAGAAAATCAAAACGAATTCTCTGATTTTTTCGATCATTTTTTTTCAGGTAGAACTAGAAGCTATGGAAATGAAAATAAAAGAAATAGTTCAAGCAATTTTAGTGGATCAACTCTTGAAACAGAAATAGAAATATCACTAGAGGAAGCATATTATGGATCAAGTCGAATTATTCATTTAGAACACGAAAGGTTGCGAGTAACAACAAAGCCAGGATCATTTGAAGGTCAGCTATTAAATATAAAAGGAAAAGGAGGCAAGGGAAGTAGTGTAGAATTGAATGGAGACCTACTAGTAAGAATAAAAGTTAGATTATCGAATGAGTATCTAAGAAAAGGAGATGATATTTTCATGTCTCATAAAATTGATTTTTTTGAAGCCATATTAGGAGGAGAAATATTTGTCAATACGCTGTCAGGAAAGCTAAAGATTAAGGTTTCAGAAAGCACCCAAAATGAGAAAACGATTCGTTTGAAAGGAAAAGGGATGCCAATATATGGAAAAATAAATGAATTTGGTGATCTATATATTCAATTAAAAGTTAATTTACCTGAAAGGTTAACCGAATCTCAACGGAATTTATTCCAATCATTAAAACAACTCTATAAAACAGAAATGTAAATTATTTAACGTATGGAAACACTTAATAATGTTCGTTTACCAGCTTGCAAGCATCAATTTTCATATTGGGGTTTAGATGATATCTTTTATAATTCTAAACTAAAATACTCTATCAGGAATTTATCTTTCGGTAGAAATTTCACAATGGAAGTTACAATTGAGGCATTAAATAAATCTCTTTTAGTTTGTTATTTATTAGGTATTGATGGCAGACATCATTTCAAAAAGATATATATCTATAATTCAAAGCTAGACATTATAGAAATTGATTGGCTACTTAGTAAAATTGGATTGAATCTATTAATAATGCAATACCCATCTCCAAATAAAGCAATGGCGAGATGGCTATGGGAATTGGCATCACTATAAATTTTATTGAATGAATAAATCCAAAAGTGAACTAGTTGTTAGAATCAATTAAACCAAATAAAAATAGTCCTTTAAGAAACTGCTGCTTGGGTAATGTGGTTAAAATCTAGGGCTAACTATTATGCAAGTTGTGGAAATATCTGATTGGAAGCGGCTTCCTTACTCCTCAAATTTTATATCATTTTATTCACACAAAAAAATAAGCGAAAATGAATAGGTTAACAGAAGATAACATTTCAGGTATTAATCATGAAGGTCTCTCTAGTAATACCCCTTTAAAGTACTTATCTGCATCCACTATTATAGGAGATGCCGTTCAGAATAAGGAAGGAGAACACCTAGGCGAAATTAAAGACATAATGCTTGATTTATTAACAGGAAAAATTGACTATTACGTTATTGAATTTGGGGGATTCCTTGGGATTGGAATAAAATATTTCGCAATCCCATTTGGGTCACTTACGGTTGATGCAGAAAAGTTCATATTTATTTTTAATCAGAAGAAAGAAGTACTTGAGCATGCTCCAGGATTTGATATGGAACATTGGCCTGATACCAATATCCATTGGGACAGAGTTTATGACTACTGGAGTTTTTTCTCTTAAAATCGCATTCTAAATTATAGAAAATTAATAATTGTTAAAATATTAAACAATGAAAAACAACGAAGAATTACAAAAAGACGTTCAAGATGCAATCAAATGGGAACCATTATTGAATGCAGCAGAAATTGGTGTAACTTGTAAAGATGGTATTGTCACCCTGACTGGAACAGTTGATAATTATTCAAAAAAAACAGAGGCTGAAGAAGCTGTAAAAAAAGTTGCAGGTGTGAAGGCAGTTGTAGAAAAAATTATTGTTGATTTTGGCGATTCAAGCTATGTTGATGACAACAAAATTGCGTCTGAAGTATTAAGTGCCTTTAAGTGGAACTGGGATGTACCTAATAACACAATCAAAGTAAAAGTTGAAGACGGTTGGGTAACTCTAGACGGAGAGCTAGAGTGGAACTATCAAAAAGAAGCTGCAAAAGCCTCTGCTAGTAAGCAACTTGGAGTTAGAGGTGTAATTATGAATGTGATAATTAATGCAGAAACAGATGACGAAGTAGAAAGAGAAGCAATTGAAAAAGCACTCTCAAGAAACTGGTCTCTAAGCTCACAAAACATAATGGTGAAAGTCATTGGCAATCGGGTAACCCTTACTGGCACAGTGAACTCATTGTTTCAAAAAGATGAAGCTGCAAGGATTGCTTGGAATGCTCCAGGCGTTTGGAATGTTGAAAATGAATTAGGTATTGAGTATGACAGATTGAAGTTCTAATTATTAGGTATGAACATCATCTATCAGCTAATTTGGCTTTTTATATTGCCAATTCCTATTGCGAGTATAAGTTGGACCGTAACACATGAGGAGGTATTTAGGGAACCAAGAGAGTACTGCATAAAAAAATGCAAAACTAGTATCAGTTTAATTACAAGAAAATTCTTCTACTTATTCACTTGCGAATATTGCTTTAGCCATTATGTAACGGTGTTTTTTCTGTGGTTAACAAATTACAAATTACTTATTGCTAACTGGGCTGGCTATTTAATTGCAGCATTTTCAATTATTTGGATTGCGAATATTTACATGAGTCTGTTTGCTCTTATTCGTCAAAAAATAAAGCTAGAGAAAACTGAAATTGATATAATATCCACTTTGCACTGCGACTATAAACAGAAAAACTAAATGCCAATTTTCTATAAGAATCTATTTATTATCACAAATAATTATTTTTTATTAAACAGAAATTAACATGAAAAAAGAAACTAAGTGGTCTATTGACCAGTCTCACAGTACAATTGAATTTAAGGTTAGGCATTTAATGATTGCTCACGTAAAGGGAAATTTTAAAACATTCGAAGCAAGTATTTACACGTTTGAGAAAGACTTTTCCTCAGTTGAAATTGATCTATGGATTGATGTGAATTCAATAGATACTGGAGACGAAAATCGTGATACTCATTTAAAGAGTATAGATTTTTTTGATGTTGAGCATTATCAGCAAATTACATTTATTGCAAGCACAATGGTTTCTCCAAATGAAGATAATAACTATGAATTATGGGGAGAGTTGACAATTAAAGGAATAACCCAAAATGTAAAGTTCAATGTTGAATTTGGAGGGATAATTACAGATCCATGGGGAAATGAAAAAGCTGGTTTAACTCTTTCAAGCATTATTAACAGGGTAGACTTTGGACTTACTTGGAATGCTTCCATAGAAAGTGGAGGTTTCATGGTTAGTGATGAAGTGAAGATTTCATGTGAAATTGAAGTAACTAACTTAACAAATCAAACATCGAAAATGGTTTTAGAAACAACTTAATGCATATAGTAAATATATACAATGAAAAAAATACAAAGAATAATTGTTGCAATAGATTATGAACAAGAATCTGAGAAAGTAGCTTTAGCAGCATTGCAATTAGTAGAACAACTACACTCGGAAGTTGCCTTTGTAAGTGTCGTGGAACAATCTGTAATTATGATAAATAATGATATTATGGGAATGGGAGGTATGGGAATTAATGAAAATATTACCACTGAAATGCAAATTGAAAATAGTTGGAAAACAAACTTTGAAAGCAAGCACAAGAATTTAAAGGATAACTTATTTTATAAACATCTGGTAACAAGTTTTATTGTTGAAGGAATTCCAGAGGATGAGATTTTATCCAAAGCAAAAAGCTGGAACGCAGATTTGATTGTAATGGGTACTCATGGGAGAACTGGAATTGATCATCTCTTAATTGGAAGTGTATCTGAAAAAGTTATCCGCCATTCCACAATTCCTGTATTTGTAATTCCAACAAAACAACCATTGTCTAAATCTTAAGCTACAATGTTTATTTATACTCAAAGTAAAATTTTTTGCGAAAATATTTTACTTTGAGTATAAATGGTACAGACTCATTTACAGAAACGGTTCTAACTATGTTTACTTGGAAATGAGGTGAGCATGAAAGAAATAGAAGAATTTTCAAAATGTCAAAATAAAGGATGTATTGGCTTGAAAGAAGCGTATACAACAAAGTTCATATTTGAAAATAAGAAAGAGTCTTTTTTTCCTAAAATGTACGAAGAAGGCTGACTAATTATGAACAGTCTAGATTTAACCTTTCTCATAACAAATCACATAGCTTAGACGGGTAATTATCCATTGCAATTTCAACCCGTAAGGAAATTAAAGAATTCTTTAAAATAGCCCATCATTACTAAGATTATTGTGCTAAAATTTAATGATAGTACTCATTTGAGGCAGTTGTAAATTTACTAATTTTATCAATCTCTCTACGTTCATATTACTCCAAAAAACAATTTTTAAACCCCCGATATCAAAATACATATAAAAAGTCTTGAAAAGATGTCGTACATCACAGCGTATGACATCTTTTCAAGATTTTTTATAACTAACGTTACTGCGTACGATTTATTTTCAATGCTTTTTATGTCATACGCGGTAAGGTATTCGATAAATTTAATAATTTACATGTCGTACGCCTTAACGTATGACATCTTTTCAAAACAATTTATGTCGTACGTCGACTCGTACGACATAAATTGTGATTTTAAACCAATAACGTCGAGACGTACGACGTAAATTGAACCTATATGATCGAAATAATCGTGAAGAGATAAATGAAATAATACATATAATTGAACAAATTATCAAGATAAAATAACCTGAGTTTTGGATTTTATTTAGTAAGAAAAGACGGGAATCAGTCTAAAAATGTATATGCACACATTCCTGCAAATATGTTCAAGACTGCATTTACCTGACTTCTTTGTCTAGTATGTTCAATGTCACAAACTGTTTTTAAAATATCATTTACCAATTCTATCATACCCCTTTACTGAGTAACAACTTATTATTAACTTATCATCCTTTCTTATAAACCCAAGTGATGATTATTTCATTCCAATTCAACTTATATACAAGTCAAAAGCCATGTTACAGAAAATAAATAAGGCTACCAATATAAAATTGATAGCCTTTTAAATACTTAAACTTTATTTTATCTAGCAATGTTTACTGCTCTTTTTTCTCGAATAACGGTTACTTTAATTTGTCCTGGATAAGTCATTTCAGTTTGAATTTGTTGAGCAATTTCAAAGCTTAATTTATCACTTTCACCATCAGTTACTTTATCAGCTTCCACTATAACACGCAATTCACGGCCTGCTTGAATGGCATAAGCTTTTTCAACTCCTTTATATCCTTGCGCCAAAGCTTCTAAGTCCTTAATACGTTGAATATATTGTTGCATTATTTCTCTTCTAGCACCTGGTCTTGCTCCACTAATAGCATCACAAGCCTGAATGATAGGAGAAATTACAAACAACATTTCCATTTCGTCATGGTGCGCACCAATAGCATTAACAATTGAAGGATGTTCACCATATTTTTCTGCTAGTTTAGCACCTAACAATGCATGGCTCAGTTCAGTTTCCTCGTCTGGAACTTTTCCTATGTCATGAAGCAACCCAGCACGCTTAGCCAATTTAGGATTTAAACCTAACTCGGCAGCCATTATGCCACAAAGGTTAGCCGTTTCACGACTGTGCATTAACAAGTTTTGACCATAAGAAGAACGGAAGCGCATACGCCCAACCATTCTTACTAATTCTTTATGAAGACCATGAATACCTAGCTCAATCACTGTTCGCTCTCCTATTTCAAGTACTTGTTCTTCTAATTGTTTTCTGGTCTTTTCAACCACTTCCTCAATTCTTGCTGGGTGAATTCTACCATCCGCTATTAGCCTTTGCAAACTTAAACGAGCTATTTCTCTGCGTAATGGATCAAAGGAGGAAAGAACAATTGCTTCTGGGGTATCATCAACTATCAAATCTACCCCTGTAGCTGCTTCTAATGCACGAATATTTCTACCTTCTCTACCAATAATCTGCCCTTTAATTTCATCTGTTTCCAAATTAAAGACAGAAACTGTATTTTCTATTGTTTGTTCGGCAGCAGTACGTTGAATTGTTTGTATTACAATTTTACGAGCCTCTTTATTAGCTTTAAGTTTAGCATCTTCAATTATTTCTTGCTGCAAAACCAAACCTTGTGTGTGAGCAGCAGCTTTCATTGCTTCCACTAACTGAGCTTTTGCTTGTTCGGCTGTAAGACCTGCCACAGATTCAAGTCGTTTTTGATGCTCTTGCTCGTGCTTTTCGAACTGAACTTTTTTAAGATTTACATGCTCTAGTTGTTTTTCAAGGTTTTCTTTAAGAGCACTGTTTTCAAAAGTTTGTTTTGCTAATGTTTCTTTAATTAGATCTTGTTCTTTAATTTGCTTGTCTAAAATACTTTGCTTTTGCGAAAGAGCACTTTCCTTTTGCTGAATAGAAAGTTCTCTTTGTTTTGCTTTAGCTTCAATTTCCGTAATTTTTTTATTACGTTCCAGAATCTCATTATCAAACTGTTCCCTTAGTTGAACAAATTTTTCTTTTGCTTCTAGCTGCTTTTCTTTTTTAATTGTTTCAGCCCTAAGCTCTGCCTCTTTAATAATTGCTTGCGCTTTGGCATCTGCATCTTCTAATTCTCGTTTTGTGTTTTTAGCGAAAAAAAGCTTTCCCGCCACTACCCCTACAACCACTGCCACTACACCGGTTATGATAAGCATTACTGTGTTATCCATGCTGTTTGTAAAAATTTTAAATGGTTCAAAATCATATTTAGTTAAACTACCTGTATTACTTTACCAAAAAGATTGGTAATCCGCAAAGGTAATTGAATAGGCATCTAAAAATATAGTCTTTACAAAGTGGGGGAATAAAATGTATAAAAGTTTTATATATTAACAATTTAAACCGTTTATTAAACTAAATAAACGAGAGGATTGACTGATTCCCTTGACAATACTTGACAATAAACATACATTATCCATTTCCATTTCACAAACAAAACCTGTTAGCCTATAATACTATCATCTGAAAGACAATACCACCAAACTTTAAAGTGTAAATTTCACTTTCAAATTATTTTTTCCTAGCAATTTAAGAACTACGATGAAATCTATATCAATTTAAAACACACAGTCCATTGAACTATTACCAACAATTAAAAATTTAACAAACTGAAACTAAGGAATAGTAATAAAAATTATATAACAACATTCTTTTGGTCAGTTATCACTTTGTATTTTTCCTTTACTTTTGAACGATTATAAATCAAGTAATAGTTACACAACTTTAATAATTTTATTTTATGAGTAAGTTTTCAGAACACAATTTTTCAGGACAAAAAGCATTGATACGTGTGGATTTCAATGTTCCTTTAGACAAACAAACCCTTGCTATCACTGATGATAACAGAATGAGAGCGGCAGTACCGACTATTAAAAAAATATTGGCAGATGGTGGTAGTGTAATTTTAATGAGCCACCTTGGAAGACCCAAAGGAGGGCCAGAGGACAAATATTCCTTGCGCCACATTGTAATGCATCTTAGCGATTTGCTTGATGGAGCCGATATTCAATTTGCAGATGATTGCATTGGGGAATCAGCCGTAGAATTAGCGAGTGCATTAAAAGCTGGAGATGTTTTACTATTAGAAAATCTTCGTTTTTATAAGGAGGAAGAGGCTGGTGACGAAGCCTTTGCAGAAAAACTTGCCAAACTTGGGGATGTATACGTTAATGACGCATTCGGAACAGCTCACAGAGCTCATGCCAGCACTGCTGTTATTGCAAAATATTTTACTTCAGAAAACAAAATGTTTGGCTTATTAATGAATAGTGAAGTAGCTAGTGCTGAAAAAGTAATGCACGAAAGCGAAAAACCATTTGTTGCTATCATTGGTGGAGCTAAAGTATCTGATAAAATATTAATTATCGAAAACTTGTTAGAACGTGCTACCGACATCATTATTGGTGGTGGCATGGCCTATACATTTATGAAAGCAGAAGGTGGGCACATTGGCAAAAGCCTCTGTGAGGATGATCGCCTAGAAATGGCACTTGACTTATTGAAAAAAGCAGAAGCAAAGGGTGTCTCCATTCATTTGCCTAGTGACAGCATTGTTGCCGATAATTTTGCGGCTGATGCAAACACGTCAACCGCACCTAGCAATTCTATACCTGATGGTTGGATGGGATTAGACATTGGGCCAAATGCAATTGAACAGTTTTCAAACGTAATTAAACGGTCTAAAACTATTCTTTGGAATGGACCAATGGGGGTATTTGAAATGGAAAAGTTCCAACATGGAACAAAAGCAATTGCCCTTGCAATAACAGATGCAACAGCTCTTGGTGCTTTCAGCCTTGTGGGAGGTGGAGACAGTGTTGCAGCTGTTAATAAATTTGAATTGGCTGATAAAGTTAGTTATGTAAGTACTGGTGGTGGTGCAATGTTGGAATATTTTGAAGGCAAAGTACTTCCAGGTATTGCAGCAATAACTGCCTAAGTCTTTAAATTATTGAAACCCTAAGTAGCATGTTTTACAAGTCGTAATTAGAGTAAGTCTAATTACGACTTATTTTTATTAAATGGGAGAACTAATTAGTCTTGCCCCAAGACTAAAATAATCCATTAAATCAACCTAAATGAAAACTATTTTGTTAGCCTAACTAATTTATATTATTTTTCTTCTTTTATAGCTAAATGAACATTGAAATCAAGTCTATTTCTTGGAAACAAGCATTTTCAAACAAGTCAGTAACTTTTGCTTTTGTAGCTGGGTTTGCTTTAATAATAGCCACATTATCTGTTCTTCCCTCTTTTTTTGATGTGATAGAAAGTCGAAATGGTGTTGTAATGAATGACATTGTACTACAAATGTTGCCGCCAATTAACTTATCCATTCCCATTTTTGTATTTATCTGGGGAACAGCATTAATTATGATTTTTCGTTCATTTCAAAATCCTTACACCCTTATTTTATTTGTTTGGTGTTTTCTTTTTTTAACTTTATCCCGAATGATTACCATTTCCCTTGTACCGTTGAACCCACCTAAAAATTTAATATTACTTAAAGATCCTTTGTCGAATCAGTTCTATCATGGTCCATTTATTACCAAAGATTTATTTTATTCCGGACATACATCAACAATGTTTTTAATGTTTTTATGCTTGAAAAATAAAATTGAAAAAACAATTGCCCTCTGCTCCTCTATCATCATTGGCATCATGGTTTTAATTCAACATGTACACTACACAATCGATGTAATGTTTGCTCCTATAGGTGCTTTTCTGGTTTATAAGCTTGCAAGAATGGTGGTAGATAAGGCTTTTAGAAAGTTTAGTATGAAGTGGGCAAAGACACAAGATTCATAGATAAATAAATTGCCCAGCTTTTAATTAATTTCATTTTCTAAATTATTTAGTGCATCTTTGCGGCGTTAGACTAAAACATTCCGTAAGTTTTTGCTAACAAAAGCTTTTGTACATTAATATTTTCGCAGGGAATTATCATCGAATCCAATTATTACTTTCTTCTCCATTAATAAAGATGATAAAATATTTCTCCTAGCTTCCATAAGATGATCTCTAGCACATTTTTAATCGGCAATAATAATTCCCTCAATGGATAATTGTTGCCATAACACATTTATAATGACATTTAATGAAATGGGACTTATTAGTCCTATACTAAAAGCCCTTGAAACAGAAGGCTACACAACGCCTACTCCTATTCAGGCACAAGCAATTCCAGAAATATTAGCAGGAAGAGATTTGTTAGGCTGTGCACAAACAGGCACAGGAAAAACAGCAGCATTTGCTATTCCAATCCTTCAATTATTGGAACAACATAAATTAGAACTACACAAAAGTGGTTCACCTAATAATGGAATCAAAGTGTTAATCCTTACACCTACAAGAGAATTAGCCATCCAAATTGATGAAAGCTTTGCAGCTTATGGCAGACACTTGAAAAATAAACACACCGTAATATTTGGTGGTGTAAATCAATTTAGCCAAGTTCAAGCTTTACAAAGAGGACTAGATATTGTAATTGCTACACCTGGGCGTTTATTAGATTTAATGAATCAAGGCTATGTAAACCTAACCAATCTTACTACATTTATTTTGGATGAGGCAGATAGAATGCTTGACATGGGTTTTGTACATGATGTTAAACGCATCATAACCAAAATTCCTGCAAAAAGACAAACCTTGTTTTTCTCAGCAACAATGCCTAATGACATTCAACAATTAGCCAATAGCATCTTGACGACACCTGCTGTTGTTCAAGTTTCGCCAGTATCTTCAACGGCTGATACGATTGAACAAAAGTTGTTTTATGTAGAAAAAGAAAACAAGAAAAATCTATTGTTTCACCTACTTAAAGACCCTAGTATTAATAGTGCGCTGGTTTTTACCCGTACGAAACATGGTGCAAATAAGGTAGCTGAACATTTGGTAAAGATGGGTATTGAAACTCAAGCCATCCATGGCAACAAATCTCAAAATGCTCGTCAAGAAGCACTAAATAACTTTAAAAGTGGCAAGAACAGAGTTTTGGTTGCTACAGATATTGCATCGAGAGGTATTGATATTGACGAGCTTTCTCATGTCATCAATTTTGAGCTTCCAAATATCCCTGAAACTTATGTTCACCGTATTGGCAGAACGGGCCGTGCAGGTTTTAGTGGTATTGCATATTCTTTTTGCGATCCCGAAGAAAAAGAATTTTTAAGGGATATTCATAAAGTTATAGGAAAGCAAATACCTATCGACAGAGACCATCCATTTGCAATGGATGAATCAACTCCTTATGTGGCACAGCCTGCTTCAAGGCCTAATAGCCAACCTTTTAGAGGTGGTGGGTATGGCAGAAACAACAATGGCGGTAACAGAAGTAATAATGGTGCCAACAGCAATAGAGGCAATACCAACAATAACGAAAACAACAGACGTAGATATTAATTCAATGTCGTTAAGTTAAGGAATTTTTGATTGATTTTATTACTTTTGTGACTTGAAAAAAAGTTGTAGGATTATAGGGGTAATTTATTAACACATATAAATACGAATCTGGATGACGAAGATTTTAAACGCCGTAACACCCACGGCT
>CANFLL010000006.1 GCA_947447825.1 Chitinophagaceae bacterium | reverse complement strand
TTCCTGATAAGTTACCACCAATCAGAAGACTCAGAAGCAACTGACGAGATTAGAACTTCGCTGTTCGATTTTTTGGATAAAATGGGGCTATTAGACACATTCCCAGATTCAAAAACTAATTCCGACCCTCTTCAAAAATACTTCACAACATCGAAGGATTTGGCTTTTGACGTTGCGCAAAAATTCAAACCCCTCCTAAAATCCAACAAGAAGTTTGTTCCACCACCTGCGACGAAAAGTTATAATATAGATTATATAAAAGTTCATTTATTGCCAAATATGGATGAACCATGCTACCAAGTTCTTATATGCAATGACCCGCTAAAAACTAGTAACATCCTATTAGAGAAAGACCTAGTAATTCCATCAATTGACCTCCTGACTTATTTGCAACTTGAAGGCTATGACCTAAAAAATGATAGACATCTGAAGGAGTTTATCGAATACTATTTATAACCACCAAATATGAACCTACTACTAGACTTAACTGAAGCTAAAAGCATAGCTAACCAATATCAATTCCTCATAACTCATAAACTTGGATTCAAGCCCTACGAGAATGCAATTATTCACCAAATAGAGCCTGTCTTAGAGGGGGCTGATGATTATAGGGTGATTGTTAAAGCGGTATATAAAGTGCCTGAAATGATGCCAGAATTAACACAAGAGCCAGAATATAGAGTGGTAGAAATTGACCTATTTGATTTGATATTTATACAGAGATTGCCAATACTTTTTGAACTTGATGATTTAATCTTATCAACCCATTAAATTCTTTAAGGTAATTTTTAGATATTTTAAAGCGAGCTCCATTCTGACCAAGCTATACTTATTGGGGGATTTTGTATTTGTAATGTCAGTCGAGCCTTGTACAGAAAGGGACTAGGTTATCCACTTCCAAACTAGGCTTATTTCAATATTGAACACTACTTAAATAATGTATCTAATCAGTAAAATAGGACTAAAAACAAGCTTCATCTTTTTAGAGCACGTATGTCTAGTTTAAATAGTTAACGGGCCTATATAAGGCTTAAAATCAATATTTCATGTACCCTAATGTGTACATAAAATAAAAAAGGAGCTCCATTTTGAAGCTCCTTTTATTTACTAGTCTGATTGCTTTAACCATCGTTGTATTGTTGATTTACCAATACCTATTTTTTGTTCAATTTCCCTTACGCTAAGACCTCCATTGTGTAAGTTGATTGCATTTTGTTTCAGCATTTGCTTTTCAATCAGTTGGTTCTGTTTACCAATTTCTGCTAGATGCTCGTATTCGTTTTCGCAGTCCTGATAAACAAAACTTAAAAAGCTTTCAGTTTTCATCAATTCAGCTGATATTACATTATCCGAATCGAACTGCTTTTCTCCAGACCTAGCTTTAATTTGCTTTATATACTTCTCGTTGCTACCTCTTGTGCTTTTCCCAATAGCCGAAATACTATCAACAAGGTTGGATAAGTGTTTACTACCAGCTAGGTCGTTATTGGTGATTGGTTGACCATCTTTGGTTTTTGGCGTGTGTGCAAGTACAAGAATCGACAAATCATATTGCCTTTTCAGTTGATTAAGCTTCCTAAGAATTTCCAGAGCTACCTTGGCATCTTGGGTAGTTTCTGTTTTCAAGTAAGTCAAGTTGTCGATAATTAAAACCTGTGGTTTCAGCTTCACAATCGCTTGTTCAATCTTGGTGATAATTATCTCATCTGCTTTCTGTGTGAGGTTTTCTACAGCCAATGATTGAAAGTCGATATTGTCGATATAAAGGTTTTCACTGAACCCATATTGATTACCCGATTCATCAGTGTACCTACGCTCAAATTGCTTATCTGATAACTCAAAATCATAGAATAATACTTTCTGAGGTTCTGTTTCATTTGGTAGAATACCCATCACACTTGTTCCTTTGGTTATTGCATCGGCAATTTGAGTAGCCCAAACACTTTTACCTGTTCCATTATCCCCAAATAAGACATGAAGTTCACCACTGTACCAAAGTGACCCAACCATTTTTTTTATCGGTGGTTGGTGCTTGGCATCATCCATTCGTTGTTTTGCAGTCCTTGGCAACTCACTTGAAGACACTACTATGGATTCATCAGGTTGAGCATTTAGGTTTAATAAGGCTTTAAGTTTTTCTCTAGGTGGTAACCATCCATTTTTCAACGCTATATGAAAAAGTGTGCCTAGCTTTATATCACCCCTGTAACTAGTTAGCAGTTCAGAATACTTATCATCACACTCATCCTTGTCATACATATCAGAAAGGCTGCTTATTGCATGGAAGGGTTTTCTACCTTGCTCGCCTAATTCACACAGAGCTAAGCCAATATTAACCCATGTGCTATAGGGCTTGGTAATGTCCATTTTTCTAGCTTGCAGTTCAGCGATTAACGAGTTTACTTTCAAGAGTTTGTCCTCAGGGCTATCTTCAAGTGCCTGTAAGCCTTGAGTTCTAGTAGTTTTAACTGGACTCCATTTAGCGAGGAACTCACTATCAAGAGGTTTAACTTGTTCAGGATTCAGATAAGCATCCTCATCATAGCTTAGGAAACATGCTCGACTAACATCCTTGCAATTTTCATCAATTTGATAGTTATAGGTTTTATGTAAGTAATTCTCAACCGCATTGAAATAATCCAAGTGGGTGGATTTATCGTTCGGTATTTTGATGAACCACTTGTAGCCGTTTCTGCTAGGTGACATAAATAATAAGCAGGTCTGAATATTAACATCCTTTAGAAGGTTGTTTTTGACTTCTTGCATTTGCTCAGGTGATAAATTATCTAAATCAACACATAAGTATCCTGAGTGTGATTCAATATTATCCTTATCCCTAGTGCCGAATATCCCACTAGGTGTTACGTATGGCAGTGACTTAGACTTTACTTTGTTACGTTCTGCCTTATCTTCTATTTTGCTGACTTGTGCCGTTAATGTTGAAAGGTTTTTGTGACTCGTTGTGATTTTGTGTAAATCCTCGATATTTATAGTTTTTAGAGGAACCTTATTGGAAATAGGTTCCCTAAAAAGACTAAATTCAGGAAGGGGTTCGATTATTTTTGTTTCAGTACTCATTTTGATTAAGTGTTTTTATGTATGCAGTCTCGATTAGGTTTTTGATGACTGCGGTGTTATTGTATTTGAAAGCCTTGTTAGAAGCAAGGCTTTCTAGTTTGCGTTTGGTTTCAGGATGTATGCGCATCGTGAACACCAGTGATTTTTTTTCTTTTTTCAATTTTTAGTTTTTTAAAAAAGTTGTTATTTGAACTACCAAAGGCTGTTCTGTAATAAATATAACCCCAACCAAAAAAATGTAAATACTATCAGTACATTTTTTTATAAGTTGTCCCAATTGTCTAGTTACTGTCCCATTTTCAGTGGGACGGGACAGTGGGACACTTGCATGTTTATTGCATACTGGGTTGTCCCAATTATCTAGCTACTGTCCCATTTCTAATGGGACGGGACAGTGGGACACATGTGAGGTCTGTTGTTATTGCAGTATAGAATTCTATCATTTATATATATAATAAAATAAAAATAATGTATATACAGTTGGACTACAGAACTACATGCTGTCCCAAAAAAGTGTCCCATTTTACTGTCCCATTTTACTGTCCCACTAGAGTGTCCCACTTGTTGTCCCACTACATTGAATATTAATGGGACATATTGGGTTATAAGTTAAATCAAGGATAGTTCTTGAATTGGAAATGGCAAAACATTCCCTTTGGCTAAATAGCCATAAATCAACCTGACCTCATTTTGTGTATTAAATCGTACCTAAACAGTTGCATTACTATCAAAGGCATCCAACCGTTAAGGAACTGAATGATTTTCGTTATTTATGCCTTTGAAGGGTTCCTCAGAACCTGAATCCTTGTTATCAATGGATACAGGCAAATATACGAGCCGTTTTCCCAAGATGCAAGTCCAACAGGATAAATAATTTTGGGGAGCCCCCCTCAGTGTAATCCCCCTCCTCCTAGGCATTTAGAGCCCCTCAACATATAGGCAGCGATGGTGTCTGTAAAAATTGCGCTATTTTTTCAACTTAAATAAATGAAGCCCCTGTTTTCAAAAAAATATTTTTTGAAAATTTTTACCATTAAATATTGAACACTTGGCGTACCGATATAACACTATTCAGAGGCTTTATTTGTTCCTGAAAGTAGTTCAAGATTCCGTTTGCACTATATGAGTTCCCAGCTTTCTGTAAGGTTTGCGCTATTCAAACAATGCCTCAAATATTAGGATTGTAAATTTTCCGCTATTTATTCTAATTTGTATCAACGAATTATTTGATGAATCCTAAAATATGTGACACCACATCAACTGTGAACGATAGACCTAAGATTTTCTTTTGTTCTGATTTGGGGATATTTGGGACGCCTGAAACATAACCATCTGGAATTGTCATCATACGTTCACGTTCCAGAACAGATGGCAAACGATAACAGCCATTCACAAAATCGTAATCAGATGTAGCAGCCCCCTTTTTACTGTCGTATCCACTAGCTTTCAATATAGCTGGATACCTCTGTAACTTTTCCGCTATTGGCAGCTCGGCAAAATCCTTGTCCTTGAATATTATGTTTCCTATATTCATGCTGTAATATCGTTTAATGCCATTGGTCTGAGTTACATCGCTAGATAATAACACATTCGCCTTATCCTTATCTACAAACCCATTTACAAGGATTTGCTGATAACTTTTGCCGAAAGGTTCGGGAATGGTCACATTTGGAATGTTCGTCCAGTAAAGCCTTCTGCGATGCGCTGGTGCGATAACCGCTGAATCAATCTTGTACATTTGAGTAGTTGGTATTAACTCCCTCAACTCCTCTGTAATCGTCTCTTTATCCTTCGTTGGCATGCTTGCTACATTTTCCATTAGAAAGTATAGTTTCTCATTGTGGGGCTTGAAAATACTTATTAGCTTTAGGATTTCCAAGGCATTATAGAACAGCGATGAGTCGGGGCCTGACAATCCTGACCTATCCTTGGGGTTAACGCTAGAAAGCTGGGTACAGGGACTGCCGAAGATAATAAGGTCCACATCAATGTAGTCCATTGGGTTAATAAATCGAACGTCACCAATCTGATGAAAGTTGGGGTTATCGGCGTAGTGATGTTTCTGAACTGCTAAACAGTGTTTATCAATTTCACTTGAGTAATAGTTATTAATTTTAAATCCAGCTTTTTCTAAAGCTAGATATGCTGCCGAGCATCCGTCGAACAGGCTTAATACGGTTATTCCGTTTTCATAGTTTTTGGTTTCCATAGAGATATTTCTAAATAAATATTCCCCATGTCTGGAAACCCTGGAATTTTCTACGGAAAAATTAAAAAAAAATTTCCTATCCTATGTAGCGTAGAATTAGCTACTTGGTGTATTTTAATTTATAACTAAAAGGGAAGCGGAATTAAACGCTTATGAACCGTTAAAGCAGGTTGAGAAGTCGTCATAAAGGTGTATTTTTAACGTGTCAATTAAAGTACATCAATATGAGAGTAAAGTACAATCGAGTTTCTACATTGCAACAGTCTGGCGATAGATTCACCATGGACAAAGAAAATTACGACCTAGTTCTTTTAGATAAAGTATCAGGCTCAGTATCCTTCAAGGAAAGACCAAAAGGTAAAGAACTGACCACTATGGTTGAAGCGGGAAAAATATCTGAATTGGTGGTCGAAGAGTTTTCACGACTTGGTAGAAATACTGGTGACGTAATACGTACATTAGAGTGGCTAGAAGAAAAGGGAATTAACGTAAGTGTAAGGAACATTGGTCTGCAATCACGCCCCAACAATAAAAAGAATCCTATCTGGAAAATGATTAGCAGCGTTATGAGTTCCCTCTATGAGATGGAACTTGAAAACATTAAAGAAAGGACCACAGTTGGTCGACAAGTTTTTGTTCAAAAAGGTGGTCGTTTGGGGCGTCCAACTAAATCAATCGAGAGTGATAGTAATTTTTTAAAAAAGGAAACAACCCAACAAATTATTAAAGCACTAAAGAAAGGGTTAACGATTCGAGAGATTTGCAAGATTGCAGATTGTTCAAACAAGACTGTAATCAAAACTAAAAAACTTATCGAAAGGGTAAACTAATTCGATACTCTTCATCAGAGCTTAAAGAATTGATATTTGGTATGTGTATGTCTTTTGTAATGCTATTGTCCTATAACAAAATCAAGATAGTTGTCTTTGTTGATACACTCAAATGTCGATTCAGGGTACAAGGTCTTAAAGGATATGGGTTGCTTTACTTTTTTGTTACCCGAATATTTGAACTCGAAAGTAGCAATCATTCCATCCCTTACCTCAATTAAGTCAACTTCTTGTTGGTTGTAGTTGCGCCAGAAATAGAGCTCTTTAGTTTGGTTAAGATATTTATTACTCTTAATCCTTTCAGATACCAAATAGTTCTCCCACAAGATACCAATGTCGTTTCTTAGGGTTGGTATCCTAAAATCATTGATAATAGCATTACGAATACCATTATCGAAGAAATACCACTTGGAACTTTTGGTAACTTCTTTGCGTTGGTTTGTGCTGTATGAAGGTAGTTTGTAAATTATAAACACCTTACTCAATAAATCAAGATAACTTTCAACAGTTAGTCTATTCATACCAAGTTGTGTACCCAGTTCATTGTAAGATACCTCAGAACCAACCTGATAAGCAATAAGCCTTAATAGTGAAACAATTTTATCAGAATGTTTGATACCACCAAAACTAAGTATATCTTTCAAGAGATAAGATTGTACAAGTTGTTGTAAGTAATTACGTTTGTCGTCACTAGATAAGATATTAATCAATTCGGGGTAACTGCCAAAAATCAATCTTTCTTCCAAGTTTTGTTTGGTTTCCAAAAAATTTTCGGTCGGCATCAGTTCCATTTGTGAGATAGGATATAGGTTAAACTGATAATGTCTGCCAGTTAATGGTTCTCCTGTCTTGTTCATTAAATCCAAAGAGGATGAGCCTGTGGCTATGATAGTTAAGTTGGGGTTAGTATCAATCAATAGTTTCAATGCCATCCCAATTTCAGGAATTGATTGCGCTTCGTCTATTATGATTAAGCTATTGTCCCCAACAAGCCTTTTATAGTTACTGATTGACCTATTCTTTATAATATCTTGTACATCGAAGTCCTCACCATTTAAAAAAAGTATTTTTGAATGATAATTCTTTTGAATTGAATTGATTAAAAAGGTCTTTCCAACTCTTCTAGTACCTAAAATCAATATAACCTTGTTACTATCTAATAAGTTAGTAATTTGGGGCTCAATTATTCTATTAATGACTTTCATTGTATCCGCACTTTTCACAAAAGTAGTAAAAATGATAATGAATTATCAATATTTATAGTTATTATGATAACACATGTGTTATTATAGCCATCATTTAACTCGATAGGATTAAGCCCAATAGAAGCAATAATTTCCTAGGATATTAATTTAAGGCTTTTCCTAAATTATAACAATTATACTTCTTGGGTAATAGTTAACGCACCCATTTTAATATAATTTAAGGCTCACGACATAATAATTTGTGGCTCAAATATAACACCTAATGAGCCTTATTATAAATCTAAGTGAGCTACAAATAATATGCGACTTACTTATTTCATAAAACACTCTTCTTAGTAATGTTATCTAAGCAAGCTATTGGAACTAAGCAACTAGCTCTAAATCTTTTAAAATAGTTGTCCAAAAATTTTCTTGCTTCCCAACTTGCATCCTTGAAAATCGTTTGGTATATTTGCACTGTTAGTAACCAACTAATAAAAACTATAAAGCTAAATCTGTCTGGGGTCTGTGTAACAGCTTACCCCTTGACCTAGCGGCAGGATAATCTGCCTTCAATTAAGTTTAGTGGTACAAGCATAATAGGCTCATTAATCATGGGCCTAGCTGATACCCTTATGTTTAAAATTTTAAAAAATGGAGAAAGTAGACACATCGTAAAATCAACTGAACCCTTGAAGGTTAAATCAGAACCCTTGTTTGGAATTGCCAAACATCTACCCATCTGAATGTACTTGGAGCAACATAAAAATAAGTCAATCCAAATTCAAGCAGAGCAACAATAAGTCGCACGTAATCCCAATACGATTTTGGTTAAGCGACACCCCAATTAAAAACACATAAATTGAAATCGAATGAAAATAAAATCGAATTCAACGGCAGGGTTAAAAGATTGTATTTAACTGATATTGTTAAACATAAACTTATCAATAGGTCTGACATCAGAAGCGTAAGACGATGGTGCAGAACTAACAGAGTTGACGTTATTAAGGATTTATCAGGGGAATACGTTATAGAGGCTGAGTATAATTTAGCCTATAATTTACCCGTGCTTCAAAAATTAAAAAAGCAATTTGCTGATGGATGGCAAACGGCTTACCAACATTATCTAAATGATGAAATCTACATGATTACAGAATTAGACAAAAAACCCATAACAAAAGGATATAAGCCAATGGGTTCTATTGCAATAAAATTTAAAAATAAGTAACAAAAACCATGAGTGTCACTAGAACATATTACACTCGCAAAAAAACTAAAGATGAAGAAATTAAAGTATAAGAAATGTGATGGGCTGCACATCGTATGTAAAGGATGTGGAAGGAACATAGAATTAACTCAAACACCGTATAAAGGATGCGAGCATCCTATTGAAAAGCAGCGGTATAAGGGCTTATTTAGGATTAATGGTGAACGAAGAACTAAGGACCTTAAAAGCAAGGAGTATAATGAAGCAGTATTAGAATTAGCCCAATGGAAAATAGACTTGGATAACCCAATTAAAATCAGCATCCCTCAAACAACAAAGGAAACGCAAGTTGAAAGATTTGAAGACTGGATATGGATTTATAGTGATTGGTTGCAAAACGTAGATGTCCCCTTTCACGAGCAAAAGCATCGCTCAGAAAAGTATATAAAGGATAGGGTGACTAACCTAATGAAGTTCAAGAAGTTCCTTGATGCCAACCACCCAAAAGGCGGCAATATCCCAATTGTTGAAATTGATAAGAATATTTTTGGTAAATTCTATGAACATGTAGGTAAAACAGCTAGTTCGGCGGCAGGATTCAACCATACGATAAAGGCGGTTAAATATTTTTTCAACTTCGTTATTGATGAAAGAAAACTATTGATGCAACATCCTTGCAAGAAGGCTAAATTGAAATACGAAAGCCCCAATCCAGTAAGTATTGACGATAAAGACTTTATCAAATTGCTATCAGTGGTAAATGAACAAGATTGCTTACAGACCAGCTCAAATGGCAAAATTAGAAATAGATACAGACCTTGGATGAGGGAAGCTTTTGAATTGTCAGCATATACAGGAATGAGGAATGAAGAGGTTGCCTCTTTAAAATATTCTGATATAATTACAGATTCAAATGGGAAACTAGAGTACCTGTCAGGAATAGACCTGAAATATGAAAGGAAGCATAATTGGGATAATACACAAGCAGTTAAAATTGTGCCAATACCAATTACACCAGAGTTAGAAGACTTATTAATCCGCTTAAACTATAAAGAAAATATTGGGTCGGTCAGATACCTAATTGATGGTGATTGTGTTTTCAATAGAAAAAGTTTGGCTGTGGAAATCAGTAAGGCTTTTACGTTTTTTAAGAACAAAGCAGGGATTGAAAAAAAGTTTAGTTTGAAGCACTTGCGCAAAACATTCCTTACCAAAATGGAGACTAAAACAGGCTTAGTAAAATCGGCTGGATACCAAAAAAACGCTAGTGTTATTGAAAAAAACTACTTGGATAAAATAATGGTATCGAAAAGGATTCAAGAAATGGGATTCAGTTATTATGATAACAAAGTTCAAGCTAAAGATAATTTAAGTGTTGCACTTTGACACTCAGAATTGACACTCAAGAGCATAAAAAAAGGGTCTCACTTAATGAAACCCTTATCCTGATTGTGATTCCGCAGAGGCTCGAACTCTGGACCCGATGATTAAGAGTCATCTGCTCTACCAACTGAGCTACGAAATCGTTTATTGGGCTGCAAATATAGCTTTCAATTCTTAAATTGTCACATCCTTTTTTGAAAATAGATTTTATTTTTATCTCCTATGTCTTTTCTTTGTTTGCAATTATGAAAAAGATAGCAGTAATTGTTGCAGGTGGTTCCGGACAAAGAATGGGTGTACCTACCCCAAAACAGTTTTTGGAAGTGAATGGAAAACCGCTTTTATGGCACACCATCACCGCCTTTTTTCAAGCTTTTGAAGATATCGAACTCGTTATTGTGCTTCCTGAAACACATTTGGAGTCGGGCAAATCAATTGCAACCCGTTTTACATCCAAAAACATCCACTTTACCATCGGTGGGGCTACCCGTTTTCATTCTGTTCAAAAAGGGTTGCAATATCTCGACACTTCTAATAGTATTCTTTTTGTTCACGATGGTGTTCGCTGTCTTTTAACCCCCGATTTAATTAAACGTTGCTGCCATCAAGCACTTGAAAAAGGTTCGGCCATTCCTGCCGTTGCCGCTACAGATAGCATCAGAATAGCTACTGACAATGAGGAAAGTATTGTGGCGGATCGTAATAAAGTACGCATCATTCAAACACCACAGACCTTTAAATCGGAACTTTTAATACCAGCTTTTCAACAAGATTACAACGAAAGTTTTACCGATGAAGCCACCGTGGTGGAAGCTTTTGGTGAAAAGATTTTCTTGATTTATGGTGAATATAATAACCTAAAAATTACAAGACCCATAGATTTATTAATTGCAGAAAAAATTATGGAAGAGCGGGAATTGGCAAGAAAAGATCCCAATTTTACTTTTTAAATAAACACAAAGGCCAAGGTAAATGATTAAATTGCCAGAGATAATAGCGCTTGTTCAGACCTCCCATACACTCATAAAAACTTTTCACACCCGGCAAATCACTTCCTTCAAAATCAAATAACAAATCATTTTCTGCCAGTTCTTTAAACAAATTATCATATAAAAAATAATTGGCTTCCACCTTTCTTCCTGCTGCCGAAGTGTAGTTAATTAGGTTGTAATATCGCTTATTATCCTTCAACAAAAGCACAATACTCAACAGCTCATCTGCTTTGTTAGTTACTTTTCTAACTAATATATTAGCAGGAAATAATTGAGAACATAACTTAATAAAACAATCAATTTCGGCTGAATGAACATGCAGGATGTGTGCACTATTGTATTGATAAAAAGAACGAATTGCTAGTTCATATTCATCAGATTTTTGATAGTATAACTCATTATGAATGGGCTTATTCGTGTTTTTTTTAAAGTTTTTTTTGTAGGAAGACCTTATTTCCTCATAACTTTTATTAAGGTAGATAACATAATTATTACACTCAAAAAAACTAAGTTCATCACCCAATGGAGCATTGCCATCATTGAATAAATAGTTGCCAAAACGAGCAAATTGTAGCACCTTTTTCTGCAATTCAGTAGCCGAAACATTCGTTTGTCCAATTAAGCCTAATTGTTGTGTGAACGCAGGCGTATATAAATATCGGATACCCCATTTTTTCCGCCAAGGCAGCGGCATTATTGCTTGATAATCGTTTATCAATAGCCCACTCCAGTTATCCGTCATAGCGTTTAGGTACGTTGAAGTGGCATAAATCAACCCATTCTCATTATTTTGAACACAAGCATCCCATTTGTCAAAATCGATATGTTCGGATGAGATTATGTGCATATAAAAACTAAAAAAGGAAAGTTTAAAAATTGAAAGTTAATAGCGGAAAGCAGATATCTGAAAATTAAGCCTTCAAAGTAATTTTGATAAGTTTGATAGTTGTGAGTTAAAAAATTAACCCTACTTTAAATCTCACTTCATAAACAAACTAGCTAATTTTAGACCATTCACTTTAAAAAAAATGGAACTAGATAACTTTTCAATGAAGCTCCATTTTATTTAACTGTTGCTCGATAACTAGAAAATGTAGTTCCAGTTTGCCATAATGTAGCCCCATAATTTGTTACAAAAATTCCTAAAATTGAAAAGCAGGTTAAAAAAACCTTTTTCATCTTCACTAAAAAAATATTTTAACTAAAAAGGTATCCCTTTGGTAAGCTTATACACCTTTAGTTTCTGAATATCTAAACTAAAGGAAATACTTTTAGAAAGCTTTTTGCCTGGGAAAATAGAGTTATAATAATCACTATAAACGCTGCTCATTAACAGCGGCACATACAAGTTTGCACAACCTTTAAAGAGGGAAACTTGAAGCCCAGCATCATATAAAAAGTGGCTACCAGTAGCATTATCCTGCCAAGCTTCGGAATAAGTACCTAAATCGAGGAACAATTTGAAAGGATTTTTAAAGGAAATGAAGGGAATATCGCCGGAAAAATTAATGGCAGAAAGCCAATTGTCCGTTTTGCCGGTTTTTCCTTGCAATTCAGTACCTACTTTAAAAAAGCCATCTCTTTCCATCAATTGTTGGCTATTAAAACCGTCATAATCTGTTCTCCCCACAAAATAGTTGCTGTAATTATAGTCTTCATTACCCCTTGGCCCTGTTAGATTTAAGTAATATCGATCATCATATTTGTTAATATCATTGCTTAAATGGAAGAACTTACCTGCAAAAAACCTAATATCTAAACCCTTTCCTTTTCCTTGGGGATAGTTAAAAAAGCACTTAGCTGTTAGCCCCGCACGGATAAAATCTTCATTACCATCAATAGTAACGTCAGCACTATAAGGATACAAAGCCCTATAGTTTTCGATATTAAAACGCAATTGAGCTAAGTGCCTTTCCGATTGAAAACTATTGCTGATATAGGAAGTATCCTTTCCACTAATTTTAGAGTATGCGTTAAAATTACCTTCGGTGATGAAGAAAGTTTTAAGTTGAATAAAGCTCCTCACAGAACTAAGCAAACTTTGATTGCGGATATTGAACCTGATAGTGGGATCTATTTTAGTATAACTCCAATCGTAATGTGCATTATAAGGTTCCACAACATCTACATGTTGATAGGTGAAACTACTTGCAGAGGCATTGATGTTAATATTATCGAAAAAGCCTTTATTAAGTAGAAAACGGTAGGAAGCACGTGTGTAATAATTGAACTTTTGCATACCCGTAGAATACATTGGGGCAGCAATAAAATTGAATTTGCTAAGGGGGAGTGCATAATTGTGAATCGCAACGCCCACCATCAGTTTATCGTAGACATTATAACCCAAAACAGGCGAAAGAGAGATGAAACGATACTTATCTGTGTCTTTTGTCGTTAAAAACAGGCTTAACTTAATGGGCCTTTTATCGGGTTTGGCATCCAATCTCTGGGCAGAAGTGGTAGACAGCAAGCTAAATAGACTATCTATGTTTTGATGACTAGAAGCCTCGATGGATTGCTTGAAGTTTTCTGGGTAAGGATGCCTAAATTGCCATTGGTTATAGTAATCTTTCATCGATTTCTCGAAGATACTGCTTCCCAATTTCTTCCTCAACTGACGCATCCAAGCAGCAGTCTTTACATAAACAAACAAACCATAATTGGTCATGGTAAAAGAATCGCTAGTGATATCTATCGATTGATCTTTATGAATGTTTTCTAGGTTTTTAATGATAGAAGTTTCAATTTCTTCAGCAAAATTTCTTTTGTATTTCTCCTTTCTGTAACAACTTTCGTAAAAACTATTCATGCCCTCATCCATCCACGCATGATCACGTTCATTACTTGCCAAAGCCCCATAAAACCAATTGTGGCCAAGCTCGTGGGCGATGGTTGCATCCAATTCTTCTCCACCATCCTGTGTAGTAATAAGCGTGATAGACGGATATTCCATACCACCACTCCCTATTGCCTGCGGCCCGCTCACCACTGTAGCGGTGCTGTATGGATAACTGCCCACATGTTTGTCGTAATAGCGCAAACCACTCTTGGCAAAGGCAATGCTACTATCCCAATGGTTTGCACTCCACGGAGGATAAAAGGCATATACATCCACCATCTTGGATTGCAATTGAACGGTATCGTGCTGAACTATGAATTGTTTACTGGCAAACCAAGCAAAGTCGTGAGCATTATCAATGCTGTAATGAAGGGTTTTGTTGGCAGCCTTAGAGCGAGGGGCAAGAAGTTCCTTTTGTGAAGGAATCTTAGCATTTTTCTGATTAACACGTTTTATAAAATAAGTATAGTTTGACTGACTTTCGGGATTGGTTTGCGCAATAGCCAATATTTTGTTTTTCTCAGCAGCATCTTGCAAAATGCCCGAAGCAGCCACCAAATAGTTTTCGGGAAGGGATATTTGAACATCATATTTACCAAATTCACTGTAAAATTCCCCTTGATCGAGGTAAGGAATGGGATGCCAACCCTTGCTATCGTAAACAGCAGGCTTGGGGTACCATTGGGTTATCTGATAATTCTGAGCAATATGCCCACCACGAGAAAAATTGTAAGGCAATTTTACATGGAAAGGCGTAGTAATGATAGCCGAACTACCTGGCGCAAGTGGTTGGGGTAAGATGACCTTAACCGCATCCACATATTTTGGATGATGCTGGGTATCTGCTTTTACATCATCTACCTTAAAAGATAAATGCGATATGTATCCCCTGTTTTCATCATTACTAAAGTAAAAGTCTGTGCGACCATTGCGCAATAATTGCTCCCCAAAAGCAGTAGTTTCATCCTTGTAGGCATTAGGCCAAAGATGAAACCAGATAAAATGCAGGGTATCAGGCGAGTTATTGGTATAAATTAATTTCTCGTAACCATCAAGGCTATTGAGAATATCATCTAGTTGAACTTGAATAAAATAATTGGCTTTTTGCTGAAAATAATTTCCTTTTTGACCAAAAGAAACAGCAGAAACCGCAATAAAAAGTAGTATCAGACAGGTATTACGCACAATATTTTATTTGAAAAGAAATTTAATAGCTAAAAAAACAATAAAGCCAAAGTACGTGTTTTTGAATTGATTAATAGCAATAGGAAAATGTTCTTTTTATAAACGCTGCTACTTACCCCTTCCCAAGATAACTTTCAAGAAAGCCTTGAACAGTATTTTAATATCTTTAAAAGCAGAAGTATCATTTAGGTATTGAAGATCAAATTGCATTCTTTCTTTCATTTGTTCTACCGAGGAGGCATAACCATACTCCACAATTCCGATAGAAACAAGACCAGGCTTTGCAGACAGAAGGCTTTGATATTCGGGAGCAATCTGTACTAACTTATCTATATAAAATTTACGTTCAGGACGTGTGGGTCCCACAAAACTCATGTCTCCACGAAGGATATTCCATAATTGAGGGAGCTCATCAAAACGACGTTTGCGCATAAATTCTCCCCATTTAGTTTGGCGTTTATCTCCTTGCACCCACAAACATGGCCCATCTTTTTCAGCATCAGGATACATACTGATAAACTTATACATGATGAATGGCCTTCCACGAAATCCAACCCGCTCTTGCCTATAAAAAATAGCCCCATTTGAGGTGAGGGCGGTGATAAAAAGAACCAGCAAAAAGATTGGAGAAAGCAAAACAATAGCCACCAATGCTACTAGCACATCAACAAAGCGTTTGAGCATGGTTTTCTATTTTACCAACCTATTTGTAGTGGTTATTTTATCAATTATTTGATGAGCTACTTCCATAGCCAAATAACCATCAATTTCGCTAACAACAGTAGGCTTATTATTAACAATGCTATCTACAAAAGCTTCCAATTCCATCTTGATTGCATTACCATCCGCAATTTCAGGGGTAGAAACAGCAATACTTTTAGAACCGTTAGGTGTTTCTAAATCAAAACAAAAAGCATTAGTATCGTTATCATCACTTAGTTTAATTATTTCGGTTTTCTTTTCTAGAAAGTCAATTCCGATGTACGCATCTTTTTGAAACAAACGCATCTTACGCATCTTTTTCATACTGATACGGCTACTAGTAAGGTTTGCAACACAACCATTATTGAACTCAATACGCACATTGGCAATGTCTGGAGTATCTGTCATTACAGCCACACCACTAGCATGGATATTTTTTACACCACTTTTAACAATACTTAAAACGATGTCGATGTCGTGAATCATCAAATCGAGAATAACACTAACTTCTGTGCCTCTTGGATTAAATTGCGACAAACGATGCACTTCAATAAACATTGGCTTCATTGTTACGTTCTTTAAAGCCAAATAAGCAGGGTTAAAACGTTCAACATGCCCAACTTGAACTTTTACATTAGCCTCACGAGCCATTTGCATTAAGTCTTTTGCTTCTTGCATTGTATTGGCCAAAGGCTTCTCAACAAATACATGTTTTCCTTTTCTGAGTGCATTCATACAGATGTCGTAATGACGATCAGTAGGAACAACCACATCAATCAAATCACAGGCATCAATTAGCTTGCTTTCATCAGTGAAACGCTTTATATTATACTTTTCAATAACCTGTTTTGCAATATCATTATTAGGATCAAAAAATCCAACAATTTTAACTCCTGCTATTTCCTTCCAATTATTCAGATGAAATTTTCCTAAATGCCCCACACCAAAAACGCCTACATTAAGCATAACCTTTAATTTAAAGTTGGCAAATATAGCTATTGGCAATAGTGCCAAATGCTAATTTTATACACCAATTAAGACCACGTTTATAAACAAAAAGCGTGTATGGGGGTTTCCTTACACGCTTTTTAAATTAATATTTTTTTGAAATTCTATTTATTTACCATAATTAGGGTTGTTGTTGCCAATCATGCTACCAATTGTTCGGCCTTTTATAATTTTACTTTGCTTATCTAAATTATCAAATGCACTTTGTTTAGCTACAAGTTTAGCTTCATTTGGTTGGTTAGTGGAGCAAGTTGGACAAGTAACTGTGTATTTATTGCCATCATAAATGGTTTCAACAGTACCATCTTTATTCCATTTATCAGGATTGAAGATGTAATTAACAGGCGAGTACTGCTTTGAATTTAAAAATTTTAGAGTTGTAGTAGGACTCGATTCTGCGTTTACTCTTAGCCCATCTCCTTCAACTGCTTCACAAACAACGGGAGTGTATTGAGGTATAACAATCTCATTTACATACTTTCCATTGTTAAACTTAATGACACCATTTTTTACAGTAACTTGATCATTATTTAGATAACGAGTTAGCACCAACTGTTGATCAATATAAAATTGAACAAGCTTAACATCAATGTTATTCATGCTAAGTTTATCAAAAAGTTCTCTAGTGAAAGGAACATAAGGGTCTTTAGTAATTGGGGGTTCTACTCGTTGCACGGTTGCGGCAGGAGTAGTATATAGTGGTTTCTTTGGTTCACAAGATTGAGAACCAAGTAAAACAGTCAAGGCCAGAAGTGTAATAAATCTATTCATGCACATGCTATTATGGGTTGTTAAATATGAGCAGGTACTAATGTGACCACTAGTACCCTCACTTATAACGAAATATCCTTCATTTTATTGTATAAAAAAAAGATTAGCAGGGAATTAGATGAAAAATAAATGACAATACAAGAAAAAAACAAGAAAATGTTAGTTTAGGAAAAATGTCAAAATAAATTAATCATAATAAATACAGTTTACAAAACTAAAACTGAATATTTATTTATGTGACATCCTTAATACCTTCTACGATCGTTTGGTCTTGGCTCGAACCTACTTCCTCTACTATCATTACGATCGTTTCTACGGAAATCAGAAGATCCACCACTACCTCTTGGAGGTTGTTCTTCCGCTAGCTTTACTGCTATTTTCTTTCCAAAAATAGCAACGCCGTCTAGCAAATCCATTGCTTCTTTTCCTTCGGCATCATTTGGCATATCAACAAAGGCAAAGCCTTTGCTTTTACCTGTTGCTTTGTCTTTTATTAAAAGCGCAGACTGAACATCGCCATAAAGTTCGAACATTTCTTTTACATCTACATCATCCAGATTGGCAGATAGTCCACCTACAAAAAGTTTCATAATTGATTATTTTGGCGGTAAAAATACAACTCCAAACTGTTTCTGAGATATTTTCTTTGTCGAAAGCCCTAGAAGTTTTCATAAATATTGCTTAATTGATAAAAATATCAATTAGAAATCGTCTTCAATAAATAAATAAAGTAACACTCATTTCCATATTTTTTATTTTGAAGCTATATGAAAACAGCTAAAACCAACCACTAAAATAAGTGAAACAACAGTTCTGATTAATATTTTATTCTTCTTTGACACATTAGAGTTTACAATGTCTGTGTGTAATATTTTGAGGTTAAGCATTAGCTTTTTATTAAAATCTTTATTTCAACAGGTAAACCCTTGTTTTGAAAGTATAAAATATTCAGGTTGGTTACATATACGAAAATTGATTTGACCGAAAGGAATGATTAATTCCCTTGATTTCAAATGAAGGAAGTTTCTATCTTTTCGCAAACCAAATTCTGTTGTGTATAATCTATAAAATCTTTAAAACCCTTTACTGTCAATGAATACATCATTTAATTTAGCAATTTTAGCATCAAAAAACGTCATTTACTCAGTTGAGTCAGTCCACGACTCAGGTGAGTCCTTGGCTGACTCAGGTGAGTCGTGGATTGACTCAAGTGAATATAAGCGTGATTCAGTTGAATAAATGGAAGAAAGAGGACAAAAGAAAGAGCTCATTTTGATATGCTGCATGTTTGAGATAAGCTTCGATAAAGTTTAGAACTTTATGAGAGTTGGAACAGGTGCATAAAAGTTTATCTCTTTCCCTCATGAAATTAGCGGTAGAGTTCCAGAGGGATAGCAATCGTTTTAACCTGTCAAAGTAGAATTAAAGGTTAAGAGAAATTAATTAGTTGTTGTTGAAAATTGAATGTAACTCTGTGAACAACTCTATGAAATGACTTTTCTAGGGATTAGCTACAATATTATTAGATTAAAAAAATCATGAAAATGTGGTAAAAAGATTTGGCAAAATAAAGAGCATCTCTATAAACGGTATTACAAAAGCATCTGAATTTCAATCTACCAACATCAACTTTCCTAAATTTGCGGCTTAGAATAAAGATGATGAAGTATTTGGCTAGAATTTATGAGGTGATGATTTTATTTGTACTTGTCAATAATTGTACAGCACAAACAGATACTGTATCTCTTGCAAAAATTGGTTTTAAAAGTCTTTTCTCTAATGACAAGTTCAGTCCTACAAAACCTTATCTCTCACAACTAAGCCCAAAGGCAGTTCCATTTGTACAAGAATACATCCGCAAACAAGGTAAAGAACTAGAAAAGATGAAACAATGGGGCAGACCCTATTTTGAAGTCTATGATAACATTTTAACTCAATATGGCGTTCCGGTTGAATTGAAATATTTGAGCGTAATAGAAAGTCATTTGCAAAGCAGATTAGTCTCTTGGGCTGGTGCCGTTGGTCCATGGCAACTAATGAATTATGAGGCTAAAAGGTATGGCTTGCAAGTGAACCCGATTGATGAACGTACCGATTATTTTAAAAGTACACACGCAGCTGCTAAACTTTTAAAAAGTTTGTATGACCAATTTGGCGATTGGCTATTGGTAGTTGCTGCCTACAATGGTGGTGCAGGAAGAGTAAAACAAGCCATAAGACTGAGTGGTAGCCGTGACTTTTGGGATTTACAATACTATTTAAAAGAAGAAACCAGAACACACGTTAAGAAATTTATAGGGACTCATTACATTTTTGAAGGTGGTGGTGGCGAAACAACGATGACTAAGGCAGAATTAAAAGATTTTAAGATAAATTCGATTAGTCAAAGTAATTTAATTGAGGCTTCAGACTCTACATTAACTGTTACAGGAAGATTTTCAGCAAAAATTGTTGCCCAAAAATTAGGAATGCCAATAACTGAATTTAATAAAAAGAATTCAGGATTTGATAGGTCATTGGCTAATGGTGATGCCTATAAACTACGATTACCTAAGGACAAGGTTTCAGTTTTTGAAGCGAGCAGAAATGAATTATTAGCAGCCAGTTTAAAACAACTATTAGAAGGAAATTAAGTTTGTAATACTTGCCTAATAGAAGCCGCTTTCAGTAAACACTCTTCATATTCAGCATCAGGATCACTGTAGTGTGTTATTCCACTGCCCACTTGATAACTTAGATACTGGTTAGTTGAATTGTAAAGAATACTCCTAATAACCACATTAAAATCAAAATTTTTTTCTGGAGAGATGTACCCCACTGCACCAGAATATAATCCACGTTTGCTTGGTTCGTATAAATCTATTAGTTTCATCACACTTCTTTTGGGTGCACCTGTCATGCTGCCCATAGGAAAAGTAGCATGTAGAATATCAACAAAACCTACCTCTTCCGGTAGTTCACCTTCAATAGTAGAAACCATTTGGTGTATTTGTGGGAATGTGTATATGCCAAATAATTCAGTCACTTTTACTGATGCTTCCTTACAAATTTTGCTAAAATCGTTCCTTACCAAGTCTACAACCATAACATTTTCAGCGCGGTCTTTACTACTATTCTTCAGCTCTTCCTTAAAAGCTTCATCCTGGAACAAATTGGTATTATCCCTTTTAATAGTTCCTTTTATGGGCTGAGAGATTAACTGGTTACCAGTTTTTTTTATGTAGCGTTCTGGACTTGCACAAAGCAAATACTTATCATTCAACTTATAATAGCAGGAAAATGGATTTGGTGAAATAGTAGTAAGTTGCTTATAAATAGATAATGGATTGATAACAGCTTCATTTGAAAAAAACTCTTGACAAAAGTTTATTTCGTAACAATCACCGCGCAGGATGTGCTTCTTGATTGTATTGATAGTTGAGAGATATTCTTCCTTAGTTATTTTTGATTGTAAAGTAAGTTTAGGATGAAAAAAAGTTTCACTATTTGAAATAAATGCAACTATTTCATTAAAAACAACCTCAGGATTTAATGTCAAGCTTTCAATGTCCAGCTTATCTTTATTAAGGATAAGTACTATTTCTGGTTGATAAAAGTAAATTGATTCAAAACAAATATTGTCTTCCTTTTTGGGTATTAGTTGTGTAGTTATACAATTTGTATAGTCGTAACAAATATGACCAAAAAGCCAATCATTTGTTTCTTCAATAAATGTTTGTAACTGCTTTTGATGATTGGCGGCAACAGTAGAAAAAATTTTCATAGCACCAACTCCTACAATACACTCAGCACTGTTATACCGAGATTTATATTGTTGATTGTCTAGAAAAGCACAACTGCCATAATGGTTGGACCAATATAGCAGTTGATTTTTTGTTTCCTTAAAATTATTTATTGCAAATGATTGTTTTTTTCTTAGCACTATTTGACAATAACCTAGGTTTATAACATTAATTGAAATTGAAATCTAGAACTAGAAGTCGTCGTCATCATCAAAGCTGTCTTTTCCGCCAAATGCGTCAAATTCGCTAAAGTCATCATCTAAAATGAAGTCATCATCATCATCTGATTTTGCTTTCTTAGCTCCAGTTGTTTTTTTAGGAGCAGGAGCTTTTCCCCCTTTAGATTTAGGAACATCAAATTCATCAAAATCAGGATCCCAATCGTCGTCGTCAGAACTATTCCAATCATCACTTTCGGCATCATCACCGAAATCATCATCATCATCATCATCATCACTAGATTTTTTCGAAGACGCTTTGGCTGCACTTTTTTTTGCAGGTTTCACATCATCTTCTTCCAAATCATCGTCATCATCTTCTTCCAATTGTTTTTTACTCTTTGAAGATACTTTTGGTGCCGGACTTCCTACCGCACTTTTCTTTGTTGTGGATTTAGCATCCTTATCAGATTTAACTGCCATGTTCTAATAAGTTTTAGACTGTAAAAATTAAAATGAAATTTGTATTAACCAAAAAAATTTTTTCTCTCTTTTATAATTGTACAATCTGGTCTCTTCCTGGACCATTGCTCACATATTTAATAGGTGCGCCAACAAAATTATCAATAAAATCAATGTATTTTGTCATAGGCTCTGGCAAATTTGCTGCTTCTTTAATTTTTGTTGTATCACAATACCACCCCTCATGAGCCTTTAACACTGGGTCTATTTTTACTTTGGAAATTTGGAACGGAACTTCATTTGTTTCAGTTCCATTAATGCTATAAGCAGTACATGCCTTCAATTCTTGAAAACTGTCTAGCACATCTGCTTTTGTCATAACTAGCTGAGTTACGCCGTTAATCATGCAAGAATATTTCAAAGCAACCAAATCAATCCAACCACATCTGCGAGGACGACCAGTTGTAGCACCAAATTCACTTCCTATTTTTCGTAATTCTTCTCCAGTTGCATCTTCTAATTCAGTAGGAAAAGGACCGCTGCCTACCCTTGTACAATAAGCCTTTGTTACCCCAAAAACTTCATTAATGAGTTTTGGAGAAACACCTAAACCTGTGCAAACACCCGCAGAAATAGTATTTGAAGAAGTAACAAAAGGAAATGTTCCAAAATCAATATCTAACATACTTCCTTGTGCACCTTCAGCTAAAACTTTTTTACCAGCTGAAATCTGGTTATTAATAAAGTATTCACTATTAACAACATTAAGTGTTCTTAAAAATTCCAATGCCTCAAAAAACTCATCTTCCCAAGTTGAAATATCTTCAATAAAATGGAAATTATCTAACAACTTTTGATGCTTCAACCTAAGTTTAATGTACTGCGAAATAAAGCTTTTATCCAATAAATCACCAACTCTTAGCGCATTTCTCCCCGTTTTGTCCATGTAAGCAGGTCCAATTCCTTTCAGTGTTGAACCAATTTTACTATCGCCTTTCGACATTTCACTTGCCTTATCCAATGCACGGTGAGTTGGTACAATGATGTTGGTACGCTCAGAGATAAACAAGTTTTTACGAACATCAATACCAAAAGAAGCAACAGTATCGCACTCTCTTTTAAGCGTAATTGGATCTAAAACTACACCTCCACCAATGATATTTACAATGTTTTGATGAAAAACACCTGAAGGTATTTGATGAAGAACCACTTTTTTATCGCCAACATATAAAGTATGTCCTGCATTTGGACCACCTTGAAAACGAGCAACTATATCATAATTGGGCGCAAAGAAATCTACAATTTTACCTTTCCCCTCATCTCCCCACTGCAACCCAAGTAGTACGTCAACCATAGCTTTTTGTTTTATTAGGCGACAAATGTAAGTGTTGTGTTATTGCAAATGAATAATCAGCCATTTTTTTTGTTGATGAATTTGATAGCATCAACTACTTAAATAAAACTTCAACGTACTTAGTTTTATAAAATGTGTAATCCTTCATCAATTGACATCGGATTTTTAAAAGTACGCTAATTTTTAATAGCCATTTTACCTTCATTCACCCAATTCTATAAATAGTATCCCATCATAGTTGCACCATTAAATCTCCTCTATCTATTACTGACATTGCATTATGGCTTTAGCGGATTCGTTGTTTTCTTCCTTCTTATTCATATATAAATTCCTTTTTTTCGAGTAACATATTGTACTGCTCACGTGTGGGCAAGTATTCCCCACATGTGTGCTATGATTCCTCACATGTGAGCGATAGTCTCCCAAATGTGAGCGATTACTCCTCACATGTGAGATATTCTTCCCCACATGTGGGATATTGTTACTCACGTGTGAGGAAACTTCCCACACACGTGGGGAAACATTCCTCACACGTGAGGAGCTAAATAAGTAATACCGAATTGCCTTCTCCAGTAAAGTTTATAATCCACACAAACTCTTTCATTCTTCTTCGGGATCCTTTCTGTTTTTGTGTCTTTGCGGCAACCCTTTATCTCCTTTTCCCTCTTCCTTCTTATCTTCGTTTTTATGAAGATTTTATTGGCGCAACAGAATTATCACATTGGAAATTTTGAAAGTAATACAGAAAAAATTATCTCCGCAATCAATACTGCAAAAAAAGCCCAAGCAGATCTGATTGTATTTAGCGAAATGAGTATTTGCGGCTATCCAGCTCGCGACTTTGTAGAGTTCAATGATTTTATTAATAAATGCTATGCAGCAATAGATAAAATAAAACTTCATGCCGACACTATTGGGGTAATAATAGGTTCTCCAGCAAAGAATCCGAACCTAAAAGGAAAAGGATTATTTAATGCAGCTTTCTTTTTGTACGAACAAAAAATAATTGCCGAAATACATAAAACCCTCTTGCCTACCTATGATGTATTTGATGAATACAGATACTTTGAGCCAGCTTATGAATGGAATGTAGTGAAATTTAAAGGCAAAAAACTAGCAATTACAATTTGTGAAGACATCTGGAATTTAGGCAATAATCCATTATATCGCATCTGCCCAATGGATATTTTGATGGAACAAAACCCAGATTTAATGATCAATCTAAGTGCTAGTCCATTCGATTACACACACGGGGCAGAAAGGATTGAAGTTGTCAGAAATAATGTATTAAAATATGGCTTACCAATGTTTTACTGTAATGCAGTGGGTAGCCAAACGGAAATTGTGTTTGATGGAGCCTCGTTGATTCTCGATAAAATGGGAAATATCCGTAAGCTACTTCCTTCATTTACAGAGTCCATTGATGGGGTAATATTAAATGACGATGGAACGATAGATGAACCCATTATAGCCCAACAAGCTTCTTTGTCTGATCGTGATCCTGGAATAATGTCTTTAAATGAAACACTTAATATAGATCAGGTTTATAACGCCCTTATTTTAGGTATCAAAGATTATTTTGCTAAGATGGGTTTCACTAAGGCCATATTGGGAAGTAGTGGCGGCATTGATTCGGCTGTAGTTTTGGCATTAGCTTGCGATGCTTTAGGTAGCGAAAATGTTAGAGCAATCCTAATGCCTTCACCTTATTCTACAGAGCATTCTGTTAATGATGCAGTGCAATTAAGCACAAATCTAAATAACCCTTATGATATCATCAGAATAAATGAAGTTTATGAAAGCTTTTTAACAACATTGAACCCCATATTCAAAGATCTTCCTTTTAGTTTAGCCGAAGAAAATATGCAAAGCAGAACAAGAGGAAATTTATTGATGGCGATTGCTAATAAGTTTGGATATATCTTATTAAATACCTCTAACAAAAGTGAGCTTTCTACCGGTTATGGAACGCTTTATGGTGATATGGCAGGAGGATTAGGTGTTTTGGGAGACTGCTATAAGCTTCAGGTTTATGCTTTAGCGAGATATATAAATAGAGAAAAGGAAATCATTCCAAATCATATCATCACAAAAGCACCAAGTGCCGAATTGAGACCTAATCAAAAAGACAGTGATAGCTTACCCGATTATTCTGTGTTGGATAAAATATTATTCCAATATATAGAAAGGCGACTAGATCCTGCTGAAATAAAGAATAAAGGTTTTGATGCTGCTATTGTAGACAGAGCTATTAAATTAGTTAACACAAATGAATATAAAAGAAACCAATTTTGCCCAATTATTCGAGTGAGTCCAAAAGCCTTTGGAGTTGGAAGAAGGGTTCCGATAGTTGGAAAATATTTGAGTTAACCAATTCAATTAAACATATTCAATAACAGTATAAAATAAAAGGCCGCAATCAAATTGCAGCCTTTTATTTATATCTAATCTTTGTTAATGAACTATCAACACAGGAACTTTACTATGGAAAGCCAACTTCTTGGTATGGTCATTAAATATTGTTTCTAATAATCCATGGTGTTCAGGAACTAATGCTAAGATGTCAGTATTGCTCTCAAAAACATAATCTATTACATCGTCGGTGTAATGATGACTTTCCTTGTATTGAAAAGCTGGACTATACTTCTTAAACATTTTTTCCAGTTTGAGCTTTTCTGGATGCGCTTCATCTATTTTTTCATGATGACGTAACAAATGAAGAATGGTGAATTTTACAACCCCATGATCTAAGAAAGTTCTAAGTCCTTCTACAGATTTATTATTTTCTACATCTTTAAAATCACTCAAGAAAGCAATTTTTTCGCACTTGTTAAGCTTAGCTGTTGCAGGAATAATTAACACTGGAACTGTTGTATGCTTTGCAATAGAAAGAGTGTGACTACCAATTATGGTCTCTTTTATTATTCCGCCACCCTTAATTCCCATTACTATCAAATCTGCACAGGTAATTTTGGCAATCTCTGCTATTCCAGCATTTACGGACTCTGCACCTTGATACATTTCAACTTGAACATTTGCAGGAACTGTACCAAGTGACTCAATAAATTCATTTAAATCCTCAATACTTTTAATTCTATTTTGCTCCACAGAAGCGTATTCATCCAATTCTCCAGCAGGATTATAAACCAGCTTAGTTGGATAAAAATGATAAAAAACTAATTTAGGAATACCTAAAAGGGCTGCCAAGCCTACAGCATACTCTGCTGCATTTTTTGATGTTTCAGAAAAATCTGTCGGAATAAGTACCGTTTTCATGATTGCTGCGTTTTATTTTGCCATAAAGTTAATGATATAAATTCGATTTGAAAGAATTAACTTTAAAAATTGTTAAAAATCACTTAGCTATAATAAAAAGTTTCTATCAGATGCTTACTGATACCGACCAATACTAACGTATCCTAATAAAAATATGCTACTACTTCTGCAAGAGACTTTTTTAATATTATATTGACAGGAAGCGCACTTTTATAGTCTTGTATCAATTGCCCCGAAAGAACTAATTCACTATTTAGCAATTTACCATTAAAATGTGAGAAGAATTTTTCTAATTTAAAGTTGTTTGATATTGCCGTCAAATGAGAATATATAATAGCAGGTTTTTTAGTATCAAATAGATATAAAACATCTTTAATTGGACTATTTGCACCAAGATACAAAATAGTGTATCCTTTCTGCTTTAATAGGTAATACATATACAGTAAACATAGTTCATGATACTCACCCTCTGGCAAAAACATCAAAACTGTTTTTCCTTTGTAATTAAACAAGGCCACTTTCTCAATACCAACAATCAGTTTCTGACGAATAATATTTGTCACTAGGTGTTCTTGTGCTGGATTAACGTGATTAGTTTGCCATAACAATCCGACTTTTTCGAGGAATGGGAATACTATTTCAATAATTGTTTTATCAATCCCCTTGGTACTTATGTATTTATCTAGCGTTTTTTCAAATGCGTTTATTTCTAGGTCAATCATGAATTGAATAAGTTCATTAATGGTTCTTTCTTTCTGAGCTTCTGAATTGGAAAGTGCCAAAAGTTTCAGATTAATTTCGTCGGAATTCATTTTGTCAATTTGCGAAACTTTATATCCATAACGAATCAGAAGGGAAGTATTCAATATTATCTTCAACTCTTCATTACTATAGTATCGAATATTTGTATTTGTTCTATTTGGCTTTAAGAAATTATATCTTATTTCCCAAATACGTATGGTATGTGCCTTAATTCCAGAAAGCTGCTCTAAATCTTTAATTGAAAATACATTCATATTTATAATACAACATTGATTAAAAAAGGTTTGATTAAAACTCTCATTTAGCAGATATGGTTAAACAATCGTTTTTTATTAGGGATAAATCGCATCAAATTATCCCACAAAAAAGGGCCTGTCTTACAAAAGACAGACCCTTTACTTTATGTTTTTAATCATAATTAAACCAACATCCTAACTGGCTCTTCCAACAAACTTTTAAGTGTTTGCAAAAATGCAGCTCCTGTTGCTCCATCAACTACTCTATGGTCGCAGCTAAGTGTAACTCTCATTACATTTCCTGGAACAACTTGTCCTTTTTTAACAACTGGCTCTTGAGAAATACCCCCCACTGCCAAAATACAGGCATCAGGTGGATTAATAATTGCTGTAAACTGGTCAATTCCAAACATTCCTAAATTTGAAATAGTAAATGTGCTTCCTTCCCAATCTGATGGCTGTAATTTTTTATCTTTAGCTTTTTGTGCGAAGTCTTTAACCTCTGCATTAATTTGACTCAATGATTTCTTATCCGCAAAACGAACAACAGGAACCAATAAGCCTTCATCAACTGCAACAGCAACACCAATATTTACATGGTAATTAGTACGAATTTTATCGCCCAACCAACTACTGTTTATCTTTGGATGCTGGGTTAAGGCAATAGAAGTTGCTTTTAAAACCAAATCATTGAAACTTATTTTAGATTTCGCTCCTTCATTAATTTTAGCACGTGCAGCGATAGCTTCATCCATATCAATACTCATCGTAAGGAAGAAATGTGGCGCAGTAAACAAGCTTTCGCTCAATCTACGAGCAATTACCTTACGCATTTGAGATACAGGTACTTCATCATAACTTTCAACACCATAAGTTGTGACCTTACTTGTTGTTGAAGCAGGTGCAGGTGCACTTGCTACAGAAGCAACTTGTGGGACAGTAGCAGGAGCAGCAACGGCTGGAACAAAATTGTCAACATCAGTTTTAACAATTCTACCATTATCACCACTTCCTTGAACATATTTTAAATCAATTCCCTTGTCAGAAGCAACTTTTTTAGCTAATGGAGAAGCAAAAATTCTTCCTTCATTGACTACAGCAGGGGCAGAGGCCACAGCTGCTGCGGGAACAGAAGCAGGCACAGATGCAGCAGCTTTTACTTCTTCTTTTGGTGCTTCGGCAACAGTTGGCGCAACAGCACCACCACTAACAGCTTTAACAATTGCAGCGACATCTAAACTAGTATCTCCAATAATACAAAGCAAATCATTTACTTGAATTTTTTCACCCACTTTAGCACCTTGGTATAAAAGCTTACCGTTTTTGTAGCTTTCTAATTCCATGGTTGCTTTGTCGGTTTCAATTTCAGCAATTACATCACCTTTTTTAACGTCATCACCCACATTCTTTTGCCAAGCAGCGATTACGCCTTCGGTCATGGTATCACTTAAACGAGGCATTAATACAACTTCCTCCAAGGTAGATAAGTCAACTGAACTGGCAGAAGCAGCAAGGGTTTCTACTGCAACAGCTTTTGCTTCTGGAGCAACTACAGCTACTGGAGCTGCACTAGATCCACCCAATAAAGAACTAATATCTTCACCAGCAGTACCCAATATTGCTAAAATATCATCTACTTGTAAATTACCACCGTTTTTAGCACCAATATGAAGTAAAACTCCATTTTGGTAGCTTTCCAATTCCATTGTTGCTTTATCTGTTTCGATTTCTGCAAGTACGTCACCTTTTTTAACGGTATCACCTACTTGCTTATGCCATGCTGCTATTACCCCTTCGGTCATGGTATCACTCAAACGGGGCATCTTAATTACTTCTGCCATATATTTAGATTATATCTTTTTTTTGCGCCGTGAAATTAATGGAAAATGGTTTAGCCACAAGATTTTACCTTTATTAATTAATATTTGTTTACTATTTTTTCACGAATACGTTCTATTTGTAGATTAAATTCTTGTTCCTAAATCCATAAAATAATTTTACCAAGTAATGTTACGAATATTTAATTAATCTGTTGGTAAATTGTTTATGCTTAAAATTATATTGCACACCCTTCTACCAATATTTCCTTTTCAACGTAACTACTCCAAACTTAATGGTATCATAAAACAATCCTACCAGCAAAAAGGCTACAGCCAAAAATAAACTAGCTATTCCCTTTAATAAATAGGTATATCCTCCCACAAAACATCCTAAGAAGAAAAAGCTGATGATGGCTAATCGTAATTTAATGGAAGACTTCAAACGCTCCTGTTGTTCTTCCTCATTATAAAAAAATATCTGTGAAAGCTCTATCCCTAAATCAGTAAATAGTCCTGTGAGGTGTGTGGTGCGTACTACCGAATTTGAAATACTTGTTACTAATGAGTTTTGAAGCCCCATAGATAATAGCAAACAACAGGCAATTAAATTAGGGTGTTCAAGTACTTCGTTTTTGGCAAGTAAGGCAATGGAAGTTAGGATGGTTAACTCTATTGAAACTGGAATTAAAATCATGAACCTTGGGTTTTTGCGCAACATAATTTCAATTAATAAGCTTGATATAAAAGAACCTAAAAAAAAGGATGTTATATATAAAAGGTATATCAATGCGGCTGAATAGTTCTTTTTGATGACTTCATCGGCAAAAAATGCAAAGTGACCTGTTACGTTTGTTGTTAGTTTTTGTACAGCAAAAAAGCCTGTAACATTTACAATTCCTGCTACAAAAGATAGCAATGAAGCTAGCTTTAAGTTATGAATCCATGTGCGAGATTTGCCTTTATGTCTAAACATGTTTTTTACTTTTATACAATGCCAGTTTCTCTATGGTTAGTCCTTGTACTAAGATGCTAAATACCACACAAGCATAAGTAGAAATTAATAAAATATTACGTTGTTCACAATTCGGCAATGACAGCACTAAGGCAATAGAGAGTCCGCCTCGCAACCCTCCCCAAATCATTATTCCTGTTTCTATTTTATTAAATCTAATGACTTGAGGCATAATTAACTTAGGAATAAATATTACAGCAACCCTAGAAAAAAGAACGACTATCACTGCACCAATTGCAAAAAGGAGGTAGCCAGATTTAAACTCTACAACCACCAAAACAAAAGATATAATTACAAACAAGATTGCATTTAATATAATATCTATTAGCTCCCAGAATTTTTCTACATACACAATTGTTGTATCGCTAAGGGTTTGTTCATAATTGTAATTACCCACAAATAACCCCATCACTACCATTGCTAATGCACCAGAGATATTTAATTGTAAGCAAACGGTGTAGCCCAGCATTACAAATGCAAGGGTTAACAGAACTTCTGTTTCAAAATGATCTATGGAGGTTAAAATTTTGTGCATCAAATACCCTGCTCCAAGCCCAAAGGCAATGCCTCCAATGCTTTCCTGAATAAATAAAATGCTTGAATGATAGATATTAAAGTCTAGTGTTCCACTATGTAAGGTATCTAGAAGTGATAAAAAAACAACCACTCCAACCCCATCATTAAACAAGCTTTCGCCTACAATAATAGATTCTAACTTTTTAGGCACATTGGCTTTGGTGAGGATTCCTAGCACTGCAATAGGGTCTGTAGGCGACATTAATGCGCCAAAAAGTAAACAATAAATAAGGGGAACTGGTAATGAGAAAAGCATTGCAAGAAGGTAAATTAATGCTCCTATTATGAAGGTAGAAAGCAAAACACCAAACACCGACAGGATGGTAATAGGTCTAATTTCCTGCCGAATGCCCTTCCAATCTGTATGCAACGATCCTGCAAAAAGCAAATATCCTAGCATATATTCTAAAATATATTTACTTATATCTACCCTTGCCACTAGTGTTTTAATCTGTATGAAATAATCAAAAGACCAAAACCGAACGCTCAATATTGCCAATGATAATACTGTAGAAAGTAGGAAAAGCCCAATTACGAAAGGCATTTTAATGAATCGCTGATTTATGTAGGCGAAGAAAGCTGAACAGCACACTATTAAAATCAATATTTGATAATTCGTCATCAAGAAGAAGGTATAAATGAAAACTGATTGTTTGAAAGGTAATAATTTTCAGTTTAAGTTTAAAAGAAATATAGCAACCGAGTATGGATTAGAAAGAATAAGCAGAAAAAAAACAGTATACCAACACGCCAGACACTATACAAATAAAATCTTTGAACTTCTTTTATAAAACTTAACACTTACTTAGCCGAATTATAAAAGCACTCATTTAATAGTATTTATTTATATAACACCAATCTTTTCACCCCCTTTTACAAAATGATGCTAGCGAAACCTAATAACCATTGGATAAGCGATGAATGCACTTTTGAAACTAAACACAAACATATCGATAACCAATAATGAGAAAAATAATTGATGCGCATAACAAACTTTATCATGGACATACTGAGATAGAAAATCTACAAACCTGAAATATTATCATTAATCATTATCCAGTTTTAGAGGTAGCAATAAAGAATCTTTTAATTGATTGCGAAGGTTGATAGACTGATTTACTATTCCTTTTTAAACCAACTTTCCCCCTCCGCACTCTCCTCCTCCCCTATTTATTGAATCCTTTTCTCTTGAAAGGCATGTTTTTCATGTATTCATTTTACCACTCATCAATCCGAATAAAACATTTTTTTTGCTATACATCCTTATATCTTATTGATTTATAATTATTTATAAAACCACAAACATCTTTCTTTAACCTATTACCATTAAAAACTAGGTACTTTGTTTTGCATAGTACTAAAAAAAGTTGCATCTTTGTGTCATGAAAGTAAAATACTATTGGCATCCGGAAGCTAATAGCATGCAACTGAAAAACAAATACATTGAATTATTAAGTTATTAAACAAAGAAATTATGGACATACAAAACACACAGAGTCAGATGCGGAAGGGGGTTTTGGAATTCTGCATCATGTCTGTGATACGACAAGGAGAGGTTTATCCAAGTGATATTGTTGATAAAATGAAAGCAGCGAACCTTAACATACTTGAAGGCACACTTTACCCCCTTTTGACTAGATTAAAAAACGCGGGCTACCTCAACTACAGATGGGTGGAAAGTAATAGCGGCCCACCCAGAAAGTATTTTGTAATGACAACAGAAGGTTTGCTGTTTTACGAAGCACTTGAAAGCACTTGGAAAGAACTAGCAGACGCAGTACATGCACTCACACAAAACATACCACACAAAAGTCCTTCAGAAACCGAAACAATACTTTAACCAACAAAATTTAAATGAACATGAAAAAAGTAATTAACATCAACTTTCAGGGAAGGGTAGTTCCTATTGAAGAGATTGCCTACGATATTTTAAAACAATATGTTGAAAGCCTACGTCGCTATTTTGCAAATGAAGAAGGCAGAGACGAAATAATAAATGACATTGAAAGCCGCATTGCAGAGCTTTTTGCAGAAACATTAAAAAAAGGCAGTACCTGCATTACCGATGAAGATGTAAACAACATTATTAAAAGTATGGGTCGCCCAGAAGATTTTGATGATGAGGAAGCTAAAGTTCATTCGCAATTGGGTGGTAATCCTACTAATGAAACTAACTACACAAAAGAAACTTTTAGCTTTAGTAGTCGCCGTTTATATAGAGACGAAAACAACAAAGTTTTGGGTGGTGTTTGTAGTGGTATTGCCAATTATTTTGGCATTGACCCATTGATAGTACGCATTTTGGCCGTGCTAGGCAATGTTTTCTCTTTTTGGACTTACCTAATCCTTTGGATTGCCATTCCTAGTTCTGCAAATCAAGTGATAGGTAGCATGCGCAAACGATTATTGAGGGATATGGACGACAAACTAATAGGTGGCGTTTGTAGTGGTCTAGGACATTATTTTGGCGTGAAAGTGTGGATTCCACGTATCCTATTTCTTGTGCCTTTCTTGTCCTTCGTTACTCAATGGCACAACTGGGGCATATTTGGATTCCCACATTTTGTGAGTCTTTCTTTTAGTCCAGGCGCAACAATACTCTACATTATTTTGTGGATACTACTGCCAGAAGCTGTTACTAGTGCTGATAAACTAGAAATGAAAGGAGAACGAGTTGATTTGAACAGCATTAAAAACACTATCCAAACGGATATGGAAGGCTTTAAGGGAAGAGCTGAAAAGTTTGGTGCTGATTTAAAAAACAGAGCCGAAGGTTTGGGTAAAGATTTTGCACCTCGTGCCCATACATTTGGCAATGAAGTGGCTGATGCTGCCAAAAGAACTAGTTTAGGCTTGGGTGGGGTTATTACTATGATTGCCAAAATATTTGCCTATTTCATATTAGCAGTTACGTTGTTTAGCATAGTCGTAGGCTTGTTTGCCGCAGGTGTGGCATTCATAGGAATTTCTCCGGTGTTCAATTACATATTTACTGAGGGCTGGGAAACTGCACTAGCATGGATTGGCATATTGCTATCAGTATGGGTACCCATCATTGGCATCATCACTTTTGCGGTTAGAAGAATTACAAAATCTAAAAGTAACAGTGGCATTGTAAGGTACTCGTTCCTTTCATTATGGATTGCAGGCGTAATATGCTTACTAACACTTTTGGTTTCTATCCGAAATGATTTCAGGTATAAAAGCACGGCAGCAGAAGAAAAAGTAACCTTAACGAATGCAAAAATTGATAAACTAGAAGTGGCATTAACAGGATATACCAACAATTGGCATGGAAAGCATTGGTTGAGGCTTGAACCTTTTGAAGGAATAGATACTGACACCGTTTTTGTTCCAAACACAGATGTAAGAATCGTCCGATCTTTATCTGATAGCTTTGAGGTAACTGTTCTTAAAATGAGTAATGGCATTACCCGTGCCTCAGCTACTGAATTAGCTAATAAAATAAAATATTCTATCACCCAAAAAGACTCAATCCTCTCACTTTATAAAGGTATTCAGATTAACACTACCGATAAATTCAGGAATCAAAGAATGATTATTACCATTGCTGTTCCTTTGGGTAAGAGAATTAAAATTGATGACAAAATTGGCTGGAGAACCCACATTGACCTTGGTGTTAATGGAAACGACTGGAATTGGAATGACAACTTTGGCAATGAAGACGATATGAATTGGGAAACTAATAAAGAATATATCATGACACCAAAAGGGTTAAAACTAATTTCTAGTAATGGCAGCATCATTGAGGATAATAAAGACAACAGCAATAGTGATGATATTAGGGAAAGAATGGATGAATTGAAACAAGAAATTGAAGATAAGCAACGTGAAATGGATGATAAAAAGCAAGAACTAAAAGAACAGCTTGAAGAGCAACAAAGGGAACTTGACGAAAAGAAACGTGAGCTAAAAATGAATGCAGATAGTGCTGCCGAAAAGGGCAAATATCAAAAGACGGTTATTGTGCCTAATAACAAAAAGAGGGATACAAATGAAGAGGAAACAGAATTAGTGCCTTCGCTAATAAACGTTATTTAGGCAGGAATTACTATAAAATTTGTTGGTTAAAGTAGGGAAATAAAAGGTCATCATTTCATTTTTGAAAAGATGACCTTTCCTTTTTTTATACACATATTCAGTATTATTCATTGGCATTCTAGGAATCCTATTATAAAGATACAAAAACACTATGGCAGTAAACCAGCAATTGCATCCATCAACTTTTATTCTAGCTGAGGATATTGATTAAATAACCATCCTAATTTTTCATTTAGCCACTATCTTCATTTGAGCGTGAAGGATAAAAGAAAAGATTATCCTATTCATTAAAAAACTATTAGCTAAAAAAGCAGCTTGTAGATTGTCAAAATAAAATTGTAGTACATGAAAGATGCAAACACTTTGCTTCAAGAAGAAAACAATAGGCTAAATACTATCATTAAGGTGTTATCAGAAAAAGTTGTAGTACTAGAAAACCTTGTTTATGCCTATGAAAAAAATAATGTATTCATTAAAACGTCTTCTGATGCTATGCTTCAAAATAACATAGGCACACCGATGGCGTTTAATGCTACCATTAAAAATAACGCTGACATGATAAGCCCTGATGATGCTATGCTTCAAAATAACATGGGCACAAGTTTTAGTGATGATGCTATGCTTATAAAAAACTTAGGCACATCGAAGCTTTCTGATGATACCTTTCGAGAAAAGGTAGGCACAAATAATATAAACATCTGTTTGCTTATGAATGAGCTAAAGACTGTAATGAAAACTTGCCCTGAACCTAGCCTTAACAACACGGCAAAAGTGTTACTTCATCTGCATAATAATCCTAAGAATTCCTGTAAAGAATTAAGGAAGGTAGTAGAACTTTCGCTTGATGGGATGGCGAAACATGTTAGGGCTATGCGAAAAAGAAATCTGATAACAAAAGTTGCCTTTCAGCAATATACCCTTAGTTCAATAGCATTAAAAATGATAGAGAAGAGTATTAGTGATTAATGGACCATAAAAGAATAACTAACTACTAACAACAATGTTAAAACTTGGATTGTAAATTTGTGAGGCAACAGTAACCCCACAAAAATAATCCTAGATTTTTAGACAATTGGATTGAAGATTATGAACACAAAATATATTGTATTTTTCGTAGCCTTATTTATGCTTTATGGTTCCGCAATGGCCGGACACATTGCTGGAGGAGAAATGTACTATACCTATCTTGGTAAAGGCACAGCAGCAAACTCATCAAAATACCGAATAACGCTTCGTTTGTTTAGAGAGTGTAATCCATCATCAGTAAACGGTCAAAAACTTGCAGATTTACCCACAAGTATATCTATTGGAATTTATAAAAATACAAGCCCAACGGTTCAATATGGGGATTTGGTTGATGTCAACATAAAAGGGAATGTAACTGTAATTAATAAATCGACCTATAATAATTGTCTAACGACCAAACCTCAAGTGTGCTATCAAATAGCCTATTATGAATTTGACAAGGAACTACCCGACATAGCCGAAGGATATACTGTAGGATACCAAACTTGCTGCCGTAGTTTTTCGATTGTGAATGTAGAATTTTCCCCTGTTCAATCAGGTAATAGTTATATAAATGCAGAAGGAGCTACTTATACTTGCGAAATACCAGGCACAAACACATTGGGTACAGAAACAAATTCTAGCCCACAAAGCTATATAAAGGATACTACCTTGATATGCGCAGGAGATAGTTTTAAAGTAGACTTTAGTGCTTTCGACCCTGACTCAACCACTTATGGCGATTCCCTTTCTTACACCCTCTGCGCTGCCTACAACAGAGGTAAAACAACTTATGCAGCCGACATAAATTATCAAAATCCTCCTTATGTAGAGGTAACATATAATTCAGGCTATTCAGGTGACTTTCCTTTAGGATCAAAAGCTAGCATCAATGCAACTACTGGAATTATTTCTGGCACAGCACCATCGGCAGGATCCTATGTGGTTAATGTTTGTATAACTGAATGGCGAAAAGGAAAAGTAATTGGTGTACATAGAAAGGATTTTACCTTAAAAGTAGCAAGCTGTGCCTTGCAAGCTGCTGAGTTACTTCCTCGGTATCCTGTTTGCGATAGCTTTACTGTTAGTTTTAAAAATGAATCTACCAATTCAAACATAGCTCACTATGAATGGAACTTTGGAGATTCTCTTTCTACGCTAGATTCCAACACTTCAATATTGGCAACCCCAATTCACGTTTACAAAGACACAGGCGTTTACAACTTATCCTTAACAGTAACGGCTTCAGGTGGTTGTCAAGATTCCGCTAAGTCTAAAGTGAGAGTTTATCCTGGTTTTAAAGCAAAGATTGACATTAAAGGAAGTTGTATTCAAAAGCCTTACAGTTTTGCAGATTCTTCTTACAGTAAATATGGAACAATCACAAATTGGCTATGGAACTTTGGAGAAACAACTGTGTTAACCGATACCTCAACGCTTCAAAACACTACATATTTATATCCTACGTCTGGTCAGAAAACAGTTTCGTTCTGGGTAGAAAACAGTAATGGTTGCACAGATAGTCTCACACAAAAATTATCCGTACGGGCACAACCCATACTAGTGCTAAATCCCAAAGGAAGCACATTAATTTGCAGTAGTGACACCATTCAGCTTTCTGCAAGCGAACAAGGCTCAACAGGCAATGAAAAGTTTGAATGGCACTCAATTGATTCTATCATCAATCCTAATAGTGCGAATCCTTATGTTTATCCAAAAGACACTGCCACATTTTATGTTACCATGACCGACTCTGGTTGCGTGGCTTCCGATTCAATTATTGTGAATACTGTTCCTCGAATAAAGGTGAGTCTTGGCCCTGATACCACAATTTGCCAAACAGATTCCATTCAGCTTCATGCAATCTCATTAGGACAAACTTATAAGTGGAAAAGTAGCAATACAAACGAGACGGTTGCCAATATTTACAACCCGTGGGTGACACCATTAAAGAATCCCTCCCAATATTCTGTGCAAGTAAATCTGGGACAGAAATGTGTGGCAAAAGATACGATAGAGATTAATGTATATCCTTATCCTGTTGCCGATGCAGGCAATGACGTGACCCTTTGCTATGGAGAAAAGACAACACTGCACGCTTCTATTGCCGCAGATAAATTTAGTTGGTCTCCCAGAACAGGACTTCAAGATAGTACATCGCTAACCACCGTTGCACAGCCCGACTCCACAACTAGTTATACATTGAAAGTTTATTACACACAAAAGAATACTTGTCCAAAACCAAAAAGCGATACAGTAACTGTAACAGTAATTCCTGAAATAAAAATTAATGCAGGAAACGACACAAGTGTGGTGGTAAATCAACCATTAAATTTAAAAGTTATTGGAACAGTAGATTCTACTAACGCTAATTATTTATGGAAGGCAACAAATAGTAGCAACACTTATCTAAACAATAACAATATCTATAACCCAACGGCAGAATATGGGCTTGGCATAGACTCTATTACTTATGTGGTGATGGCAACTATTAAAAACAAACTGGCTTGCTATGGCACAGACACTATTAAGGTTGTAATATTTCAGACACCGCCACAGATATTTGTACCCAGTGCCTTTACGCCCAATGGTGATGGACTGAATGATATAATTAAACCTATTCCAGCAGGAGTATTAAAATTGGATTTCTTTAGCATTTATAATAGATTTGGACAATTACTGTACACTACCTCGCAGGTTGGGCATGGATGGGATGGCAACTTTAATGGGGTGGCGCAACCAGCAGGCACATACATATATGTGGTGCAAGGAACAGATTATAAGGGCAACAATAAACTATTCAATAAGGGAACCGTTGTATTAATAAGATAACAATTAAATATGAATAAAACAGTATTGATAACAGGTGCTACGTCTGGATTTGGAAAAGCCATGGCGGAAAAGTTTGCAGGAGCAAAATATAATTGCATCATTACAGGAAGAAGAGCAGACAAATTAGCTGAAATTGCCAATAAATTAACGACTGAATATGGGGTAGATATTTTACCTCTAGTTTTTGATGTGCAAGATAAATCAACGGTTTTTAATGCGATAGAAACCCTGCCTGAAGCTTGGAAGACTATTGATGTTTTAATAAACAATGCAGGACTAGCATTGGGTAAAGATAGTTTTGAAGATGCTAGTTTGGATGATTGGGAAACGATGATTGATACGAACATAAAGGGACTACTATATGTATCTAAAGCGGTTGTTCCGTTGATGATTGCTCGCCAAAGTGGCCATATCATCAACCTTGGTTCAACAGCAGGTAAGGATGTTTACAAGGAAGGTAATGTGTATTGTGCTACCAAATTTGCGGTGGATGCTATCAGCAAATCGATGCGTATAGATTTATTGCCAAATAAAATTAAGGTGACTGCCATTCATCCAGGTGCAGCAGATACAGAGTTCTCTAATGTTCGATTTAAAGGAGATGGATCGAAAGCTGTTGCTGTTTATGCAGGTTATTCACCACTGCAAGCAATAGATGTGGCAGACATAGCCTTGTATTGTGCTTCATTGCCGCCACATGTGTGCATCAACGATTTAGTAGTAACGCCTACAGCACAAGCAAATGCCACGGTATTTCATAAGGAATAATTAATTGAACTTTTCTTTATTCAATTGTGAAGTATAATTTAACTGCTGATTAGGCAGGAAAGGAGAATAAAAAGTATCAATTGTTTATCAGCAACTACTTATTTGGCAACTTGTAGTTCAATATTGGATGGTTTAATTAAACACCTATCACTTATTATTTATCACTGCACATAATATTTTAACATCTTACAGTACCCTTTTTCTTAATTTAACACCGCAAATAAAAGTGCTTTTAGGATAGTTGTATATTGCGGCGAAATTTTTTATATGAAGATAACGGAGCATATTGAACAGGCAAAGGACACACTTATCTCTTTTGAGGTATTGCCGCCATTGAAAGGAAAAACAATTAATAGTTTATACGATCACCTTGATCCATTGATGGAATTTAAACCTAGCTGGATAAATGTTACCTATCACCGTAGCGAAACCATGTTTAAAAAGAAGCTTGATGGTACATTCGATAAGGTGGAAGTAAGGAAACGTCCAGGAACGGTGGGTATTTGTGCCGCCATCATGAATCATTATAAAATAGATGCGGTGCCACACATTATTTGTGGTGGATTTACCGTTAGAGAAACGGAAGATGCATTGATTGATTTAGACTTTTTGGGGATTGATAATGTATTAGTCCTTAGGGGTGATGCTGCCAAGAACGAAGCAAGCTTTGAACCAGAAGTGGGTGGTCATAAATTAGGGATTGACCTTTTGAAGCAGGTGGTAAACATGAACCACGGCATTTATGTGGATGAAGATATTAAGAATGGTGGCAAGACTAAGTTTTGTGCAGGTGTGGCAGGCTATCCTGAAAAACACTTTGAAGCGCCTAACTTGGAAATAGATTTAAACAGGCTGAAGGAAAAGGTAGATGCTGGTGCAGGATACATCATGACACAGATGTTTTTTGACAATCAGAAGTTCTTCGACTTTGTAAAATCTTGCAGGGATATGGGCATCACCATTCCTATCATTCCGGGTTTGAAGCCTATTACTAATAAAAAACAACTGTCTGTATTGCCGCGCATATTTCATGTGGATATACCAACCGATCTTAGTAATGCCATCATGAAAGCTAAATCAGATGCTGAATGTGAGCAAATAGGTACCGAATGGTTGATTCAACAGAGTAAAGAATTGAAACAATTTGGTGTTCCGGTATTGCATTACTACACATTGGGCAAACCGAAAGTAATTCATGATGTGGTGAAGGAATTGGTTTAATTCGCTCTCCGTATACCGTTGACCGTCAACCGTATTCCGTAACATCGTTAACCGAATTACCTTTGACCGCCCTGCGGTATATCGGTTAACGGTTAACGGTAAACAAAAAGAACATGTCTAAATCTGCTGCATCATTTATTGCGAAGAGTACTATTAAAGCACCTGATAAGGAGCATCGTCGCAAGATTAATTTTAATATTGGCAAATACAATGCAACTGTTCCTTTTGGGAAGGCGCAGTTTAGCAATTTGATGCAGGCAAGAGAGCAGGCTAAAAACATAAAGTGGAGTGCCATTGAGCATCTGGATAAACATCTGGAACACTTCGAACAACAAATAACACGTAGAGGGGCGAAAGTATTGTGGGCTTCGGATGCAGAAGAGGCGTTGAACTATGTAGGGAAGATTTGCAAGGAAAAGAATTGCAAATCGGTGGTAAAGAGTAAGAGTATGGTGACGGAGGAAATTCACCTGAACCATTACTTAGAACAACAAGGAATAGAGAGTGTAGAAACCGATTTGGGCGAATATATTCAGCAATTGGATGGCGAAGCTCCTTACCATATTGTTACGCCGGCAATGCACAAGAACAAGGAAGATGTTGCTAAACTGTTTGCTGATAAATTGGGTACGCCCAGAGATTTAACCCCGAAAGAACTAACGCTTGTAGCTAGAGAAAAGCTGCGTGACAAATATATTAAGGCAGAAGTGGGCGTTACGGGTGCTAACTTTATCATTGCAGACATTGGCGGTGTGGCAGTAACAGAAAATGAAGGCAATGCTAGATTGAGTTGCGCTTTTCCTAAAACACATATCGTTATTGTAGGCATAGAAAAGGTACTTCCGGCCATGACAGACCTCTCTTTGTTTTGGCCTTTATTATCTACTTATGGCACTGGGCAAAAGGTTACGGTTTACAACTCTATCATCACAGGGCCTAAACAACCAAACGAAACGGATGGCCCGGAGGAGATGTATGTGATATTGTTGGATAATGGCCGTACCAACTTATTAAAGAATCCTAAAACACGGGAATCACTTTATTGTATTCGTTGTGGTGCTTGTCTAAATGCTTGCCCCATCTATAAAAACATTGGTGGGCATAGTTACGATGCCACTTATAGCGGCCCAATTGGAAGTGTTATTACACCGCACCTAAGTGGTATGCAGGAATATAAACACCTTAGCAATGCCTCTTCTTTGTGTGGTAATTGCACAGAGGTTTGTCCGATGAGGATTAATATTCATGAAATATTATTAGAGAATAGGCATGAAGCCGTTGAGACTGGCTTGGGAAGCATTTCGGAAAGATTAGCTTGGAAAGTATGGCGAATGGCTAGTATGCACCGACTAATAATGAATTCTGGCAATGGACAAATTAAGAATTGGATGGTAAATAGAACGTTTACCGCTTGGACAGCACAAAGAAGTGAACTAAACTTTAGCCAAAAGACTTTCAACGAACTTTGGAAAGAAAGAACGGATAAGAAGGTATAGTGGTATATTTATGCTTTCTCAATTAAAAAGGTAGTGTTATGAAACGAGAGGTTATTCAAAAAACATTCGCAAACGAACAGGAGTATATCTTGTTCGAAGAAAAAAGCGAACAGAAACACGAACTTTTTAATGGAAATCTTATTACCATGAGCGGCGTATCTACAGACCACAACGAGATTACTTTAAACATTGCAATGGTTTTAAGGCAGCTTTTAAAAGGCACAAACTATCGTGTCTTTATAGAATCTGTAAAGGTTAAGACTCCTTTGGGCAATTTCTTTTATCCCGATGTGATGGTTTGCCATCCTAATCCAGATAAATATTTCAGTACAGAACCCATCGTAATAGTAGAAGTATTATCCGAAAGCACTCGTAAATATGATGTGGTAGACAAGTTTATTCAGTACCAAAAGATAGAGAGTCTGCATTATTATTTATGTGTAGAGCCAGAAAAACAATCTGTTTTATTGTATACAAAAGATACAGATGGCGAATGGCAATTGGATACTTTAATAAACAATCAAGATACCATCAACTTCAGCAACCTAAACATTGGCTTTAGTCTTCAACAAATCTACAAACCAGAATAGTCGTGATAATATTTACTCCTGCTGTTTCGTCGCGGTTTCAATATACCATTGAATTCATTCAAAGTGTTATTGGGCGGCAGATTTTATTTACTTCCAACAAAGAAGAATATTTATCCCATGATGAACCCATCAAGATAAATTATAGTTTTAAACCAATTGCCGATAAGGAATACCATATTCTTCCACATATCTTATTGTTTCATGAAAGAATATACCCCATTTCTATAACCGTTGGCAAATGTAGAAACAATCCATGCTTTTTTATTAATCAAGAAGATAATCATGGCTTCGATGTATTCGCAGCTATCTTCTATTTAATTGCTCGGTATGAAGAATATCTCCCACATCAAAAGGATAGTTATGGCAGATATTCCCACACAGAATCTATTTCATATAAAAACAACTTCCTCACGATTCCTTTAGTAAACATTTGGATAAAAGACCTACTTACACAACTAACAACTCACCACTCACTGCTCACAACTTTCGACTCTCGACTTTCGACTTTCAACTACACCCCCACTTACGATATAGACATTACCTACGCTTACAATCATCAACCAATTTTAAAGAACGTGGGTGGATTCTTTAAAGACTTAATTAAAGGAGATCTGGAAAAGGTTATTGAGCGGGCTAACGTGTATAGTGGCAAGCAGCAAGATCCTTTTGATACTTATTCTTGGTTTGATGGTTTGCACAAACAGCACAACCTCAGTCCTGTTTATTTTTTCTTATTAGCCAAGAAGAAAAGTATTTACGATAAGAATATTACCGCCTCCTCCCCTGCCATGCACGATTTGGTAAAACATCATGCTGCAAAATATACTGTTGGCATTCATCCATCTTGGCAGAGTGGGGATAGTAAAACATTACTATCGGAAGAGATTAAAACATTAGAAAACATTACCCAAAAAGATTGCAACCTTAGTAGGCAGCATTACATACGGTTGACTTTGCCAGATACTTATCGAAACCTGATAGAGAATGGCATTACCGAAGATTATTCTATGGGTTATGGAAGTATCAATGGATTCAGGGCTTCGGTGGCGTCGCCCTTTTATTGGTACGATTTAGAAAAGGATGAACCTACCAACCTGCTCATTCATCCCTACTGTTATATGGAAGCAAATTCCTATTTCGAGGAGCATTTATCTGCCACCGAAGCTGCCGAGGAGTTGCAGTATTATCATGATGCAGTTAAGGCTGTTGGCGGAAAATTAATTACCATATTTCACAATCATTTCCTCACCAATCAATCTCAATGGAAACCTTGGAGGGAAATGTATGAAGCATTCTTGAAACGCAATTTTACTGGATAAAACTACTTTCAAACAAACATTTATTCAATGTTGGCTGTCTTTTACTAAAAGCGGGCGAGAGTAGTACCAATCCCGACCAGACTACCCCTATTCTTGTCAGGTTTTAGTGATTCTTGACAAGAGTAGTACTAATCCCGACCAGACTACCCCTATTCTTGTCAGGTTTTGGTGATTCTTGACAAGATTAGTACTAATCCCGACCAGACTACCCCTATTCTTGTCAGGTTTTAGTGATTCTTGACAAGTGTAGTACTAATCCCGACCAGACTACCCCTATTCTTGTCAGGTTTTAGTGATTCTTGACAAGAGTAGTACTAATCCCGACCAGACTACCTCTATTCTTGTCGAGTTTTGGTGATTCTGGTCGAGCGAAGTACTTGACCAGTCGTCTTTTTGTAAAAAAGAGCTGACATTTACGAACAACCCCAAAATATCATTATATCTCTTCGACAATTGCTTTGTGATAAAAAAAGAGTGGCTTCTATTTTTTATCTCTGTTTTTTCTGTGCCTTCTGTGGCAATCATTTTTTACAATTATGTAGAATTTCTTTGCCGCCGAGGCACTGAGATAACAGAAAAAGATGGAAAATGGATTTCCAAAGAGGTCTATTCTTCAAAAAGTTTACACACTCAAAGCATATATCTTGTATTTTTATACTTATGGTTACGTTAGCATTTTACAATCTAAAGGGAGGAGTAGGCAAAACAACTTCTGCCATCAATTTAGCTTATTTGGCAGCCAAAGATGGCTATAAAACTTTACTTTGGGATTTGGATCCTCAGGGGTCGGCATCTTTTTATCTGGGCGTAAGTTCTTCCATTAAAAATGAATCTAAAAAGGTATTAAAAAACGATGTGGATTTACTCTCCACTGTTCAACCTTCATTATACCCGAATCTTTCTGTTATTCCAGCCGATATATCTGCCCGTCACGCAGATGTGCTACTAAGTGAGGGTAAACAAAGCAAGAAAAGACTGGGAACTTTACTTTCTTCTCTAAAGAAGTCTTTCGATTTTATTATTATAGATTCTCCTCCAGGGATTTCCTTATTGCACGATAATATTTTTAATGCCGCCGATTGGATTCTGCTGCCCAATATACCTACAACCCTCTCCATACGATCTTACGATACTGTTGCTAATTATTTTACAGAACAAGAGTTTGACAAAAGCAAATTGCGTTGCTTTTTTAATATGGTGGATAGCCGCAAGAATCTTCACCATGAAACGATGTCCTTCTTTAATAAAGATGGTTTATTTTTCAGAAACTACATTCCTTACCTCAGCGATATAGAAAAGATGGGCGTAAACGAAGCTCCGCTAGAAACCTTTGCCCGTAATAGCTTTGCTGCTAAATGTTATAGAGATTTATGGAAGGAAATTAAGACTTCTGTGGTTAAATAAAATAGTTTTAGTATACCATTATTGTGACACATTTCTCATTAGCAATCTATATCAAGCAGCTAAAAAGATTTGAATTAGTTAAGCTAACATTTATTTTAGCTATTAATATATCATTTAAATCGGTAAAGAATTATCATTTTCGTTCTTAATCTAACATTTTGATTATTCCAAAATCATTATGAATAACTATAAAGAATTTTTACAAACCAATCACATTATTCTTTCAATTAACAATCACCTCCTTTTTCTGTCTTGATACGACTACAAAAAATATTATCCCAGAAAGAATCATTATAGAAGAAATTAATTCGGCTTGTGTTGGTTGAAAAGGAAGACTTTCATAACGAGTATTTACTCTTATTTTCTCAATGAAAAAACGCTCTAACCCATTAAATATTAAGTAAAGCCCTGTAATTTGACCTGCATTTTTAAGCTTTTTTCGAAATGCCCACAGAATAAAAAATAAAATAGTACAAATTATAGTTTCATATAAAGCTGTAGGAAAAACAGGAATAGGCAATTGATTGCAATATTGAGCACCATCACAACCAGAGATATGAACCCCCTCACTAATAACATTATGCGGAAAGTTATAGGCAAAAAGCCAATCAGGCAGATGCCAAAATGATTGAACAGACACATATCTAACCTGATCCAACGTTTTATTCAGGCTAAGATAATAATCCATATTATGTCCCATCTGCATTCTAAAATCAGTATTGGATGCTAAACTAATTTTACCCAAGGGTGTTGAAATGTAGCTACTATTCAAAATCCCCCAGTCTCCGTCGCCACTAATTTGGCATCCAATTCTTCCTATAGCATACCCTAACATTAAAGCAGGAGAAAAAGCATCAGCCAAATGAATAATTCCAATCTTATACTTTTTTGCATAAAAGGCAATGGCCAAACCAGCACAAATTAGACCCCCATAAAACGTAAGACCACTAAATGAAATAAGAGAACCCAATGGATCTTTTACAAATTCATTCCAGTTTTCTAGGTTATGAAACACTTTTGCACCAGCAAAACCAAAGATTGCCGCATAAATAACTAAATCTCCCACTCGGTCACTTGGCCAGATGCGAATAATTCTTTCTTCTGGTACTGCCAGCTTTTCTTTATTTTTCTCCCACCACTTAATCCCAACAAAAATTGATGCCACCACTATACCTACAGGCAAATTTCCATTTGCAGATAAGATAAAAGATTGAGGATCTACCAGTGAATTACTCATTATAAAAGCCCCAATAATTTTATACCCGAACAAAAAACCGATAACTGCATTTAGAATCAAATCGATTGGAGAAGCAGGAGCACCAACCATAATTTTCTCCTCAGTAAAGGATAAAAAACCTTGCCCTTGCTTACGTTTTAACTCAATTGCTACAATTCCTGCAGCGGCCAAAAAACAAATTGCCACAAAAAAACCAAAGGTGTTCACTAATCTAAGAAAGGTTAAATCAACACCAAACCAATCTTTGAGTGCATAATATAAGTTTGGGTACATAAAAAGTATATTAAATTAAAACAAAATTATTTCAAAAGGGTGCAATGTTAACCAATAACTAATTATTGATAAAAATGATTTTGTTATTATAAATACAAAAAGCCTCACCTAAAAGTGAAGCTTTTTGTAAAACACAGGTATACTTTAAGAAAATTAGTATATAATTAATTACAAAATTTATCAAACTCTGCAATAAGATGATGGGCAATTGCTTGAGCCGGACGACCTTCAATTTGATGACGCTCTAACATACTTACCAATTCGCCATCCTTAAACAAAGCTATTGCAGGTGATGATGGAGGAAATGGAAGCAGAAATTCACGAACTTTTTTCACTGCATCAACATCAAATCCAGCAAAGCTTGTTGCTAAATGATCAGGCTTTTTAGTAGCATTATTAATTGCCATCAAAACGCCTGGTCTACATGCTCCTGCTGCACAACCACAAACTGAGTTTAAAACCACTAGTGTAGTACCTTCTTGTTTCAGTGTTTCACTAACTAAAGTAGGCGAATTCATATCTTCAAAACCATGATCGGTTAATTCTGCCTTCATTGGCAATACTATTTCTGCTGGATACATAACTTACATTTTTAAATGAAGTGCAAATTTATAACAAAGAAACTAACCTATACGCCATTAAAGTAACCTTTTTGTCTTTTTGCGGCAATCGAAAAGGCCATATTGACACCTTTTAAAAACAAGAAGAGTCATTGTGTCACACCTCTAAAGCCATTTAATGAAAGGAATATTTATTGTAAAATGAAAAACCATAAAACAATTATTAATAACATTTAAAATTTCAGGTTATGACATTCGTAAAACAAAGTAATCCAAGAATCATCAATGAACTATTTGATGAAGTTTACAATCACTTTCCCTCCACTTGGGGACGTGATGGCAATTCATACAAAGCAATTGCAGCGGTTAATATTTTTGAAACAAGCAATGCATTCAATTTAGAATTGAATGCTGCTGGGTTAAAAAAAGAAAACTTTAAAGTAAACACCGAGAATGACGTACTAACAATCAGCTACGAAAAGAAAGAAGACAGCGAAAAAGTAGAAGGCAAAACAATTAGAAAAGAATTTAGCCATCAAAACTTTAAAAGGAGCTTTGGACTTGACAAAAAAATCAACACAGAGAATATTACTGCTAAGTATGAAGATGGCATACTTAAAGTTAATCTACCTAAAAAAGATGAAATCAAGGTTTCGCCTAAAGAAATCAACATAGAGTAATAGTTCTTTGCAACTTTTTAAGATTTAAACCCCACACATAGTTTGAGTGGGGTTTATTTTTTTCATCTCCTATCTATTCAATACCTCCAAAGTGAGGATGAGTAATTGCTTCTAAAAACATTGAAAGCACTTCTGGCTTGAGTACAATACAAAACACAATTCCAAAGATTGCTCCCCAAAGGTGGGCATCATGATTAATAGTGTCTCCGCCCCTTTTTCCCATATAGATAGTGTATCCAAGATAAAGAACAGCATAAATTATGGCTGGTACAGGTAAAACAAATACATATAAAGTACTCCATGGCATTAATAATATCATAGAGAATACAATAGCAGATACAGCCCCAGACGCTCCTAAACTACTATACCGATAGTTGTTTCTATTTTTTATATAACTTGGTATTTGACTAACTACTAATGCCCCAACGTAGAGAATGACGTACCATATTTTAGCCAATCCCAAATAATTATTATATGCAGTCTCCCAACTATTTCCAAAGAAATAAAGTGTAAACATATTAAATGCTAAGTGTTGAACATCTGCGTGTATAAAACCTGACGTAATAAACCTATACCATTGATTGCTATTAGTGATAGACGGTGGATAGAAAATAAGGTCTTCCATCAATTTAGCATTAGAAAAACTAATAAATGAAATAATGCAGGTAATAGCAACAATTATGAGCGTTATAGAAATCATTTGAAGAAGGTATTAAATAAAAAGACCGTCTCAATAAATTAAGACGGTCTCTGTAATTTAAAAAATAGCATTATTAATAAACTCTAGCACATCTAAGTTGCTTTCTACCACTTGGGTTTCTAGGTGAATAGAAAGCAGAACCACCATCAATAGAACTCAAATTAATATTTAAACGTACTTGATATGAATAATAGGCATCATTTTTTGATGGATTACCTCTAGGAAAACTGGCATTTGCTTCTGTAGGCAGCACTGACAATCCAGTTTTGGCATCAATTCTGTTATTCCAAGCATAAGCTTGAGCCATTCTTAACTGTTTACCCAATGCTGTATTTTCACCACCAGCATCTAAAACACCTTGATCCCATGTAGAAGGAGCTATGTAGTGATTTGAACTAACATCGTCTAAATAATCTGTAAATAGGTTTCTGTAGTTTGCCTCAAAACCAAGTGATACTTTTTCTGAAATTTCAAATCTTACACCCAACCCGAATTGTATATTCAATTGAGTTAAACTATATTTACTATCAGCGTATTTGTTACCAGGAATAAATTGCCCTTCAGTGCCAAGACTACGCAATGAAACATCTCCATATCTAGATAAAGGACGTAAGGGATGAGGGTCAAAGTGGTAAACAGAAGGTCCGGCAAAGACATAAGGAATAATACTGTTAAATGAATTATCAAGTATGTCAAATTCTGCTAATAAAGCAGCTTCTTGAATTTGAGATTTGAAACTCAAATTTCTATTTTTCACACCTTTAGTGGTTGAATTAACGTCATCTCCTTGAACACTTAGTGCAGAAAGATTAAGCCTTAACCGTAATCTATTTAACAAATCATAAGAAGCACCAACACTAAAATCGGGCTTGTATGCAGTCGTGTTACCTTCTGTACCAAGGTCACCTAGATAATTACTAACACCTAAAGAAGTTGTAAGACTAAAACCTTGTGCATTCCCATTTTTGCTTGTTAAGGCAAGTATAGTAATTTGTACTAAGATAATTAGAGAAATCTTTTTAAATTTTTTCATTTATATTATTTGTTTGAATTAATGCTCAAGATTAAATATATGTTTTAATTGTACTAAATAATAAAGCAAATACTATTACTCTTTATGCGGTGCAAAGTATATAAAAAAGTTGTTAAAAAAAATTATTAACTAAAAAATCATGATAAATTAATAAAAACACTTTCAAAAACTAGAAATTTGACAATCACAATTAACTTTTTGCAGAAAACTATTGTTTCTCTATTCTCCAAAAGCTATTCGCAAGTTGTAAAAATAATTTTTACAACGTATTCAGAATATGAATTATCACTCTTTTTCGATAAAAAATACATTTTGCAGTTAATATCAACATCCTATTTTTGCAACTCGAACAGTTGTTCTAAACGGTCGTTCAATGAATGAAAAAATAATTGGTACAGAGGAAACAATCCGACAAGCTGCCCTTAAAATATTTAAACGAAAAGGGTTTGAGGGCGCATCTGTGCAAGAAATAGCCAAGGAAGCTGGCACTACTAAGTCAATGGTTAATTATTACTTTAGATCTAAGGAAAAACTATTTGCAGAGATATTTCATCAGGAATATAGAAATCTCTTTTCGGCAATCGGCGTTTTCATTACTGCCAACCTTTCACTGAAAGAAAAAATTGAAAAAATAGTAGCATTTGATATTGATAAACTGAATGAAATTCCAGATTTACCCATCTTTATTTTGACAGAACTGCACCATAACCCAGAAATTGTTTTCAAATCCATTGAAAGTTTGCCAATACTGGCAGTATTAAATGGGTTGAATCTCCAGATTGCCGAAGAAGTTGCAAAGGGAGCAATAAGACAGATTGATGCCAGAGATTTGCTCATTAATATTCAAAGCCTCACCATTTTTCCTTTTTTGGGCAAACCTTTAATGATGAAAATCTTTGGAATAGAAGAGGAAGGCTTTAAAACAATGTTGCAACAAAGGAAAAAAGAAATACCAACAATAATTTGGAACTCAATAAAAATGTAAATTCAACTTATTTGTCAACTTATGATCAAAAAATTAGTTTACCTATCAACTACTTTTCTCTTTCTGAATAATCTTTCGGCCCAGATGAAGATTGGCGACTTTGAATCACTTTGGCAAATTGCACTCAAAAACAATCCTAATCAGCGGGTTTATAACCTTAACGAGGAACAATTAATTTTCGAATACAATACTTCTAAAAGTTTTTATTACCCACAAGCATTTGCTAGCTTTAATGGTCAGGACAATCTGATACAATCTGTCACACCTGTTCCCGGTGCTTTAGTGGGACATCCTGGAAGTACTGCCTATCTACAATTTGGAAAGCACTATTCCTATAATACAGGACTTACCCTAACAAAGGATTTGTTTGATTGGCAAGCAATTTTGCAATCAAAAATTGCAAAAGAAAATATTGCATTAAATACTGTTCAGCAGGATGCTTTCTTGCAAACATTAAAATTAAAGTTAGGTCAGTATTATTATGCAGCCTTAGTTGCAAAAAAATCCATAGACATTGCAGAAAAGGACATCCTGGTAGTAGACAGTATTTTCCTTGCTATCAAACAAAAGTTTGACGAAGGACTTTCTGATGCTAGTGCAGTAAATCTGGCAAAAATTAACAAAAACAATGTGCAGCAGAATATTTATCAAAGTGAACAATTGTTTAATCAGGCAGTGGCTAACATTAAAGTATTAGCTGGACTTTCCCCTGAAAAAACTTTTATACTTATACCATTGGACATAGAAAATATTCCTTCAAGAAATATTAATTTGAACTCCGACAAAACATTAGTACCATACTCTACAAACATTACTATCAATGAATTACAGATAAAAGAACAGAAAGCAAAAGCCTTTCCTAAAATTACAGCAACAGGGTATTTTGGTTTTCAAGAATATAGAGATCGGTTCGAGATGAGCTTTACTAAAAATGCATGGGCAGACTATCAATACATTGGTTTGGGACTAAATTGGCCAATATTTACTGGCTTTGCTAACAACAATAAATTGAAAAGCATCAATACCCAAAAGAAAATTGCAGAACAAAATTATCAAGTAGCAAAAGACCAAAGCAATATCAATGATATATTATTAATCCAAAATTTAAATACTTTTTCTGCATTAGTTACAAGCTCTAAAAACAACTTTGATTTATTTGGTAAAAATATGCTGCTATCAAAACAAAAATTTAATATGGGTTTAATTAGCGTTGATATATATCTGAAAACATTTCAGGATTATTTGGTGGCAGAAAATCAATACTTAAACAATCTATCAAGTTTATTAAATACAAAAGCAGTAATTGAGGCTAGGCAATAAATCAATAAGAGTCCTGTTATACAGTAATTATATCATCATTATGAAACACATTTTTATTTCAATTTTAGTTTTATCAGCACTTTTATTCTCTTGTAAAAACAAAGAGGGAATAAAGCCCGAACATAAAGACATTGTAGATGCGGTTTTTGCTAGTGGAAAAGCAGTTACAGTAAACCAATACAAGGTTACCGCTAATTCTGAAGGTTATATAACGACATCTCTGGTGGCAGAGGGTGATTCAGTAAAAATGGGACAAACACTTTTTCGAATTCAAAATGATGTGCAACTAACACAAGTAACGAATGCAATGGAGAACCTGAAATATGCCCAAACAAAAATGGCAAGTGATGCGCCGCAAATTCAACAATTGGAAGAACAGATTAACCAAGCAAACATAAAAAAACAAACAGACTCTATCAACTTTGGTCGTTACCAAAATCTAATAGCTACCAACGCCGTGTCAAAAGCTGATTACGACAATGTAGGATTGCAATATAAAAACGACATATCTAACATAAAGGTTTTGCAAAAACAATTGGCGGATTTAAAACAAAATTTAACCTTAAATGCTACAAATGCAAAGGCTCAATTACAAATTCAACAGCAAAACAATGGATTCTATTCGGTCATTAGTGCTGCAAATGGACTGATACTAAACGTTTATAAAAAAAATGGTGATTATGTGAAAAAAGGAGAAGCCATTGCAGACATGGGCAACGGAAAAGTAATAGCCCGTCTGCAAGTGGCGGAGGATGACATCAACAGAATTCAACTGAATCAGTTAGTACTCCTTTCGTTAAACACCGATAAAACCCATGTTTACAAAGCTTCTGTTTCTAAAATATACCCATCTTTCGATGCCACTAGCCAATCGTTTATTGTGGAAGCCACATTTACAGAGCATCCACAATTGTTAAAAGATGGAACGCAATTACAAGCTAACTTCATCATTAAAGAGAAGAAAAATGTATTGGTAATCCCTGCAAACTACTTAGCAGAAGGGGATTCAATTACACTACAAGTAGAACACAAAAAAGTAGGCATCAAAACTGGCATCAAAACTTTAGAGTGGGCAGAAATAACAGATGGCTTAACAGGTAATGAAATACTAGAATTACCTAAAAAATAACAACTCATGTTAAGTTCTATTAATAATCGCATTTCTCAGGTTCACCTCACCACCGATGTAAAGCAAACAATTGTGGCCATGCTAGGCGTAACGTTTGGCATCAGCATGTATATATTTATGACAGGCTTCATGTCTGGCGTAAACGACACACAAGCAGATCTTGCTTTCAGTGCATTAGCCCATGTTCGCATTTATAATGATGGCCCGACAGACCATTCAAACATTGCCCAAAAAATATATCCTAATGATCTCGTTAATGTGCGGAATGCTAAAGTGATTAAGTATACTGATGGCATCAAAAACTCTGCTGCAATACTTGCCACTTTGGCCAAACAAAAAAACTTAACAGGCTTTACCTCTCAGGTGAACATTAGTGTGTTCTTTAAAAATGCGGGTAACAAAGTAAATGGAACAGTTTCGGGCGTTGATGTGATCGGTGAGGATAAAGTGTATGGATGTGCCAAACATATTATTCAAGGGAATTGGAGCGAACTAAAATATCGTTCGGATGGCATTTTTGTGGGTGTGGAATTGGCAAGAGTCCTAGGTTTAAAAATGAACGACAACGTAAATATTCTTACTTCAGATGGCATTTCTAGAAACTATAAAGTAATAGGAATTTTTAGAACAGATGTATTAAGCGTTGATAAATCAAAAGCATATATAGCCATTAATGCGGCCAGACAACTACTAGGCGTGAATCAAGACTATGTGACAGACATTCAAATTGACATGGAGGATTATAACAATACGCAACCATTAATAGACAACATAAAATCGATTATACCTTACAAGGTAGAGTCATGGCAAATGGGTAACCAACAATTAGTTGCAGGTTCTAGCTTGAGGGATACCATTGCCAGAGCCGTTTCGCTGACCATTTTATTGGTGGCAGGCTTTGGAATTTACAACATTATGAATATGACCATCAACCAAAAGATACGTGAAATAGCAATCCTGAAAGCGATGGGATTTTCGGGTGGCGATGTCACAAAAATTTTTTTAACACAAGCCATTATCATTGGCATTTTGGGAGGCTGTGTGGGGATGGTCTTGGGTTACATCATCTCTCGATTGGTAAATAATGTGAAGTTTGAAATTGCGGGAATGCATCATCTCCCCATGACATATTACCCACACAATTATTTACTGGCGTTTGTGTTTGGATTGATAACCACTTTTGTGGCCGGCTATCTCCCTGCGCACAAAGCTTCTAAAATTGACCCCGTAAGTATTCTTAGAGGATAGATTTTAATTGATAATTGACAATTGATAATGAACAAAATCGGTTGTGTAGGTTATCAATTAACAATTATCAATTAACAATTATCAATTATATGAGCGTTATATTAAAAGCAGACAACATCGTTAAGCACTTCTACGAGCCAGAAAAGTTTCAGGTATTAAAAGGAATTAGCTTTGAGGTTAATCAGGGCGAGTTTTTGGCTTTAGTAGGCAAATCGGGTTGTGGAAAATCTACTTTAATGTATGTTCTATCCACGATGGACACTGATTATGAAGGCTCACTAATCATAAAAGATACTGTGCTTACTAATAAATCTCAAAATCAACTAGCGTCATTTCGTAATGAAAACATTGGCTTTGTGTTTCAGTTTCATTACTTATTGCCAGAGTTTTCTGCACTTGAAAACGTAATGATTCCTGCCCTAAAGCTAAAAAGATTATCCAGAACAGAGATTGAAGAAAAGGCCTACAGAAACTTAGAGATGCTAGGACTGAAAGAGCAAGCATTAAAAAAAGTGACTAAGCTATCTGGTGGTCAGCAGCAGAGGGTAGCCATTGCAAGGGCATTAATTAATGACCCTGCCATCATTATGGGCGATGAACCAACAGGAAATCTTGATACAATAAATACGCAGATAGTCTTCGATATTTTTAGGGAACTAGCTCAGGAACGAAAGCAAACCATTATTGCGGTAACTCATGATGATGACTTTGCAAAAAACTGTGATCGAATTATTGAGATGAAGGATGGGCAGATTGTGAGATAGATTGAAAAAATCATTTCATTACTTATTTCCAGATTCTAGCCTGCTGCAACTCATTTTGGTCTCAGATTTCCAAAATCTAACATAAAACGGGTTCGCAGAAACCCAGATTTCCAGATTCTAGCCTGCCGCGACTCATTTTGGACTCAGATTTCCGAAATCTAACGTAAAACGGGTTCGCCACAACCCAGATTTCCAGATTCTAGCCTGCTGCAACTCATTTTGGACTCAGATTTCCAAAATCTAACATGAAACGGGTTAGCGGCAACCCAGATTTCCAGATTCTAGCCTGCTGCGACTCATTTTGGACTCAGATTTCCAAATCAAGAGAACCAAAAAATCTTATTCTTTGGAATCGGGATAAATAACTTCTACCAAAAATAATCCTGTTGAAGGAGTGGTAAAATTTGCTTTTGTGCAGTCTTTGGCTTCAATTATCTTTTTAAAATCATCGAGTGTAATCAGCCCACGCCCCACTTGAAGCATTGTGCCTACTAAACCTCTAACCATCCCTCTTAAAAAACGATTTGCCTTCACATTATACACCAAGCATCCCTCTTCCTGCACCCACTTTGACGTAATAATGTTGCAGATAAAAGTTTTCACTTGCGTGTTACGTTTAGAAAAAGAAGTAAAGTCTGCGTACGTAAGCAGTATTTCTGCTGCCTGTTGCAGTGTTTCCACATTTAAGTCGTACGGATAAAACCACGCTGTTTCGGTTAAAAATGGGTTTCTATTTCTGGTGATGTAATACTTATATTCTCGATGAGTGGCACTAAAACGAGCATGCCAATCTGGCGCTACAGGTCTAATATTCTTCACAATTATATCTCTTGGCAAAACTGCGTTCACATTATAAACTTGCTTTAGGTTCAACTCAGATTCTGTATCTACATGAAAAAAATTTTGCAAAGCATGAACGCCAGCATCAGTGCGGGAAGAACAAGTGAGCTGAAACTGGGATTTATACACTTTTTGCAATGCCAATTCAAGAACCGACTGTATGGTTTCAGCATTCTGTTGCGTCTGAAAACCGCTGTAATGTGTGCCTTTATAAGCCACTTCAATAAAATATCGCAGCATTGGCTAGAGGGCGTTTTTAAATTGTTTTATGATGGCGGGTTCAATGAGTTGCCCTTGTAATGATCCAAAATTATTTCCATCATAAATGGCTTCCTTAGCTGCTAAAAAGAAAGCGAGTTTGTTTTTATCCGTAGAGAAAAGTTTACCAAGATTTTTTATTTCCTCCACAGAAAAACATTTGTCTTCAAACACGGTCTGTGCCTCAGCAATCATTTCCAAGTCGGTTTTAGCATTTTGCATTTGCTTTTTTAGCAGACTATAATCTGCATCGGAAGCAATGGTGCAATTGGGTTTTTGTTTCAACTTATTAGTAAGATTGGTGTTGGTATTGCTAATAGGTTGTTGAAGCAAAGAGGATTGCACATTTCCTGCATTATTGTTGGCAAGATTAACAGGCATCAGTGTGGCAAAAGTTTGAAGATTCAATAAACTAAAAGTGTTGTCTTTGGCTCTTCGGAGAATAAATCCAACATCCATTCCTTTAATAGATAAGATGAAATGCTGTTCGGGATACTTGTTTTTTACAAAACCAATCTCCGCATCATAATCACCGTTTGACATTTGTGGGATGGTTAAAAATCCATTTAAAGACGAACTGAAGTTTGTTTTTCCATCAATCAAAAGATAAAAAGGTTCTTTTGTTTCAGATTCGACATAAATAAAAAATTTCTGTTGTGCATTTGCCTTCATCAATAAAGCGCAAAGAAGCAGAAACGAAAGAAAGAATTTGCCCATGTTCAATTAAAAGTCTGTTTTCACAAACATAGCACATTTCAATGTTCAATAGGTTTCTAGGAAGTTTTGAGTAATAAAGTGTAGGTATAAAAGGCAATAAATTTCCCTAAAAGATGTTTATAAAGGAATATTCTTGCGAGGATGATTATTTTACTGATAGAAATTCAAAATGACAATATTCAACTCTTAACTATCCAATTTCCATTTATGAAATTTATTACTTTGTTTCATACCATTAAACATAGTTTCGCACCAAACAACATTTAGTTTATGAAAGCAAAATATGTAAATCCGTTCACCGACTTTGGGTTTAAGAAAATCTTTGCTGAAGAAGCCAGTAAACCATTGCTAATTGATTTTTTAAATGCACTTCTAAAACAAGAACGTAAAATTGAAAGTATTAGTTTTAAAAGTACTGAGCAATTAGGTTTTACGGTGGCAGATAGAAAAGCTGTTTATGACATATACTGTGAAAATGAAATAGGCGAGAAGTTTATTGTAGAACTGCAAAAAGTGAAGCAGAACTATTTTAAAGATCGCACCATCTATTATTCCACATTTCCGATTGTGGAGCAAGCCGAAAAGGGGGAGTGGAACTATAAACTTAGTGCGGTGTATTGCATTGGAATCCTCGACTTTACTTTTGACACAAAAAACGAAGAATCCAAAGATGAAGTGATGCACACCATTAAGTTGAAGAACCAGTATGGGAAAGTTTTTTACGATAAACTAACCTACATTTATTTGGAGATGCCCAATTTTTTAAAAACTGAAGAAGAATTATCTTCTCGCCTAGACCAATGGTTATACTTTATTAAACATTTGGAAGACTTTCAGGTGATTCCTTCCATTTTTAAGGATACTGTTTTTATACAAGCTTTTGAAAGTGCCGAGTTAGCAAAATTTACCGAAGCACAAAGGCATGGCTATGAATCAAGCCTGAAGGTTTTTAGAGACAATTTTAATGCTTTAGAATACTCGAAAGAAGAAGCCAAAAGAGAAGGTAGAGAAGAGGGAAGAGAAGAGGGAAGAGAAGAGGGAAGAGTAGAAGGTAGAGTAGAAGGTAGAGAAGAGGTTAGAGAGGAAAGTAGACTAGAGCTTCTTAAAAGTAAATTAAATATTGCACAAAAATTAAAAAACAAAGGAATGTCCTTGAAAGAAACAATGGATTTTACAGGACTCAACGAAAAGGAGTTAACCAATGGATTAATTTAAACATCTTCATTTCATCTTCTTTTGTTTTAAATTTTAAACTTTTGCAATCAAATAAAAGATAAAATAAATAGATTGATAATAACTTTCAAATACAATTATAAGAAAAAACATTGCCCTAATTCCAGCTAAATAGACTGTAAATAATTGTTGTTAAATAAACTTTTCCAGTATCCGTATAATAATCTGTTTCTTATTTCACTATTTTTGGAGGCGTTGAAGATTTTGTAGATTGAAAAAGAAAGGAAGAAAAAGTAGGGAATTCATATATATAAACATAGAATTAAAGCTTTATATCACATAATAAAACAGCTTCTCTGCCATAAATAGAAAAGCACATTGCTGAAAATTGGTTGAACAATACAGCATTGTTCATCAAAAACACAATAACTAATCCCCCTTTTCTCCCACCAATTTGCTACACTTCTGTTACGTCATCAAACAAAAATCAGTTACGATTGCTTTGATGAAATACTAATTAATGACTTTGTAAAGAAAAAAATATGGGTTGCGGATCATGTGGCACTGGAAAACCTAACGGTTGCAAAAGTAATGGTGGGTGTAGTACGGGCGGATGTAACAGAATGAACGTTCATGACTGGCTAGTGAATTTGCCTGTTGATGATGCCGAAAGTCAATGCAGAATTATTGAGGTGAGCTTTAAAAATGGAAGTAGAAAAGATTTTTTCAGAAACACTACGCTGCAATATTTTGAGAAAGGGGATTACGTAACTGTAGAAGGTATTGGCGGTTATGATGTGGGGGAAGTAAGTTTATCGGGCGAGTTGGTACGGATGCAACTGAAAAAGAGGGGAATGAATGAACTTGATCCAGAAATTAAAAAAGTGCTGAGACCAAGCACTGAAAGAGATATTGAAAGTTTTGGCATAAGCAAAGGACGTGAAGCTAAAATACTTTCGAGAAGTAGGGAGATTGCCATTGAACTGAAACTGCAAATGAAACTGTCTGAAATTGAAATTCAGGCTGATGGAAAAAAAGCAACCTTCTTTTACACTGCCGATGATAGGGTTGACTTTAGAGAGATGATTAAAATGTTTGCTAATGAGTTCAGGCTTAAAGTGGAAATGAAGCAAATAGGCATCAGGCAAGAGGCGGCAAAAATGGGAGGCATTGGCAGTTGCGGTCGTGAACTTTGCTGTAGCACTTGGCTAACCGATTTTAAAAGCGTGAACACCACCGCTGCACGATACCAAAACTTATCTATCAACCAAACAAAATTGAGTGGCCAATGTGGTCGTTTAAAATGCTGTTTAAACTTTGAATTAGACACGTATCTTGATGCGCTACAACATTTTCCTGATAATGCAGATGTATTGGAAACAGCAAAAGGCAATGCATTTTTAATTAAAAAAGATATTTTTAAGAACCTTATGTGGTATATGCTTCAGGGTGGAAGCAAGCATTATCCATTATCTATTCAGCGCGCAAAAGAAATTAAAAAGCTAAATAGTCAGGGCGTGAAGCCTACCGACTTGGAACCTTTAGATTTGAGCGTAGGAAAAAATAAAGATGTTGAACCTGAATATGCTGATTTAGTTGGTCAAATTACATTGAAGCCGCTAGAAAAAAATAGACGGAAAGATGACCGCAACCGAAACGCCGACAGACCACAAGGAGAAAATCGTGGTGGCGAAAGAGGGCAGCAACGACCGCCACAGCCAAGAGAGAGCAGGGAAAATAGTGGTCAGCAACCTAACAGACCGGCACAACCAAGAGAAAATAGAGATAATGCGGGGCAGCCACAAAACAGACCTACGCAACCAAGGGAAAACAGGGATAATGCTGGGCAACCACAAAACAGACCTGCGCAACCGAGGCGAGAAAACAATGTGCCTCCTCAGCAGAAGCCTCCACAAAACAGGAATCCGCAAAGGCCTCCACAAAATAATCAGCCACAGCCCAAAAGGGAAAATGGTGGACAGCCACAACAAAGGCCTCAACAACAGCGGCCTCCTCAAAATAGACATCCCCAAAGGCCGCAACCCCCAAGGGAAAATAGAAATAATGGAGAACCTAAACAAACAGGTGGTGATAAGCCCGCAGAATAGTTGTTAGTTTAGAGTTTAAGGTTGTAATTATTTAAATTTAGGAAATAAGTAAAAGAGAGGCTGCTCCAATTGGGGCAGCCTCTCTTTTTTAATTAAAATTCAAAATTCAAAATTCAAAACAACAAACCTAATCACCCGCCATTTTATTCATGGTAGGCGTCCACAACAGCAAATCTGTATCAAGCCCCTTGTAGGCGGCGGCAAAAGGATAAGTCACACCCGGCGTAAATCCAGCAATGGTAAGGCTTACCCCATTGCTATGCCGTTGAAACCATTTGTTTTTATCGGCAGGCGTAGGCCCCAAAGCCACATCCCAATAGGCAAAAATGGTTCCGTGAGTAGAATATGTTTTTGGTTTATCGGCACTAAAATTCATGTATCCTGCTACACTTCCTGCAGCTACTTTAAAATTCGCCACATCGCCCATTACTTGGTGGCTACCTTCTTTTTCCATCGGGAAACCACTACTCAAAGCCTTGATTCTATCGCGATTGGCTTGTACATTTACTTGTACTCCCAATACCCTCATGGCAATTACCAACAATCCTTTCTTCGTGTTTTTTAAATCTGTGTCTGCCTCATTGCCGTGTGCACATGCCGCCAAGGCAGGATTGTAGACACCCAATGCGGAAACTACGGCGGTATGCTGGGCAACCACACTAAAGTTGGTATTAGTAGCATTACAACCTAAAACTACTGCTGCCGCATCTGTTGCTATTAATTCGTCGGTATATCCTGCAAAATCTATTATAACTTGATTCATATCATTTAATTTAAATTATTCAATTATTTTTCACTACTAAGTCTAAAAATTAGGTTAACCTTACGTCGCATTTGGTTAATACTTTGCCGCATTTGGTTAACCTTATTTCGCATTTGGTTAACACTTTGCCGTATTTGGTTAACACTTTGTCGCATTTGGTTAACCTTACGTCGCATTTGGTTAACACTTTGCCGCATTTGGTTAACCTTATGCCGTATTTGGTTAACACTATATGAGGGGAGACATGCCAAATATGCCTCCCTATCTGGTTGGTGGAACGTATAAAACAAGATGATTAAAGTGGAAGATGCCTGTATCGAAGGCTTTAAAAGAGGTTTTTTCGAGGAAGGTTTCGCTAGAAGCGAAGCCTTCCTTAGTGGCAACCCGATAACTAGCAATTGAAAACATGTAAGAAGTATGAGTGATGAAACTTTTAGATTCTTGTTGCACCAAAGCAACGCCTGTACCCCTTAACCAGATGCAATGTAGGAATTGTGTGGGAAAATGACAGAAACTTTTTCTTTATTCAACTTCCCGCTCATTCGCCGGTTGCGTCTTTTGACTAACGACGATACTTTGGGCTTTGACAACTAAATAAAATGCGCAACTAATATTCTGCTGATTGTTGTTTTTACCTACTTTTGTTAAAAGATTAATTAACCGAATAAATATTTTTAGATTATCTAAACTGAAAGTCTATATATTTGTTCTTAACTTATAAATTAAGTTGAGAGTAACTTTTGAAAAAATAGACGAATTGTCAACTAGTAAGGTAGAATTCTACTCAGTCAAGTTAGGAGATTGTTCTTTGGCGGAGTTTCAAAAATTTGATAATAAAGAGTTTCCACAGCATCTTGAAGAATTGCAAATTGCTTATAAAACAATTAAAGAGATTGGAAAAAGAGGGGCAAGATCTTACTTTTTTAAATTTGAGAGTGCGGCTCATGCATTGCCAATTGTAAGTCAAGCAATTATGGACGCCAATAAGGAGGACTTTGGGCTACGATTATATTGTATTAGATTAACAGATAATGTTCTTGTGTTGCTGAATGGTGATATTAAAACAGACATAAATCCAATAAACTGCAAAAACGTAAAAGAGCATTTTAGTAATGCGAATAAAATTGCAAAAAGGCTTGACAAAGGGTTGTTAGATAGAGAGATAAATTATCAGACAATAGATTGTTTAATTAATTATGAAATTGAGATATGAAACTAAAAAATTTCCATCAAATAGTTGAAAATACCCCCGAAGAAATTAATGAGGAGGTGAACCTTTCAATGGATATACTTGAAAGAATTCATGAATTATTAGAGGAGAAATTTGGAGGGAAACAAAAATTATTAGCAGAAAAGCTAAACAAAAGCGAGGCAGAGGTATCAAAATGGTTATCGGGAGTTCAGAATTTTACGATAAAGACATTAACTAAGTTGCAAATAGCTTTTGGAGAGCCAATAATTGCAGTTTGCACAAAAACTGAGGAGTCAACATTTACGCAAGTCAAAATACCGTATAATACTTGCCATGCAAAAATGATTATAGATGGAGCTGGCAATATTAGCGAACAGAAAATAGAATATGCTGATATAAAGAAGAACAATGTAAAACCAGCTCATCAGGTCAATATAGAAAAAGAATTAGTATGAGTAACAATGATAACTTTGATATAGAGCTTTTAAAGATAGATGAGATAATTATATTAAATGCTCTTATTGAAAATAACACAGATCTTTCACATTTAGAAAGTGAAAAGTACTATTTTGACATCAGCTATGGATTCTCGCCAGCAATTAGTGTGAATCAAAAAAAAATCCGTGTAATTTTTACTTGTAATATAAAACTACTTACCCTCACAAATGAACCTATTGATATTAAAGGAAGATTTGAATTAGCATACTTTTTTGAGTTAGAGAATTTAGAGAAGCTGGTAAATCTGGAAAATACCATTGAGATTAACTCTGACTTAATTACAAGTCTTGCAAATATTTCATATTCTACTTCCCGAGGAATTATTTATACAAGATGTCAAGGAACAATATTAAAGAAATTGATTCTTCCTATCATATCAACAAAGAAATTACTTGATAAACTTATACCTAAGGAAAATACTAATTCAAGTGATTCGTGATATATTGGAATACTTTGTATTCTTCTCGAATTAATATGCGAAAAATATTTCTTCCTTTATTGGTCTTCTCTCTCATTCTCCGCTAGCGCACGTCAAATCAGCGTTTTAAACGGACTCGCTGCTACCGCGCCGTCTTTCACGCGTGGCTTCGCTAAGATTGTTGTTATTTTCCCTTTACTGCTCTTCCCACCCATTCGCCGTTGTTGTGTCTTTTGACCAACAACATAAAGCAGATAAGTGAAATTTTATCAAGTAGTCAATAGACACAACAACGACGAGTTGGGAATTAAACAATGGTTAAATCAATCCTAAAAGCCAATTAACCTACTAACCGCCAATTATGAAAACTGAAAACCGTAAATTGCACACCTAAAATTTAATTATGACAATAGGTACTTTTTCTTATCCGATGCCGGTTAATGAACCCACTTTTCAATATGCACCCAATAGTCCGGAAAAGGCTGCCATTAAGAAAACACTTCAATCTTTAAAAAATACCCCTGTAGATATTCCTATGTACATAGGAGGTGAACAGGTTTTTACGGATAAAAAGATAGCCATTAATCCCCCTTACGAAAAGGATTTTCTATTGGGGCATTTTAGCGAAGGAGAAGAAAAGCATGTGCACCAAGCTATAGAAGCTGCATTGGCGGCAAAGAGTAGTTGGGAGGAAATGAGCTGGGAAAATAGGGCGCACATCTTTTTAAAGGCTGCCGATTTGTTGGCTACCAAATACCGTTACCACATTGTGGGTACTACTATGTTGGGGCAAGGGAAAAATGTTTATCAGGCAGAAATAGATGCAGCTTGTGAGTTTATCGACTTTCTTCGTTTCAATGTACACTACTTGGCCGAGATTTATAAACAACAACCTATCTCTTCTCCCGGAATGAACAACCGTGTGGAATGGAGACCATTAGAAGGTTTTGTATTGGCAGTAAGTCCTTTTAATTTTACGGCTATTGGCGGAAATCTTTGTGCTAGTGCAGCACTTTGTGGCAATGTGGTGGTTTGGAAACCTGCTTACACGCAAATTTATTCTGCCAATATCTTCATGCAAGTACTAAAAGAAGCAGGCTTGCCAGATGGGGTAATTAATCTTATTTATGTGGATGGTCCGGTGTTAGGAAAAGTTTGTTTTTCGCACAGAGATTTTGCTGGCGTGCATTTTACAGGAAGCACCAATGTGTTCAATACCATGTGGAAGAGCATTGGTGAGAACATTAATAAATACAGAACTTACCCAAGAATTGTAGGCGAAACAGGCGGAAAAGATTTTGTGTTGATTCATAAAAGTGCCGATGTAGATGTGGCAGTAACGGCTTTGATACGTGGCGCATTTGAGTTTCAGGGGCAAAAATGTAGTGCGGCGTCTAGGGCTTATCTACCAAGTAATCTTGCCGAGGCGATAAAAGAAAAATTGGTTGCACAATTGGCAACTATTAAAATGGGAACTCCTGAAGACTTTAGCAACTTTGTTAATGCTGTAATTGATGAGCGTGCCTTTGATAAAATTTCTGGCTATATAGAAACAGCAAAGAACAATCCAACCGTGAAGATTATTGCAGGTGGTAATTATGATAAAAGCATTGGATACTTTATAGAACCTACCGTAATAGAGGCGTCTGATCCGAAATATAAAACTATGTGCGAAGAAATATTTGGGCCAGTATTGACCATTTATGTTTACGATGCAGAAGCATTTGAAGAAACAATTAGCCTTGTAGATTCAACTTCACCTTATGCTTTAACAGGAGCTATCATTGCACAAGACAGATTTGCTGTAGAATTTGCGACAAACAAATTGAGAAACGCTGCTGGAAATCTTTATATAAATGATAAACCTACGGGTGCAGTAGTTGGTCAGCAGCCATTTGGCGGCGCAAGAGGAAGCGGAACAAATGATAAGGCAGGAAGTATGATTAACTTATATAGATGGTTGAGTGCAAGAACAATTAAAGAAGTTTATGTTCCTGTTACTGATTATAAATATCCATTCCTTCAAGAGAGTTAAGAATAAAAAAAGGAAAATATCTTTCTTAATTAAGTGCGGCTTATTAACCTAATAGAAGTCTATTATGGTTAGTTAGCCGCACTTTTCACTACATGAATATCGTGTCTTACTACGGCAAGTTGTTTCTTAGTCTTCACAAGCTTAGTCATTAAATACACACTTGAAAAAAAGATTGTTCCTTGAATAAGAATACAAAAAGTACAACCAATGGGTAGGGTAAAATAAGTAATTACTATAAAAAGTGCAGCCACAGAAACCAAGGTGAATAGAATTTGCTTGTGATTAAATCCTCTATCTAACAGCAGGTGATGAAGGTGTCTTCTATCCGGAAAAAAGGGAGAATGACCGTGCAATATTCTAATTCCGAAGACTCTAAGGGTATCAAAAAGAGGAACTGCAAGAATTCCAAAGGCCATAGCAGGAGGGGCGATTCTAACATTTTCTAAGTATAATACATTTGAAGTTGCTGCTGTTTCAATGAAATGAATAGCCAATATTGCATTTATTAATCCCACTAACATGGAACCCGTATCTCCCATGAAGATTTTTGCAGGAGAGTAATTGTAAATCAAAAAAGCAAAAAGGCTAGCAGGAAAAACAAAACCAATTAAAGCGAAAAACATATCTCCATTAAGATAATAAAAAACACCAAAAACAGAACAAGAAAGAATGCCTAATGAACTTGCCAAACCATCGATGCCATCAATTAAATTAAACGCATTCATGATAACTACAATTGTCATTAAAGTTAACATGTAACTTAATGATTCAATTACTAAGGTTACCCCAAGAAACCCGTAGAGGTTACTAATTGCTAGATTTGCTTTGAAAATTAGAATGATTGAAACGATGAGCTGTCCAAGAATTTTCTTCATTGGAACTAGCTTCAAAATATCATCTTTTATGCCGTAGAAAAACACTACCAAAAAAGAAGCATAAAAATATTGCAACTGACCAGCCACTGCTGGAATACTTTGAGTTAACAATAAACCCATCATAAAGCCAATGAATATTCCTAAGCCACCGAGAGAAGGAATTGGTTTTTTATGAACTTTACGTTCGTCGGGAATGTCAAATATTTTAATTTGATCAGCAAGTTGAATAATAATTGGCATTGCATAAAAGCTTACAATGAAAGCTATGATTACTCCTATAATAATATTGCCCATAAATTATGCTTGTTGACCAAATTCAAATATTAAAACGTGGGGTCTTAATGTTGACGTTAAAAAAAAGTTTATTAATTGACTGAACAAATATACTTGGTTGAAATTGGATTTTTAATATTAGCATCAAGAAAAAATAATTGGCGAATCAATACATTATTTTTACCATCATTTACAGCAACAATTTTTAGAACTTTATTACATTATTAAAACAATTTTATGTGTGGCATTGCAGGCATCATTTCTCCATTTTCTACTTTAGTTCAGCCCCAAAAAGTTCAAATAATGATGGACACATTGCATCACAGAGGACCTGATGGCGAAGGGAAATGGACTAATGATGACAATACAGTTTGCCTTGGTCATAAACGACTAGCTATTCTAGATACAAGCAATGCTGCTGCACAGCCATTCAATTATTTGCATTATACACTCGTTTTTAACGGCGAGATTTATAATTATGTAGAATTGAAAAATTTACTTCAAAAACAGGGATATACTTTCAGAACAAATAGTGATAGCGAAGTTATTCCAGCAGCTTATGATTTTTGGGGCAAAGATTGTTTACATCAATTTGATGGCATGTTTGCTTTTGCATTATATGATTCGGATGCCAAAGAATTGTGGATTGCCAGAGACAGATTTGGAGAAAAACCACTTTACTATCACACAAATTATCAGCAAAGAGGCATGTTTGAGCAGTTTCTTTTTGCCAGTGAAATGAAAGCACTTTGGGCAATTGGTGTACCAAAAGAATTAAATGGAACGATGGTATTAAACTATCTCTCTCTCGGTTACACCCAGAACCCAATTAAACAAACACAAACATTTTACAGTAACATACTTTCTTTACCCCCAGGACATTACCTATCTATTCAGCCTGATAAGGGAAAGGTTCAAATGAAAAGATGGTATTCACTATCCACTTCAATTCAAAAATTAAAAGAAAAAAGACTACTAACTGAAGATGGAAAAACAATTGAGGAGTTCCAAGAGTTATTTACCGCATCTATTAAACGAAGACTAAGAAGCGATGTATCATTGGGTACTTCGTTGAGTGGAGGATTGGATAGCAGTAGTATTGTTGCTGTTTTAATGGGCAATAATTTAAAGTCTTTAAACACATTTTCAGCCGTATTTCCTGGGTTCAAACATGATGAGAGTGCATACATTAAAGAGGTGCAGCAATATTTTAGTTACGAAAATTTTGACAGTCATTTCATAACCCCAACAGCCGAAGACTATGTGAGGCATTGGGAAAGTTTAATGTTTCATCAAGAAGAACCCGTTCAGAGTGCAAGTGTTTTCACACAGTTTATGGTATATAAACTAGCAAAAGAAAAAGGGGTTACTGTTTTACTGGATGGGCAAGGTGCAGATGAAATTCTTGGAGGCTATAAAAAATATACCCCTTGGTTTTTGCAAGAAAAACTTACCGTGAGTTACTGTGATTTTAAAAAAGAAAAAAGTCTACTACAAGCGAATGGTTTTCTGGATCAATGGAATCTTAAAAATTATGCTGCTGCATTTATGCCTGAAAAAACAGCAAGCCAATTACAATTAAAAGCAGTATTTGAACAAAAAAATCTTCCTTTCATTGAAAAGGAATTCTATGAAAAATACCAAAACAAGGATACTCTTCAGAAGCCTGTAGTAAAAAAAATGGAAGACCTACTTTATTATAATACCACAACAGTAGGATTGCAAGAATTATTAAGGTATGCAGACCGGAATTCTATGGCTCAAAGCAGAGAGGTTAGATTACCTTTTTTAAACCATGACTTAGTAGAATTCATTTTTTCTTTACCATCATCCTTTAAAATAAGAGATGGATTTACAAAATGGATTTTAAGAAAATCTGTAGAAAACAAACTTCCTGACACGATAACTTGGCGAAAAGGAAAAGTTGGCTATGAACCTCCCCAAGAAGAATGGATGAAAAATGCTTCGATAATTGAGTTGATTCATGTAAGCAGAAAAAAATTGGTAGACAAAAATATATTATCCCCTAAGATATTAAATACTGCCACTCAAACATCTTCGTCCCATGCTAAAAACAATCATGATTGGAGATATTTGAGTGTGGCTGCAATTTTGTAACTTATTATTCGACAATAAAGCCCAGCTCTTTTAATCGGCTTTTGAATTTAACTACATTCTCATTGGGAACTAGGATATTATATCCTTCCGCCTTTAATACAATTTGTTTAAGAATAGTGTCCTGCGCAACAATCTTGTGGAGTTCCTTATCCTCAACAGGCAGTGAATATGTTTGAAGAAATTTATTTATTTTTATTGCAGAAGCATTGGTTAGTAATTCCTTAAAAAATCTTTCCCAAAGCGAGGGAATAGTTCCATTTATCATTGATTTAAACAAAACAATTTTATTATCTATCTCTTTTCTGTTTTTGCAATCTTTTAAAAAAGCTTCTGCCGAAACCTTATAACGAGTGTCTCCCAATTTTTCACTATAAATCGAAAGCATCTTATCATTTAGTGCTGTCATTTTGCCATCAGCAATAATCATCAATGAATCATTCGACAAAGATATTTTTGCCTTTTCTGTAGTGATGATTGGTTGCTCGTACTTTGAGTTAATTCCAAAAATATATGCACCTAAAGCGGTGAGTTTAAAAAATTTCAATCCATCATAACTTGAAAAATAAGTACTTCCAAATTTTTCAACATTTAGTGTGTCATACGCTATTTCCACTAATCCAAAAGCAGCAAAAAGAAATAAAGTCCCTTTTAAAAAAGGAGTAGTGATATAAGAGTTATACGTGCCAGAGTTTAAACTAATTCTTTTGGTTTCATTTAAAGGCAACTCTTCCTCGTAATATAATTTTGATTGAACAGCGGAAACCGTAAGCGGATTTAAATTTACAAATCGATACCCCAATAACTCTGTTAGGTTTTCAAGACTCATCCAATCATTGAGTGGCATATCGCCCAAAACCGTCATTAGTTTTGTTTCTATATCTTTATTTCTATCCGCATAAGGTTCAAACAAATTCCAGCCTTTAAATCCAGTTAGCACAAATTGCGGTGTGAATAAGGTTTGATAATGTTTATTGAATAGAAACTTAATTATTTCAAGATTATCTATTTCAAAATCTTTTTGGGCAAGACCATAAAGCATTCCTGCAATAAGATTTGATCTAACCTTACTAAGTTTTTCATTTTCTGTTCCATAAAACTCTTCTATTCCACAGCTCTTTTGAAATTTTCCCAATGTAGATTCAACTGGTCTTCCAGAAGCACTAAATTTTATGTTTCCGAGTAAGTGATAGGAAATTATTTGTTGTAGTTCATCAAAAATTTGTTTTTCTGCACTGTATATATAAGTTGTTTCAGGAATTTCTGAAAGAGGAACAAAATCTTGGTAAATAGGCTTTGTATAAAACCTAATAATAAACTCCTTCATCTCTTTTGGAATATACAAATCTCCATGCGAACCACGAGAATAGTAATCCGATTTTTTGGGAAAAAATGAAAGATCATGTGCTTGATGAGGTACTAGATTATTAGGATTGTTCTGGTTATGTGTATCAATATATGATTTTAGAAAGTCTTCCATATCTCTTGAAGTCATGGAATCAAGCCAAACCAACTTTTCGATTGCAACTGGCAAATACCATGGCAAACTTTTCAAAAAAGCACGATAAATTTCTTCATCATAAAAAACTGAGTAACCTATCAAAACCATGTCAGACCTTGTGAAAGACTTTTTGGTCAATAAGGTATGCGTGTTTTGTACTGTTAATTCATTTTGCCAATCGGGATCAGTATCCTTTAAAAAAAATGCCTTTACATATTTAAATAAACCATCGGCAATGGTATCTTTTGTGTAATGCTGTTCAATATGCATTCTAGCCGTATAATCACTAGGGTCTATCATAATTTTTAAATTTATACACCCAACATAAATTGGATATCTTCTTCGCTAATTGCTTTTAAGGAAGCACTATCTGTAGAAATAATATTGTTGAATATTTCTGATTTTTTCTCTTGTAATAGCAAAATTTTATCTTCTATTGTACCTTCTGTAATTAATTTGTAGGTAAGTACGGTTTTATCTTGACCAATTCTATGAGCCCGATCTATAGCTTGGTTTTCTGCGGCTTTATTCCACCAAGGATCAAAAATAAACACCACATCAGCCGCCGTTAAGTTCAGCCCTGTACCACCTGTTTTTAGCGTTAATAAAAACACCTTACAATTTATGTCTGTTTGAAACCGTTCTACCAATTGCTGTCTATTTCTCGAAGATCCACTCATACTTACATATTCAATACCCTGATCTTCTAATTTTTCACCAATTAGCTCTAATGCCATCAAAAAATTTACAAACACCAATACTTTATGCTTATTAGCAACTGCATCCAACAATTGCTCCATCAAAAGCTCAATTTTTGGCGACTTAATCAATCCATTACTTGTTCCTTCTGGTGTAGATGCCAATTGTCTGAGTTCACTTAATGCTTGAAAAACAAAAAATTGTGTGTTTTGTATCCCTTTTATGGCCACCTGCTGTTTAATGGCCTCTTGATAATATTGCCTTCTTTGTTCATACAATTTCTTTTGTTCATAACTCATTTTAACATACAAAACCTGTTCTATTTTATCTGGCAATTCGGCAAGTACATCCTTCTTTAGCCTTCTCAGAATAAATGGATATATCTTTTTCTTCAAATCGGCTGTTGTTTCAAGATTATTATCTTTTTGAATGGGCGATAGATAAAATTTATTAAAATTTTCTAGACTTCCAAACATTGATGGATTCAAAAACCGAAACAGTGCATATAATTCTCCTAAATTATTTTCTATTGGAGTGCCACTTAATGCCAATTTATGTTGAGCTTGAAGCAGCATTACTGCTCTTGAAGCTTGAGATGAAACATTTTTAATATTTTGTGATTCATCAAGGATTACATAACAAAAAGGAATTTCTTGTAGCTTTTCAATATCATTTCGAACCATTGAATAAGTAGTAAGAATAAGATTTTTTTTAGTAGCTTCTTCTAAATTTCTATTGGGGGAATGATATACATAATAACTTATCTGAGGTGCAAATTTGTCCAACTCTTTTTCCCAGTTAAATAACAAGCTCTTTGGCATTACCACAAGAGTTGGCACTGCTTCTTCAGGATAAATGGATGCTAAAAGCGTTATAGTCTGCAACGTTTTTCCCAAACCCATATCGTCAGCCAAACATCCACCCAAATTAACACTTTGCAAATATTTCAACCAATGATACCCCTGTTGTTGATAAGGCCGTAGCGTGGCATTTATGTTGGGTAGTTGATTTTCTGTTTTATGTAAATCATTAAATCCTTGAAAAATTTCTTTTGACTTAGCAAACATTGTTTCCGCCAACTTTTCGTCTATCAAACCATCCAGAAGGGGCAAATCGAAAAAAGAAACGTTTACATTCTCCTTGTCTTTATTGAAAATGCGCATCAGTTTTTGCATATATCCCTCATTAACAATTGCATTTGTTCCATCACTGAGTGATATGTATTTATTCTTGCTATACTGCTGTAAGGCATCAAACAAGGAAAATTGTTCATTGTTAAAGTGCAAACTTGCAGATCCCTCCAAGAAGTCTAATCCATGTGTTAACCTTAATTCTAGTATCGGTTTATTGGTACTAATTTTATAAGCCTTCAAATTTTCAGCTCCCATTATTTTGTAAGTAGAAAGCAGGGATGGCAACTCATCATATATAAATTCGGAGGCTATTTCTTTGGGTATAATAAACAAATCACTTTCTAAAATCACAGTTCCCTCTTTGTCTTTCACAGATTTTGGAATGTGTTTTATTAGAAGCGTATGTATTTCGTTGATATAAGTGCCGTTATTTTCTTGTTCTATTGGTTTCACTTCAATTGTTTCTTCCAAATCATTGATAGAAGCAAAATAAGAAAGCTCATAATCGCTCAATAAACTTGCATCAATGCCGGGCAATATCTGCGCAACCCTCATGCACAAGGCATCATCCATATCAATCTTTTCAAAAATTAATACTGGTGTGGTTTTTATTTTATGTTTAGAAAAACTTACAACATTATCATCATACGCTAAGTCAATATGCTTTGTAAATGAAAAAAAGATTGAAAGAAACTTGGCTAAGTCTTTTAATTTAACATTGGTATTAAAAAAAGGCAATGCTTTAAAGTTGCTTCCTACAGGTGAAGTCTCTACTACTTTATTTTCAGCGAACAGGTGGTTTTCATTAATGAATTCAAAATTGTGGTAAGTTCTATTTTCAGACCACATTATCAAAGTAGAATTTATGTTTATTTCATCTTCAAGAGTGGTTAAAACCAATTGTAGAGAGCCCTTTTCTGGCATCGCTTCAATTACAGTTCCATCTTCTGTAATCCATTGATTTGTTTGTAATAGAAGATCAATGAGTGCATCATTTTCGTGCAGATAAACTTGATTTGTGGGATGTTCCCAATCGACAACAAAATCTGACCGATGGTGTATGGTAGTTACTTGCTTTAATATTGTTCTGGCAACGCCGCTATATTGCTGATAATCTACTTCAACGGGTTTTGATTTGTGGTTTCGCACTTCAATGTAAGCCCCAGAATCATCGAATAACAAACAAAAAACTACTGGTATAACTTTTCCTGCTGAAACAGTTGTCGTTGATTTTTCTTTTTTGAATACGTCGAAAACTGTTTTATCAGCCATAATTTCTGTTTTTTGTTACCGGTATTCTGTCACACCGCTGTGACCCCACCGCTTACTGTAAATTTCATCGCATCTGCCGCACTTACTTGGTTAAGTAGTTTTATTTTGCTGGGAGGAACAAAATATAAAATACCACTAATTGCGTAGGAATGTGGCACATAAACTGCAACATGTTCTTCCAATTCAAAATGAGGAACAGATTTTTGTGTGATAAAACCTACCCTCCAAACTCCCTCGCCATCTACATTTACCAGTACAGGTCTATCGAACTTCTTTTTGTTGCCTGCAAAAGCTTCTAATAAGTCTTTTACTGTAGTATAAATTACTTTAATGCCCGGTGTTTTTTCAAGAATTCTGTCCATGAAAGAAACAATCTTTCCTACAAAAAAAGAAGAGGACACCCAGCCTATTAACATTACCAAGGTGAGTACAACTAAAAACCCTAGGCCAGGAATTTTTTTAAAATTCCCTTCCGAATCTATTCCTACAAAAGAGGGAACAATTTTATGAAGTATGCTAGGCAGTATATTATCAACTGAATTGAAAAGAAACAATACTGCCCAAATTGTTACGCCAATGGGTGCTAGCACAATGACACCTTGAAGAAAAGCCTGCACCAATTTAGAAAATATATTTTTTCTTACTACCCGTCGAGATTCTTTGTCGAAATGCATACTAGAAATTTTGTTTGTAAAGAACGGAACAAAAGAACTTGTTTTAATAATTGAAATGAAAAAGTATTTCAATAAAACATTTTTTATTTCGAATTTACATTTAGTTCCTAGTTAATTAATTACAAACAGCTTTCAATGGTTCGCTCAATCTACCAACCGTTTGTTTATAAACCAATACATAGTATATGTAATAGAAAACACCGGGTTTAAGATTAATGAACGTCTTCTTTCTAGTTAAAAAAATGTGAGTAAAAAAACTTCCTGTAAAACCACTAGGAAAAGTTAATTGTCCATTTTTTTCAACCACAGCACCTACAGGAAGAACTTCGGCTTCGGATATGATAGTTAAATATTCAACACCTACTCCAAAATTGTCGCAATCTGTCAATATTTGTCCACTCAATCCTTTCTTGTCAGTAATATTTTGAACTACAGCTCCATCAGAAATTAATTTTTTAAAGTCTTTATCATCTTCATTTGTAGGTAGTGTACTAGCATGAAGAATATCTAGATTTCCTTTTGCAATTCCATTAACATAATCCACAAATAAAACCATTTCTGCTATCAACAGTTTTCTAGCAGCATCAAAAGCTGGTTTTGCAAGTCTTCCTCCTAATTTATGCGCTGCTTTTGTGGCTGTATATGGTGTAATAAGTTTTGTAATTGCGTCTGCTGTTGAAGGATATGGCGGTGAAAAGTCGATAGGATTGCCAAAAATTGCATCACTCATTTCTTTGGCTGAATCTGCCAAGTCATCATTTTTTATTCTTTTAACCTTAGTTACACTTATTTGAGGTGTTCTCATTTTATTAATTTTATAAAGATGATGTAGCAATTCTGAATAAAAAGCTACCTGTAAAATATTTTACAGTGAAATTTTATAATGTCACACTAACAAAAAGAAATTGCAGCATTATTTTTTTCAAATCACACTAACTATGAAATATTTCACGGTGAAATTTTATAATGTCATACTAACAAAAAGAAATTGTAGCATTATATTTTCTAAATCACACTAACTATGAAATATTTCACGCTAAAATTTTATAACGCCATACTAACAAAGAGAAATTGTAGCACACATTAAAAAAATCATTGAAACTTGAAATGCTTTAATTACAACATGAATGATTTAAAAGCTACTAAACGGGGGGATGATATGAAGACTGTGCAGGATAAATTGTTCCTTTAAAAAGAGAAAGAAGATGTGAAACCACAAAAGCCAGATTGATGATGGCAAAATTGTGAAACAACGCTTGATAGCATCTTATTGAAGATATTTTCGAAGAAATCATTGTTTACTTTTTGTTTCGGATGTAACCTACGAGGTATTTTTTTAGCATTGACAAAAAAGTTATGCACATTGTGTCTTTCAGACGTAAAATAAATTTTTCATCATCAAAATAATTGTATGGAGATATACATTTCCGTCATTTTATTGACTTCGTGTATTAAATCAAAAAATAAACAATTACTACTTAATTAGCAAAGCTTTATTTTGTGTTTATAATTTTGATTAATGAACAGAAAGTTTATTGTAGTTTGCCTACTATTATCAATAGTCCATAGTGGATTCTCGCAAGATTTTTACAAACGATCAAGAGCTGCCAAAAAATGGGTTAAACAACAGTTTGACTCTCTCACCGTTGATGAAAAGATTGCCCAATTGATGGTTATCAGGGCGCATAGCAACCTTGGCCCCGAGCATGTGCAGCAGGTTACAGACATCATAAAGAAGTATAATGTAGGATCGCTTTGCTTTTTTCAGGGTGGGCCAGCAAGACAAGTAAATTTGACCAACTATTACCAAAGTATTGCCAAGACTCCACTGATGATTTGCATTGATGCAGAGTGGGGTTTGGGTATGAGGCTCGATAGCATTATTAACTTTCCACATCAGTTGATGATGGGGGCAACTACAGACCCTAATCTTATTTATCAAATGGGTAACACCGTAGGTTTTCAGTGTAAAAGAATGGGCATTAACGTTAACTACGCCCCCGTAGTTGATGTTAACAATAACCCCGAAAACCCGGTAATTAATGACAGGAGCTTTGGAGAAAACAAGTATAAAGTAGCAACCTTTGGGGTTCAATACATGAAAGGATTACAAGCCGAAAACGTGATGGCCTGTGCCAAACACTTTCCTGGGCATGGCGATGTAGCAGTGGATAGTCACCTGGATTTGCCTGTTATCAATAAATCAATAAAATCATTGGATTCGTTAGAGCTTTATCCTTTTAAAGAGATGATTAAAGCAGGAGTAGGAAGTGTGATGATGGCTCATTTATACATTCCCGCAATAGATACCACAGTGCATTTGGCCACATCCCTATCGAGCAAAGCGGTAGATGGATTGCTCAAAAAACAACTAGGCTTTAAAGGCATAACCGTTACTGACGGGCTAGAAATGAAGGGCATTAGCAAGTTCTTTCCAGATGGAGAAGCAAGTATGATGGCGCTAGTGGCGGGCAACGATATGCTTTGTTTGCCTACCGACATAGAAGGAACAATTGCTAAAACAAAACAGGCCATTGCCGACAAAAAACTTAGCTGGAAACAAATAGATGCTAGCGTAAGAAAGATATTATTGGTTAAATATAACATGGGGCTAAACCACTATCAGCCTGTAGATACACGTAACCTAGTAGCAGACCTAAACGTAGAAACTAAATACATTAAAACAGAAGTGGCGCGCAATGCCATTACACTACTAAATGATAATAACCAAGTTATACCATTGAAAGCCGAACGAAAGATAGCCTATATAGCCATTGGGGTGAGCAAGGAAAACGCCATAGCTACCCGATTAAAATCTGAGGTAAATAGTGATAATTATTTCTTTTCGGGAGAGGTTAATGCGGTAATCACCAAAGAGACCATTGAGCCTCAAACGGGGGCTAAGAAGATAGATACTATTGGTGATAGACAAAGTGCAGAAGAATTAATTACGCTTCTTAAACATAAAATGTACGATGCCATCGTAATTGGTGTTCACAATTATAGTCGCCGCCCTGCCAATAATTATGGATTGAGTAAGGCTTCTGTTTATTTGATTAATGAGTTGCAACAACAAGCAAATACAGCAACGCTCTTCTTTGGTAATCCTTATGCCATGAAGGTTTCGAGCAATGCCCCCAACCTCATTGCGTGTTATGAGGACGATGAAATAGTTCAGCAAGCCGCAGCAGATATACTAGTAGGCAAGGCAAAAGCGGTGGGAACATTGCCTGTAAGTATAGGTTATTAGGGAAGGAGGAAATAGGATAAGAGGGGAAGAGAAGGGAAAGAGGAGATAGGAAAGGAGGATAAGAGTAGGGGAAAGGGAAAGTGGAGAGAGGATAAGAGTGTTAATAATAGATACACACCAAGTTTTTGTAGCTTCAATAGTTCTATCCCTATTTTTTTATACTCCAATACTCTTATCCTCTTATCCTCCAATACTTCTTCCCTATATTCCTCCACCACTCTTATCCTCCTTTCCTATCTCCTCTTTCCCTCAACTCCCCTCACTCTAAAATATCAGGTCTTCTTTCTTTCGTGCGTTGCAGGCTTTGCTCCATACGCCAATCTTCTATCTTTAATGGATGCCCGGTAAGCAATATATCAGGTACTTTCAATCCTTTAAACTCTGCCGGGCGGGTATAAACGGGGGGAGCCAATAAGTTATCCTGAAAGCTATCAAACAAGGCAGACGTCTCATCATTTAGCACACCGGGTATCAATCTACCTATTGCATCCACTACTACGGCTGCAGCTAGTTCGCCACCACTCAACACATAATCTCCGATAGAGATTTCTTTGGTAACATACAAATCACGTATACGTTGATCGATGCCTTTATAGTGTCCGCAGATGATGAGTAAGTTCTCCGCCATCGACAATTGGTTAGCCATCTGCTGCTGAAACGTAGGGCCATCCGGCGTCATATATATGATTTCATCGTAGGTAGTCGTCTTTTGCAAGTACTCAATAGCGTTTGCCAAAGGCTCGCACATCATCACCATGCCTGCACCACCACCATATTGATAGTCGTCTACCTGACCATGTTTATTTATTGCCCACTCTCTAAGGTTGTGAGTACGGACAGTAAGCAAGCCTTTGTCCTGTGCCCTCTTCATAATACTATGACTAAATGGGCTATCCAATAATTCGGGTGCTACAGTGATAATGTCTATTTGCATGTGGAGGAGTTTGATTAATCTTTTGAAGAAACGAAACTTATAGATTGTAAAGCCCTATAACGAACATTCTTCCCATTTTGCCAAGCTGGTGTCCATGTGGGTCCTTTTTTAATTACCCTAATTGCTTCTTGAATAATTTTTTCATGAACCGTGGCACGAGAAACACTATCAACCTGTATGTCTTGAATATTACCAAGCTCATCAATCTGAAAATTCAAATTAACTCTCGCAATTGCACTTGATTCTCCCTTTGGAATCTTTATATATTTAGACCCAACAGAAGTTTTTAGGTTTCTTTCTAAATAAGATCTCCAAGCAACTGCCCCTCCAGGAAATTCCGCCTCTATTTGCGTAGAAGTAAAAAGGCTATCCCCTTTGGCATTAAATCCTGAAAACCCAAAGTGATATACGTTGCCTTTATAGTAGGCAGAATCAGAACCCTGACTTTGTGCATTTAAACCAGTAACAATAACAACAGCCACTATTAGTATTAAAAATATCTTTTTCATTTGTTTCAATTTTAGTTTTTATTTCTTTCCATGTTCCCAAGTAATTGTTTGCATTCCTTTTTCGGTAATAAACTCTCCATCACTCATGGCCGGAGTCCACTTAGGACTACTTTTTATAACCCTCAATGCTTCTTCAACCAATTTGGGGTTTAATTCAGCGGCATTTGTAACCACTACATCTGTAATACTTCCATCCTTATCTACTTTAAAGGTTACATAAGCACTCTGCTGAACCTTTGGAAGTCCTTTTGGATTAAGAATGTACTTGCCCAAAGCTCCGTTTACATTCGATTGAACGTAGTTTATCCATGCTTCTTTACCACCTGGAAATATAGATTCTTTGTATCCCTTGTGAACTTGCTTGCTAGTAGAATCTTTCGAAAATGTTTGAGCTATCAAATTGCCACCAAGAAGCATAAACGATAGTAAGGGTAGAATAGTTTTCTTCATTTGATTAGATAATTCAAGAGTATTGTAACAAAAAGGAACTTAAAAAAATAAATGCCTACAAAGAAAAGAGGTTTATGTGACTAGTATATCAACTAAGTTTCTTCTGATTAATTATTTAATGGAAATATGTCCTGTTGATGATAATTCGTATTTAAAATTGGGTACTTAATATCCCCAAAGACACCTCGTTAGTTTATTCCATATATCCATCCCAATCCCTACGTTCTTTCTTGGTAGGTCTGCCCACCTTACTAAGGCGTTTGCCCGTATGAAAAGAAGAAGGTTGAAACTTGGTAATATCCAACTCTTCCTCAGGCGTTATATCAATATAAAAGTTGAGAGACTCGGCATAAGCAACCCTATTATGTACCAATCCGGTAACCTTTATCAGCCACTTTCTTGCTTCTGTTTTCACTTCGTATTCATCTCCAACATTTACTGTTTTGGCAGGTTTCACCGAGCCGCCATTCAGCTTCACCTTTCCTTTTTCGCAGGCCTCAGAAGCTAAACTTCTTGTTTTAAATAGCCTTATCGACCATAAATATTTATCTATCCTAAGTTTTTCTTTTGTAACCATGAATTATGATTAAAACCCCAACCCTAAAGGGGCTTTGGATGTTATTAATTAGAAAGTGTTTTATTACTCAAACACCAAATTGCCTTTACTTTTTATCTGCTCGGGATATATCTCAGCGACCATTTGTACGCCACTGATAGATTTTATCCCTTGTTTAATGAAGTTAAAATGATCCTCTTCGATAGCATTTCCACGAATGAGCCACAGATAATCGGTATGCTTCAATTCTGGAAGTAAATATTCCCCATCATATTGTGTATGATAAATAATGTATTCCATAAATGGATTGGTTGGCTCCGTAGATTGAAAGATGGAGAAATAATACTTCCTGTTTTTCTTCTCTACTGGCACTTCCTTCTCACTACAAAGCTTAAAGTTAAGGTTGAGCAGATTGTTCAACTTCAAACAGAACTGGTGCTTTTTCAGCGGGGCAGTAATAGCTATTAAACGAGTTCCTTTCAGGAAGTCCTCGTTCAATCCATCTATGTTAAGTATAATATTTTTCCCTGCCATTTTATATAGTTGATAAAAATAGAGATTTACAGTTACATTTGCATAACAAGGTTTTAGAGTATAAGTCGCAGTGGTTTGCAGAACCACCTCACCGCAGCTTTAAACCTTGTTTTTTATTTTATATTTATCAAACCCTTTTTCGTCACTAACCGAATATATTCTAAACTCTCCTTTCTTTGTTTCCATTATATTGAAATAGCTCGACCGTTTATTCATTGTAAAGTAGAAATAATGCCAAAAACAAACTTCATTGTGCGAACCATAATCTGGAGAGCTACCCATGTAAACTGCTTCTTTTAACAATTCAGGAAGAATAGAAATTTGACTAAATAAATAAGCAGCATCTTCATGAGATTTACCTGTTATTGACTTTACGTCACTCCTGTAAAAGCTTAATTCCTCAACTGGAAAATTATCTATGATTATTTTTATTCCGAATTCTGGTATGTTATCCTTTGCCCATGTTCTTGCACGTTTTCGTTCTTCTTTCATTACTTTAATTTACTCCACAATCCGAAGCTTTGCATAATTCAGCATTATCTTCTTCTCTCCATTCTGCTTAAAGTCGATATTAGCAATTGGATTATGCCCCGAACCTTCAACTTTCAATACTATTCCAAAGCCAAACTTCTGGTGTTCTACCTGTTGACCAGCCTGCAAATTGCTAGTATCACTCGCCACAAAGTTTTCCGATGGCACATGTTCTTTTACCTTAGGCGCTACTGGCGGAGGCATATAACTTGGTTTCGGTTTAGGCCCTCCCGGATTTCCATTACCCGCATTTGGTGTACCCATTCCTTTGTGCATACGCTCAAAAGGGATTCCCGTACTTGTACCACTTCCTTGATTTCGCATTCCGCCACCAGAGTTTGTTCTATCCAGAAACTGCTCTGGCATCTCATCTAAGAAACGGCTAGGATCATTCTGTACTAACTGTCCAAAACGATACCGAGAGTTAGAAAACGTCAACCACAACTTATCCTTTGCACGTGTAACCGCCACATAAAACAACCGTCTTTCTTCCTCAAGTTCTTCGCGCGTATTAACCGCCATTGCATTAGGAAAAAGGTTTTCCTCTACGCCGCCCACAAACACACAACCAAATTCTAATCCTTTTGCAGCGTGAATGGTCATTAGTTTCACCACATCACCATTTTCTTTATCATCATCCGCATCAGTAAACAGGGTAACCTGTTGCAAGAAAGCACCCAATGTTTTGGCCATCACTTCGCCATCCTCATTATCCGGCATCTCCGTCCAGTTCTTGATGGAGTTTAGTAACTCTTGTACGTTTTCGTATCGGGCTAGTCCTTCTGTTGTTTTATCGGCAAATAATTCTTTTACTAAGTTGGTGTGCTTGCCTACCTGTACCGCTACATCGTACGCATTTTTATCGTTTAATAAGGTTTGAAAATATCGAACCATTGTAACAAAGTTCTGAATAGCTTCCAATGTGCCGCCTTTAAAACCAATTTCGCCAGCACGTTGCAAAGCTTCAAACATGCTGATGTTTTGTTCGTTGGCAACAATAACTAACTTTTCAATACTGGTTTTCCCAATTCCTCTTACCGGATAATTGATAATACGTTTTAGGGCTTCCTCATCACGTTGGTTTACAATAACCCGCAAATAAGCAAGCATATCTTTCACTTCCTTACGTTGATAAAAGCTTACACCCCCATAAATGCGGTAAGTAATCCCCATCCGGCGTAGGCTTTCTTCATACGCCCGGCTTTGGGCATTGGTTCTATAAAGGATGGCAAAGTCTCTGTTGAAATAATGATTACGTAATTTTTGCTCCTGAATAACATCGGCCACAAACTTACCTTCATCATTATCTGTCATGGTACGCACCACTTTTATTTTCTCTCCAGTCTTGTTATCCGTCCATAATTGTTTAGGAATCTGCCCTTTATTATTCCCAATAATCTCATTGGCAACCTTCAATATACTTTGTGTGCTACGGTAATTCTGCTCTAGTTTCACCACTTTCACATCGTCATAATCCTTCTGAAACTGAAGAATATTCTCGATGGTTGCCCCTCTAAAGCTATAAATACTCTGTGCATCATCGCCCACCACACAGACGTTTTCATTCATAGCACCCAATAGTTTGGTTATTTGATATTGCACCGCATTGGTATCCTGATACTCATCAATCATAATGTATTTAAACTTGCGCTGGTATTTTATCAATGCTTCTGGCTGCGTATTTAGCATCTCATACATTTTCAATAGCAAATCATCAAAATCCATGGCACCATTCTTAAAACAGCGTGCGGTATAGGCTAGATAAATTTGCCCCAAAGCCGGACGGTTTGCCCTAATATCTTCTTGTTGAATGTAGGTATCCAACATATATTCTCTCGGCCCCATCAATGCATTCTTTGCCGACGAAATCCTATTGCCCACTATATTTGGTTTATAGGTTTTATCATCTAGATGCAATTCATTGATAACGGTTTTAATTACACTACGGCTATCATCCGTATCATAAATAGTAAAGTTGTTAGGATAGCCAATTCTATGCGCTTCACCACGCAATATCCTTGCAAACACGCTATGGAATGTTCCTATGTAAAGATTGCGGGCTTCGTTATTATTTAGTATTTTCTCAATCCGCTCCTTCATTTCGGCGGCAGCCTTATTGGTAAAAGTTAAGGCAAGTATATTAAATGCATCTACGCCTTGTGCCATCAAATGCGCTATTCTGGTTGTAAGCACCTTAGTTTTTCCACTTCCTGCTCCTGCCACTATCATAAGTGGACCATCTTTGTGTGTAACAGCTTCTCGTTGGGGTTCGTTTAATCCTAATAAATAATCCTGCATCGGGCGAAGATAAGGCAGTGTATTGAAGGAAAGAAAATGTGTTAAATCAAAGCTGAAATCATTAGAAAAAAGGAATAGAGAATTGGCAAATATTTTTCAGCAATCAATTATCAACTTCTTATTCTTACAAATAATAAAAAATATTTCTATATTCATCCCTTCAAATAATATCAAAAATGCTTGTTATGGGAATGATTAAAGAGTTTAAGGAGTTTGCACTTCGTGGTAATTTAATAGATACAGCAGTTGCTTTTGTGATGGGCGCATCGTTTGGAAAAATAACTTCCTCGTTCATTGAGGGAATTGTAATGCCAATACTTAGTATGCTTACAGGAGGGGGTAATTTTAATTCTCAAAAGATTGTGTTGAAGGAAGGCATACCTGAAGTGAAAGATGCGGCAGGAAAAGTGATTACCAAAGCTGTGGAAGAAGTTGCTATTAAATATGGCACTTTCGTAACCTCTGTAATTGATTTTGTGGTGATAGCCATTTTTGTCTTTTTAGTTATAAAAGCAATTAATGCCATGAAGAAAAAGGAAGAAGATGTTGCTGAGGCACCTGCTGAACCATCAAGCACCGAAAAATTATTGATGGAAATAAGAGATGCTTTAAATAAGAAATAAGGAATCAATACCGTAAAGGATAAGAAAAAGATAAATAAATTCATTGTTCGTAGAGTTATTCAAAACATTACCTCAGGTGGAAAATGTTATCTAATAACTATTTGATGATTTCTCAAAATATACTTAACCAACGTATTTACTCTTAAATTCTCCGTTAATTGATTCAAATACAAGGTTAGTTGATTCAGATACAGCCTATTTAGATTCAGATCCGATATATTTAGATGTAAAAAGACCGTTAGTAGATTATAAGACAGAGTTTCCGGAATTAAATACAGCGTCAGTTGACCTGAATACTCAGTTAGTTGACCTAAATACGGCACTTTTAAGGCTACTGGGATAGTTTTAATGCATTTAAAGATATATTCTGACGAGTATAAACTTCAATTTGACTTTATTCTTTGACTAATTAAATGGACTATTATTTGTTTAGTGTTAATATGATAGACAACAATAAACCCTTTTGTCATTAGTTTATTTTCTGAGTTTACAAATTAGTACAGCTCTTAATTAGTAACATTATTTGTAACAGTTCAGGGGGGTATTTACCACAAAGTGCACAAGGAAAAAACTAAGGACCCTAAAGTTTAGAGTCCTCCAATGGTAGTTCTGAAGAGATAAGTACAACACAATCCTTGTGTTCTTGGTGAAAGCCTTTGTGACTCTTGTGGTTAAATATCCACTGAATAGTTACGATTTTTTTTAATTAATTTCAATCAAGATTTAATCAAATAATACCCACCTCTCAGGGCTTTGTTACTCAACTAACGCTCAATATCTACGAAAGTGAAAGTTTGAACCCCTATTCCAGTTGCCGTATTGCACCTAAATTTTATTACAGGTACTATCCGAGAAGCGGTATG